>NZ_JACTOJ010000001.1:0-367722 GCF_032335695.1 Clostridium sp. 19966
AGGCTGTAATATTTCCTTAGGTGATAGGTTATTTTTCTGTAGCCATAATCAGCAGCATCCCCATCAATTGACTCCATAATAAATTCTTTGATTTGCTCATCGCATATCTTCTTAGCTTCCTTATCTAGACTATATCCCCTAGGCTTACCGCCTTTAGGTTTTATCTTTTCTTTTCCTTCAATACTCAAATTGTAATAATATGTGGATCTACCAAGCTTGACCACCTTCAAGACAGATACTGCGTTATATCCTTGATCTACATATTTTTTAGCTATTTCTACTTTATCTTTAATTGAGGGTTTGATTTTTTTATTAAGTCCTTAAGTATGGCTATTTCTAAGTCCTTCTCTCCTAGAAGCTTCTTTAGCTGATCATTCTCCTTTGTTATATCTGTTAATTCACTCTCTAGCCCTTTATCTCATTGAAACAAGTGATACATTTCCTACTTCTTTAACTTCTCTTAATATTTCTTCTTTCAGTTCCTTTGTATAAGTTCTTCCTCTCATAGTTTACCTCCAATCACTTTCTACATTATAATAAATATATAGGCGATTGTCCAAATCAATTTAGGGGCTTATGAGATATATTACTAATAATAATCGTGTTGATATTATTGTAAAGTCTCTTGCCAATGGAGATATTGCACTGTCCTTTATAAATATCAGCGACTCAAGGGATACGAAGGAGCATTCGGTTGATGTAGACTGCATTATCGATTATATCGATCACAAAATAGTCAATGCTGATAAATTTAAAAATGCTGTAAGCTTCTGCATAACGGACTTATGGACAGGTGATAAGACAATGAACACTTCAAGAATCTTTTCTGTTACAGGCATTGACGCCTATGACAATGTAGCCATAAAGGTTACTCCTGTTTAATATGTTGATTATGTATTCTGTTGTTATAACAGTTCAAAACTCCACTTGAACGGTAAAACCATCAACTTTAGTAATGTTAAAAAAGGATTTATAATATGAAAAAATTACTGCAAACAGCGATAGACTTTGGTGTTGCGAAGCTTAATTTGAGTTCCGCATATGCCGATGAGGTAGACAAATATTTTTCTGATATTGATAATCATTGGGCTAAAGTATATGTATTAAAGCTTATAGAACGTGGTATTATTTCTGAGATGAATGACGGCTTATTTCATCCTGAGGATAATGTTACTACTGAACAGTTTGTGACAATGATAATTAGAAGTAGTAAAGGCAATATAGAGCCAACGCGTGACGGTTGGTCATCAGGATACATGGACTATGCGTTGTATAAGGGGATAATAGGGGACTATGATATAGCAAATATAAGCAAACCGATTGAGCGCCGTTCAGCTGCAAGAATAGTTCATGAAGCGCTTTTAATGGAATTCGGAGAAAGAGATGAGAATGAATGGTCGGCGGCAGAAAATCTTAGGGACTTATATTTGTGCCATACCTGTGTTATGCACATAGCACAGATGTATGTTAAAGGTATAATGCTCGGGCGTAACAATAACGTGCTTGATGCTGTGGGAATTATTACTCGCGCGGAAGCTGCAGCAGTTGTTGTAAGAATGCTTGATAGGGATCAGCGTATTTCCAAGACTGAGGGCAGAGAATTTAAAAGTAAAAATCTATCACCCGATGAAGCATGGGAGTTGATATTAAATGATAATACTGCAATGCTTGTTGATGTGCGGACTAATGAGGATTACAAGACAGGGCATATACAGGGAAGTGTTTGTATACCATTACATGATATATCGAATAACCCGTTCTCGGTATGTGATAGAAAGGATACTCCATTAATACTTTATTGCCAAAGGGGGTATAAGAGTTCTGTAGCTGCACAAGTACTTATAGATGCAGGTTATAGCAGAATTTACACAATTCTAGGTATAGAGCAGTATCATTATAATTTATCTACGTAATATTATACATTTGATTTTAAAGCTATAATTAAAGATAATAATAAATTAGACCATTAACAGAGAATTTTAAAGTCTAGGAAAGTATATTGCTGACGAGCCCGAGAGGGCTCGTTTTTTTCTAACTTTAAAAGTAATGTAGAGTAACGTCAGGAGCTTAATTAATGAACTAGAAATCTAGAAATCTAGAAAACTAGTTATCTAGTTAAGTATAAAATGCAACAATAATTGTCAGAAAATTTCATTTTATCTCGATAACTTCATAAAAACCAACAAAAAATGCATAAAATCGCAAAAACATATTGCATTTTACTGAAAAACCAGTTATTTTATTAGTTAGGAAGAAAAATAATAGGGGGCCAAAAATGAGCGAATTTAAAAGAGTATTAGTTGCTAATAGAGGCGAAATAGCAATAAGAATATTTAGAGCTTGTAAAGAACTGGGCATAAGGACTGTTGCAATTTACTCTAATGAAGATAAGTATTCCTTATTTAGAACGAAAGCAGATGAGGCATATTTAGTTGGGGAGAATAAAAGTCCAGTAGAAGCTTATTTGGATATTGAAGAAATTATAAATCTTGCAATTAAAAAAGGTGTAGATGCTATACATCCTGGTTATGGATTCTTATCTGAAAATGCTGAATTTGCTAGAAAATGTGAAGAAGCAGGTATTGAGTTCATAGGACCTACTGCTGAAATGATGGAGAAGCTTGGTGACAAAATAAAATCTAAAATTGTGGCACATTCAGTAGGAGTACCAACCATTCCAGGTTTTGAAATTGATATAAAAACTGTAGAAGAAGCAAAAAAACTTGCATTAGAATGTGGCTATCCAATAATGCTTAAGGCAGCAGCCGGCGGCGGTGGAAGAGGCATGAGAATAGTTAGAGGTGAAGAAGATTTAGAAGCTTCATTTTTGAGCGCTAAAAGCGAAGCAAAAAAGGCATTTGGAATCGATACTATTTTCATGGAAAAATATTTACAAAAACCAAAGCATATTGAGGTTCAAGTGCTTGGAGATAAATATGGAAATATTGTTCACCTTTATGAAAGAGACTGTTCGATCCAAAGAAGGCATCAGAAGGTAGTTGAGATAGCACCTGCATTTTCAATTTCAGATGAAAAAAGAAAACAGATTTGTGAGGATGCACTTAAAATAGCTAAATCCGTTGGCTATAGGAGTGCTGGAACATTAGAGTTTTTAGTTGATATGCACGGAAATCATTACTTTATAGAAATGAATCCAAGAGTGCAGGTAGAACATACAATAACAGAAATGATTACAGGCATTGATATTGTTCAAAGTCAAATATTAATCGCTGAAGGACATAGACTTGATTCAGAAGAAGTTGGCATAAAATCACAAGATGACATAAAGCCAAGAGGATATTCAATTCAGTGCAGAATCACAACAGAGGATCCTGTAAATAACTTTGCGCCAGATACAGGTAAAATAGAAGTGTATAGAACTAGTTCTGGTAATGGAATAAGACTGGATGGAGGCAATGGATTTGCGGGGGCAGTAATAACTCCTTATTATGATAGTCTCCTCGTAAAGAATATATCTCTTGGCAAAACCTTTAAGGATGCTATAAGAAAATCCATCAGAGCATTAGAAGAAACTAATATCGTTGGTGTAAAGACCAACATTGGATTTTTGATAAATGTACTTAATCATCCTACATTCTTAGCTGGAAAATGTGATACTGGATTTATTGATGAAAATCCTGATTTGATTGATGTTTCACCTAAAGCTGATGAAGAAAGCAGAATATTAAAGTTCATTGGAGATAAGGTGGTTAACGAAACTAAAGGTGAAAAGAGAGAATATGACGTACCAGTAGTTCCTAAGATAGAAACGCCAAGTGGTTTATGCGGAACAAAACAAATATTAGATACTAAAGGTACAGCTGGACTTTTAAGCTGGATAAAGGATCAAAAAAAGCTTTTACTTACAGATACTACAATGAGGGATGCAAATCAATCTCTTATGGCAACTAGAGTTAGAACTAGAGATATGCTAAAAATAGCACAGCCCACATCTGTATATGGAAAAGATTTATTCTCTCTTGAAATGTGGGGAGGAGCAACTTTTGATGTTTCTTATCGCTTTTTAAATGAGTCACCTTGGGAGAGGCTTAGAAAGCTAAGAAAAGCGATCCCAAATGTATTATTCCAAATGCTTGTGCGTGGAGCTAATGGGGTTGGATATAAAAACTATCCTGATAACGTGATACGTGAATTTATTAGAGAATCCGCCGAAAGTGGAATTGATGTATTTAGAATTTTCGATTCATTAAACTGGCTTAAGGGAATGGAAGTATCTATAGATGAAGTGTTAAAGAGCGGTAAGATTGCAGAAGCTTGTATATGCTACACTGGAGATATTTTAGACGATAAAAGAGAAAAATATAATTTAAATTACTATGTAAACTTAGCAAAGGAAATTGAAAAGACAGGTGCGCATATTTTAGGAATTAAGGATATGTCTGCTCTTTTAAAACCACATGCTGCTTTTAAGCTTGTTAAAGCATTGAAAGAAGAAGTTGGTATGCCAATACATCTTCATACACATGACACTACAGGAAATGGAGTTGCAACAGTGATAATGGCCGCAGAGGCAGGAGTTGATATTGTTGATACTGCATTTAACAGTATGTCAGGCTTAACAAGCCAGCCAGCACTTAACTCAGTAGTTGCTGCATTAAAGAATACCAGAAGAGATACTGGTATAGATTTAAATGGAATACAGCAGATTTCTGATTACTGGTCAGCAGTTAGACCTGTATATTATAAATTTGAGTCTGAACTTATATCTGGCTCAGCAGAAATTTATGAATATGAGATTCCAGGAGGTCAATACTCAAATTTAAAGCCACAAGTTGAGAGCTTTGGTCTTGGACATAAATTTAATGAAGTTAAAAAGATGTATAAAGAAGTTAACGAATTAGTTGGGGATATAGTAAAAGTTACACCTTCATCTAAAATGGTTGGTGACTTTGCAATATTCATGGTCCAAAATGGTCTCACAAAAGAAAACATATATGAAAAAGCTGTAAATCTAGCATTTCCTGATTCTGTAGTTTCATATTTTAAAGGTATGATGGGGCAGCCTATGGATGGTTTTCCAGAAAAGCTTCAAAAGCTTGTGTTAAAAGGGGAAGAACCGATAACATGTAGACCTGGAGAACTTTTAGAACCAGAGGACTTTGATAAAATAGGCGAATATTTAAAGAGAAAGTACAGTTTTGAGCCAACCATGAAGGATAAGCTAAGTTATGCTTTATATCCAGATGTATTTGAAGGATACTTAAAATATAGAAAACAATTTGGAGATTTAAGCTGTATGGGAAGCGATGTTTTCTTCCACGGACTAGCTGAAGGAGAGACATCAGAAGTTGAAGTTTCAAATGGAAAGAGCTTTATAACCAAATTAATTAAAGTAAGCTCAGTAGACCAAGAAGGAAACAGAACTTTATTTTTCGAGGTAGATGGATTTAGAAGAGAGATTAAGATTAAAGATAAAAACAGCAAGAGACTTAATGAGGTAATTGAAACTAAATTTGCAGATGCCGACAATCCCAATGAAATTGGAGCACCAATACCAGGAACAATTTTATCTGTTCTAGTTAAGGAAGGGGATAAAGTTAAGGAAAATGATGCGCTAATAATTGTTGAAGCAATGAAAATGGAAACAAGAGTAACAGCATCAGTAAGTGGTGAGGTAACTGAAATCAATGTAAAAGAAGGCCAGCAAGTAGGCTCTGGAGAACTACTACTAAGGCTTAAATAGAGAAGCATAGAAAAATGCCATGGTTAATTTAAAGATTAATCATGGCATTTTGATTATGTAACAAATAAAAACCACTCACTAAGCAAGTGGAAGAAAAGAGTTATGAATGTTTTAAATCAATGTAAAAATCAACACTTATTTAAAACAGAGCCAACAAAAATAATAACTTGAAGAAATAGTCATATCATGATATTATATGACTATGAAAATATCGAAATGAGGTGATAGCATGGAAGCAGCAATCAGACCATCGGCGGATTTAAGAAATCATTATAGTGAAATCTCCAAGCAGTGCAAAGAATCAAGAGATGCCGTTATTATTACTGTAAATGGACGAGGTGATACAGCAGTTCTTGGATTGCAGGATTACTATCAGATGAAATCGGAACTGGAGCTACTCAGAACACTTGCAGAGGCAGAAGATGATGTAAGAAATGGAAGATTGGCATCGATGCAGGATTCATTTGACGATCTTCGTGCATCCTTACTGGAAAGGAAGCAAGCTTTCGAGGAAGGCGGAAAGTTGGATGATTTATAAAATATTACGAACGGATAAAGCAGAGGAGCAGCTTCGCAAAATCATTTTTTACATTGCGGGTGACAATGGTGATGTTAATATCGCACTTGAATATCTAGACAAGATTGAAACAGCAATCAATCGTCTTCAAGAGTTTCCAGAGTTAGGAAGCACCCCGAAATATTCCATTTTAAAAAAGCAAGGGTACAGAGTATTGATCGTTGAAAGACATCTTATTTTTTATAAGATAAATGAGTCAGATAAGTTAGTCATTGTATATGCCATTGTAGATGGGAGAAGAGAATATCGTAATTTGATATGAAAGCTGAACAAAGCTTTTAGGTTAAATCTGGATGCTTTTCTACCATTTAAGGTGGAATGCTTGGAATAATAGGCTGAAATATAAAGGTTAGAGAAATCTAGCCTTTTTTGTGTTTTATGTATCCTCAAGCCATTTGAGTATATCTTTCTTTTTAATTATAACCAATTATAAAAAAATTAATAAACTAATTAAAATAATTAATTAATAAATAAAAATATATAAAATAAATTAATCAATATATTGAAAAAATAAATATTAGTAGTATAATATAATTATGGAGAGTGATTTGTATGGCTTATAGAATATTAACTCAATGTCCTGTATGTAATTCCAAGCTTACAGTTACAAAATTAACATGCAAAAAATGTAATACTGTAATTGAGAATGACTTCGAGCTTTCTAAGTTTTCTTACCTTACCATGGATCAACTAAATTTTGCAGAAGTTTTTATAAAATGCAGGGGCAATATTAAGGATGTTGAAAAGGAACTTGGAATATCTTATCCTACAGTTCGAAGCAAAATTGAAGATTTAATTGCTTCACTGGGGTATGTACCTATTAGAGAGAAAGCAGATAACAGCTCAGAAGTAATTGATAAGCTTGAGAAAGGAGAAATTACAGCAGAGCAGGCATTAAATTTATTAAAAAAATAATTATAAAGGGGAGTTGGATTAAATGAATGACGAAATTATGAAGGTATTAAATATGCTGGAAGAGGGAAAAATTGATGCGCAGAAAGCGGGAGAACTTATAGAGGTGTTATATGCTTCTAAAAATAATATTCCTGCAGTAATTAACTCAGATAAAATGCTAAAGATTAGAGTTAATTCACAAAATGGGGACAATGTAAATATAAATATACCCGTTAAGTTCATAAAAACCATAGGAGGAGCTATTAATAGAGTACCTAAGGTAGAAGGGGTAGAAGGTTTAGAGGATATAGATATTCAGGCTATCCTTCAGGCTGTAAGTGACGGGCTGGACGGTAAGATCGTAGATGTGAAAAGTGAAAAAGGGGACAACGTAGAGATTATTGTTGAATAACAGCATTGGAGGCACAGGTAGTAATAATTCTTCTGTGGAGAAAAAGGAATGCGGAAGGGAATTGTTGAAATGAGAATTTATATAAGAGAAAAAAATGGTAAGAGCTTTTTTATTCCCATACCTTTGAGTATTGCAAGTTTAGGATGTCGGATAGCTTCCTATGCTATAGAGAAATCTGGAAAGAAGCTTAATCAGCAGCAAAGGGACATAATTGATTGCATAGATTTTGATGAACTTGCCAAGAGTATAAAATATCTAAGGGGCTACAGAGGTCTAAAATTGGTGGAAGTTACGTCAGCGGATGGCGATGAAGTAACCATAACTCTGTAATTCACTTTTGGATCATGTTTTGGAAATAAAACCAGAGAGAAGCAGCCATAAATGCTGCTTTTTTGTCGTTTGTAGCCAAATTTTGCTTTGCTGTAAAAATAAAAATTTTCATTTTTATATACATCATCATTATCTAAAGGGTAAAGATGTGGTAAAATCTAATAGCGAGTAAATATAGGAGGATACATTATGAAGATTTCAAAGAAGGATGCGTTGCAATGGTTTGAATTTTTTTCAATATTGCCAGAGGACGAGGAAGTTATGACAAAGCAGCAAGAAATCATTTATGCTACCTTTGCGCAAATTGAGGCGGCCATTGATGATAGAAATGATAGGCTAATGTCAGAAATTAAAGGCTTAAAAACCTTAGAGAATAGAACTTTTTTTGTGGGAAATGAAAGCAAATTCGCAAAAGGATGTCGTTCTTGCTTACTTGGAACTGGATTGAGTGCAATTAGGAAAACAAATAAATGTAACTTACAGTGTAAGTTTTGCTATAATTATGGAGAACTAGAGGATATTGCTCCTATTGGCGAAGGCATGTGGGAAATCGGAGGCACAAAATTTTATGAAAAAGATATTGATTTACTCCTTTCTATCCACCAGAAACCAACTGGTATTTCCTATGTTTATTTAGAGCCATTCATGGAAATTGAAAAATACTATTCAATTATAAAGAAATTTAGTGCTGCAGGAATTCATCAGCATCTATACACAAATGGCACCTTAGCTACTGAGGACACCTTGAAAGCATTAGGTGAAGCTGGTCTTGATGAGCTGCGTTTCAATCTGGGCGCTTCCAATTGTTCAGACAAAGTTATTAAGAATATTGGGATAGCCAAAAAATATATTAAAAATGTGGGTATTGAAACTCCAATGACTCCAGAGTTTTTTGAAGTATTTTTTAAGAAAAAGCAAGAGATTTTAGATACGAAGCTGGATTTTATAAATTGTGCAGAATTACATCTAAATGAGAATAATATAAACAATTACTATGGAGAGAACATGTATATTTCCAGACAGGGCTACATATCTCCTATTTGGAGCAGGGAATTAACTTTGAAATTTATGAAGATAGCTGATGAAGAAAACTGGGATTTAGCGGTTCATGATTGCTCAAACCATACAAAATTTGCTAGAGGCTTGAATCTGAGCAGTAAAGAAGGCAAGTGGTTTGGAGCCAGTGATTATGCCTGTGAGTTCTCAAGGATGCCCTACGAAGTGTTTTTACCAATACTGCACGATGACAATTTTAAATTTTTAAATGAAGAAGAATTGCCTGCTGGCTATAAAGCAGGTGAGTTGATTTTTTAGAAAAATTTTACAGCTTAGTTTTTTAAGTCTAGAAATATTTTTATGAGGAAGCACAAAATGCTTTTATAAAAATAGAATCTATGATGCAGACAAGGATTAAGAAAAAAGTAATTAAATTGTAAGATAAAAAAATAGAACTTTATACAATTGAGGACATGGGAGTGAAAACTTACATGTCCTTTCTTTACATAATAAAAAGCCTTTTATAATATATATTTTATTAGTGCTAATTTTCTTTTATGATTAGTAGGGCAATAAGGATAATAAATAGACATAAATCTATTCATTTCTATTACTTTTATTATGTTATTTTAATTTATATTGTTTAAAAATAAATATAAATGTCACTTGGTAAATTAATCTGAAATAATTAAAATATTTAATTAAAATACAAAATATGGTAATATATATGCGTAAATATATTATTTAACATAAAAGTATAAAAATAACATATAAATATACTTTTATAATTACGATAATCAATCTATTTACAGAAATATTTACGGAAAGGGTGAAGAGAAATGGATATGAAATCAAACAATGTAATTGGAAGCTTGGTTGAAGAACTACAGGAGCAAGACATGAATAAAATAGCTGGAGGGATGGCAAACTCAAGCTGGGGACATTCACAAGAGCAAGCTAGGGAAGCTACTGTAGCAGGACCAGGAGCATTCTGTACTTTATCAGCCGAATGCAATTTATCTGTATCATGCTAAATTACTAATTAAATTTCAAGAGAAGTCATTTTTAAATACTAAAAATGACTTCTTCATGAAGTTTAAATTAAAGTTGATTTAATTTAAACTTTTCATATATAAAACTGTGTATTTACAATCAATTTTTTAGAAATATATCTAGTTGGGAGAAGTGATGATGACAAAAGAAACTATAAATTTAAATTGTAAGCGTAGTAAAAATATTTTAAGATGGAGAAGTTATTTTCAAGAAGTATCCAATGACGCTGAATTTGAAGAAGTAATAAATAAAATTTCAAAAATTGATTTAACAGTAATGAATTTATCACGTAGTTTAATGAGCGAAAAAAAGGATGATGAGATTGAAAATATAATAGAAAAAGTTAAATATGATAATAAAATAAATGAACTAATAGTTAAGCATAAAAAAGATTTTTTTCAAAATCCATTTGCTAATTATTCACTACCAATTATAACGTATTATTTTTCAGATAAAATTAATGAGTTAAATGATAAGAATTTTATAAAAAACTCAGAAGATTTAATCATGAGCATAATAATTCAAGTATCTCAAAATATATATTCAATGACATATAAAATTATGGTATTAGAAGTAAATGCTTGCAGAGAAAATGGTTTATTAGTGGGGGATTCCTCAGAAAATAGATATAAATATTTTTGTGAGACGTTACTTTTAGATAGTAATTATTTAAAAGCGATATACTACAAATACATTGCGTTAACAAAATTAGTTATTTTAAAGACAAGAGAAACTATTAATTATATTTTTGAAATTATAGAAAAAACTAAGAGTAACATTATGGATATTGAAAATAATGTTTGCCAAGGAATTAAACTTGGTAAATTAACTAATATATTTATTGGACTTGGAGACTCACATTGTCAGGGGAAGACTGTAGTTACATTGAATTTTGAAGAAAAAGCAATTATATATAAACCACACTCGTTAGGCATGGTTAGTAGCTTTTATAAATTAATTGAATGGTTTAATTCCAAAAAAATTTGTGACTTTTTGCAATTAAAATCTCCAAAATCATATTCAATAGATTCTATTAATGGTTGGATGGAGATGGTAGACTATAATGAATGTTTAAGTTTTAATCATGTGAGAAGCTTTTATATTCGCATGGGACAACTACTTTGTATCTTGTATTCAATAAATGCTACTGACTTTCATTTCGAAAATCTTATAGCATGTGGAGAATTTCCAATATTAATTGATTTAGAAACATTGATGAGAGCTGAAGTGTTGGACGGATTTGAAGGCGCAATAAATAAAATTGTCAGAATTTTAGATAAATCTGTGGCTAGTATGCATTTTTTACCTACTCATGTTGTAAATGGAGATTTCTTATATGAATTGGGTGGATTAGGAGCAGCTAAAGCACAAAAAAATCCATATAAATCAGATTTTATAATAAATAGTAATAGTGATTTCATAAAAGTTGTACGTAATTATGGAACTTCATTACCTGAAAAAAATAACCCAATTATTGGAGGAGAAATTATATCTTCTGAAAAGTTTATACAGGATTTAAAAAAAGGTTTTATTGAAGTTTATAAATGGATTGCAACAAATAAAGATATGTATAAGAGGAAAATTGTTGAATTGTTTGCTAATGTAGAATGTCGTTATATACCAAAATCCACTTCTTTGTACGGAAGATTGCTTAGATCTAGTTATCATCCAGAAGTTGCTTCAAGTGAAATAGATCGCAATATACTACTTAGAAGAATCTCATTATCCGTATTTAATAAAGAACATAATTTTATATTGACACATGAGTATGAAGATCTAATAAATGGTGATATACCGTATTTTTATACATTTACAAATAGTACTTTTCTTTATGATTCTAAAAATAGAATGGTTAAGAATTTTAAATTTTCCACATCTCCTTTAGAGAATGCAATAAATAAAATTTCTGATTTTTGTGAAAATGATTTAAGGTTGCAGCTTTCAATTATTGATTTTTGTTATCTATATACTAAAGTTGATGACTTAGAAAACTACAGGCAAAAAGCTTTTAAAAACGGCTTTGAAGAAATTCCTTTGAATTATAGTATTGATAGTGATTCATATCTTAATGTTGCTAGAGAAATTGGATTAAGAATACTGGAAAGAAGTATTAAAGGCAATAAGAATGGTGTAATTGATAGAAGTTGGATTGGTCCTATAATAATTGGTAAAGATGAAGCATATACTAATATTTCAAATATAGGAATGGATTTATATAGAGGAAATAGTGGATTAGCCTTTGTATTTGCATCTTTGTCATATGTAACAAAAGAAAAAGTATATAGAACTGCTGCTATAGAAGCTTTAGAGCCTATTAATGCGTTTATAAATGAACTATATTCTGAGAATATAAAAAAAATAAATATCAGTGTTGGAGCTTTTAATGGATTAAGTGGTATGATTTATTCTATGTTTTATACAGGAAAGCTCCTAAATATACCTTCTTATATGGATAAAGCAGTGGATTTTATAAATTTTATATTTTTAGAAAACGTGGAATATGATACTGTAAATCTTGATTTTGTTTCAGGTTTGTCTGGATTTTTAAGTGTTATTTTATCAATACATAATTCTATAGATGATAAAGGTAAAGAACAATTATTACTTAAAGCAGCACAAGCAATTTATAACGATATTAAACAGAATATTGAAAATGATTCAGAATTAAAGTTTGGTTGCAGCGGATATACCGGCTTTGGGCATGGAACATCAGGAATAATAGCTAGTATTATTCATTTGTATAAAATTACTAAAGATGAAAGTATTATCGATTTAGTTAAAAAGCTGTTGAATTATGAAAGATTGTTATACAGCGCTAAGGATAGAAACTGGTATATAAACGCTAACAAAGAAAAATTTTCTTTTGGGTGGTGTCATGGAGCTCCTGGAATATTACTTTCTAGATTGATACTTAAGAAATCAGGCTATTATGATGACTGTATAGATAATGAAATTGATGTAGCAATAGAAATGACTGAAGATAAGGGATTTGGGAATAATTGCACTTTTTGTCATGGAGATTTAGGAAACATAAATATATTATCTTTTGCAGCAAAAGTTTTAGACGATAAAGTCTTATATGAAAGATGTAATTATAATTTTTCATGTTTGTTTAAAAATTATATAGAAAAAGAATGGAATAAGCCTATATTAGGTGATGCTGAAGTTTATGCCTTACTTGTGGGAATGGGAGGATATTGCTATTCTCTAATTCAACAGATAACGGATAATACTCTGCCTCAAGTTCTTTGGTTAGATTAAGTTTTAATAGAAAATTATTTAAGCAAGGTAATGATCATGAAAATATATAAATTTTATAAGAAAAAAGTTCCTTTTGTCCAGCAAATTCAGTCTACTGAATGCGGTATATGCTGTATATCAATGGTTGCTAAATATTATGGTGCGAATTATACAATAAATGAATTAAGAGAATATATTGATGTAGGAAGAAATGGAGTCACGCTAAAGCAGTTAAAGGATACCCTTAAGGAATTAAAATTTGATGCCAGAGGCTTTAAATGTGATATTAAAGCTTTATTACTAATTAAGCTTCCAGCAATAATTTTTTGGGATAACAAACATTTTGTGATTTTAGAAAAAATTAAAAAAAGTAAATTTACAATAGTAGACCCAGCTTTTGGCAGGAGAATATTAGATAATGAAGTATTTACAAAATACTATTCAGGAGTTGTATTAACGGTAGAACCTAATGAAAATTTTAAAAAAAGAAAAGCTCAACATAATGACTTAATAGATTTTAAGCAGCTTTTAGTAAAAAATAAGTTTACTATAGCAAAAATAGTTTTGGTTTCAGTATTTAGCTACATTACATCTATTAGTATACCAATCATTATCCAAAAAATAATTGATAAAGCTGTTTATTTAAGTAAAACTTTGGATGTGGATATATATATAATCTTTTTAGTATTTCTAATAATAATCAACTCTCTTTTTAGTTATATAAAAAATAATTTTATTCTCAAATACAGGATTAATTTAGATGCTCAGTTAAATGGAGGTATGTTTCATAGGTTGCTGAAAGTTCCATATGAATTTTTTGATAAACGGCCTAAAAGCAGCATTTTATTGTCTTTGAATAGTTGCAATGTTGTCAGAGAAACATTAGCTGAGAAAATTATAAATTGGTTTATTGATATTGGAGCTTGTTTATTCATTGCAATATATTTGGCAAACATATCAGAAAAGCTAACAATGATATTGCTATTATTAATGCTTGTAAATTTGATAACTATATATTTCTTTAGACCTTATATTCAAGAATATAATACTAACGTTATAAATGAACAAAGTAATTTGCAGGGGATACAAGTTGAGACTCTTTACTCTATGCTTGGAATTAAGATGAGTGCAATAGAAAATGAGATACAAGAAACCTGGAAGGATAAATATGAAATATATATATCTAAATTTAAAACAAATGAAAAATTCAAAAATTTTATAAATGCTATTTCCTTGTTTATTAGTACACTATCTCCATTTTGTATTTTGGTTATAAGTATTTTTTTCTATTCACAAAAGTTAATAAGTATAGGTAAAGTAATATCATATTATTCCTTAAGTAATTCTTTTTTCTCAGTAGCCTCAAATATAATAGCTAATTGGAATTCATTTGTTATAACAAAGACATATTTAGAAAGAATGAATGATATTTTTCAAACGAAAGTAGAGGAAGATATTGTTAATGATAAACCATTAGATATAGATGGAGATATAAGGCTAGAGAATGTTTCTTTTGCTTTTTCAAAAGGAGCTGAACAAGTTTTAAAAAATATAAATTTACATATTCATAAAAATACAAGTGTAGCTATCGTGGGTTTGTCAGGTTCTGGAAAAAGCACTTTGGCAAAAATAATTGCTGGATTATATGAACCCTATGAAGGTGAAATTTTTTATAATAATATTAATATGAAAAAAATAAATAAAAAGGATTTACGAAAACAAATGGGAATTGTACCACAGGACATTTCCTTATTTAATAAGTCTATTTACGATAATATTACACTAAATAATAAAAAAATAAGTTTTCAGGCAGTAACCAATGCCGCTAAAATTGCAAATATTTCTGAAGAAATTGAAAAAATGCCAATGCAGTACAATACTTTAGTATCTGAAATGGGAGTGAATCTATCGGGAGGTCAACGTCAAAGAATAGCATTGGCCAGGGCAATAATTAACAATCCGAAGATAATACTTTTAGATGAAGCAACCAGTTCCTTAGATTCAATAAATGAGAAAATCATTTCGGATTATTTTACAGAAAACTGCTGTACAAAAATAATAATTGCTCATAGGCTTTCCACAATAAAAGATGCAGATGAGATTATAGTCATGAAAAATGGTGAGATTGTTGAGAAAGGGAAGCATGACTATCTAATGGCAATAAAAGGACACTATTATAGCTTATACTCATCAACCATATAAAAAATAATTCTTTACTCCTTTGAGTTTAGAATTTATTTTTTTATGAAAAAGTTTACTAAACCATATTGACTAAAGTTAAAAATACAATTAAAATAAACTTATTAAATGACATTTAAAAAGTATTTTAAAAATCGAGGAATCCTAGAGAAAGGATGAAAAATATGATTATTAAAAACGTTACAGACAAAGAGTTTAAAAAGTATGGACAAGTATTAAAAAACTATGATTGTAAAGAAATAATTGAAAAAATGAAAAATACTCCACTGCCGGAAGAAGTAATATACGAGCCATCAATTAAAGAGCTTGAAGAGCTAAGTATTGCTAAGGAATTGCAAGATAGGGAATATGGAGAACTGCCAATTCAAATAGGTTATTGTAATGGTAACAATTATTCTTTGAATGCAGTTGAATATCATCGCTCCTCTGAAATTAATATAGCAGTAACTGATCTTATATTGCTTATAGGCAGCCAGCAAGATATTGAAGAGGACTACTTCTATGATACCTCTAAAATTGAAGCTTTTAAGGTTCCTGCTGGAACTATAATCGAGGTTTATGCTACTACACTTCATTATGCACCATGTAATGTGAATGAAGAAGGCTTTAAATGTGTTGTAGTTTTGCCTAGGGATACAAATTTACCTTTAGATAATAAAACCGCAAAAATTGGAGAAGATGCTTTACTTTTTGCTAAAAATAAATGGTTAATTGGTCACAAGGATACAGATTTAGTACAGCAGGGAGCATTTATAGGTCTAGTTGGAGAAAATATCTCAATAAAATAAACTATAAAAAGTGCATTAATAATGTAAACGAATTATATAAAAATATAATATGATGGAGGAAATTACAATGAATAACACACCAAAGGTTAAATTAGGAATTGTTGCAGTAAGCAGAGATTGCTTCCCAATGGAGCTTTCAGAAACTAGAAGAAAGGCAGTAGTTGAAGCCTACAATGGAGAAATATTTGAATGCTTAACAACTGTTGAAAATGAAAAGGATATGAAGAAGGCTTTAGCAGAAGTTAAAGCAGCTGGAGTTAATGCTTTAGTAGTATATCTTGGAAACTTTGGACCTGAAACTGCTGAAACTTTATTAGCTAAGGAATTTGATGGACCAGTTATGTTTGTAGCTGCTTCAGAAGAATCAGGAGATAATTTAATAGGCGGACGTGGAGATGCTTATTGTGGGATGCTAAATGCAAGCTATAACTTAGCTCTTCGTAATATAAAGGCATACATTCCTGAATATCCAGTAGGAACAGCTAGTCAAGTTGCAGATATGATTTCTGAATTTGTACCAGTTGCTAATGCAATACTTGGATTAAAGAATTTAAAGATAATATCTTTTGGACCAAGACCTCAGGATTTCTTAGCTTGTAATGCACCTATTAAGCAGTTATACAATTTAGGTGTTGAAATAGAAGAAAACTCAGAATTAGATTTATTTGCAGCTTTCAATGATCACAAAGATGATCCAAGAATTCCAGAAGTAATAGCTAGCATGGAAAAAGAATTAGGCGAAGGAAACAAAATGCCTGGTATACTTCCAAAGCTTGCTCAATATGAAATAACTCTATTAGACTGGATGGAAGAGCATAAGGGTTCAAGAGAATATGTAGTATTTGCAAACAAGTGCTGGCCTTCTTTCCAAACTCAGTTTGGTTTTGTACCATGCTACGTAAACAGCCGTTTAACTGCTATGGGAATTCCAGTAGCCTGCGAAGTTGATATATATGGAGCATTAAGTGAATATATTGGAACTTGCATAAGCCAGGATGTTGTTACATTACTTGACATAAACAACACAGTTCCAGCTGACATGTATGATACTGAAATAAAAGGAAAGTTTGATTATACATTAAAGGATACATTTATGGCATTCCACTGTGGTAATACAGCTTCTTGCAAGTTAACTTGTGGAACTATGAAGAACCAAATGATTATGGCTAGAGCTTTAGAGCCAAATCAAGAACCAAATATAACTAGAGGTACTCTTGAAGGAGATATAGTTCCAGGAGATATAACATTCTTTAGATTACAAAGCAATGCTGATGCAGAATTAACTGCTTATGTTGCTGAAGGAGAAGTTTTACCAGTTGCAACACGCTCTTTTGGATCCATAGGAGTTTTTGCAATTCCTCAAATGGGAAGGTTCTATCGTCATGTATTAATCGAAGGAAGATATCCCCATCATGGAGCAGTTGCATTTGGGCACTTTGGAAAGGCAATCTACAATTTATTCAGATATTTAGGAGTTAAAGAAGTTGGCTTTAATCAACCTAAAGGAACACTTTACAAAACAGAAAATCCTTTTAGCTAATAACTAATATTTAAAACTAGATAGAAAAAATTATTTAAGGTCTGCTTCCTATATTGATTTGGAAGCGGACCTTTTAAATTCTTGCGAGTATTACTAGGTAGAAGAATATTTTTAGAAAAAAATTTATTTATTTGCTTGACTGAGAGTGCACTCTCAGGTTTATGATAGTCGTATCACATAATAGAGTTCGCGCTAACTATAGTATGTATAAATAAAGGATTAATATGGGCTCTTTAATGTAAGAAGTAGACATATGAGAAATATTAGGAGGAAAAATATGTATTTAGAAAAAATTAACTCGCCAGAAGATCTAAAAAAATTATCAGCAGATGAAATGAAAGATTTGAGTGCAGAAATACGTGAAGTTTTGCTTAAGAAATTAAGTGAGCATGGAGGACACGTTGGTCCAAATCTTGGAATGGTTGAAATGACGGTTGCATTACATCATGTATTTAACTCACCAAAGGATAAGATTGTTTATGATGTTTCTCATCAGAGTTACATTCATAAAATGCTTACTGGAAGAAAAGAAGCATTTATTAATGCTGAAAAATATGACGAAGTATCAGGCTATTCAAATCCAGAAGAAAGCGAGCATGATTTTTTTAATATAGGACATACATCCACATCCATAAGCCTCGCTAGCGGACTTGCTAAAGCAAGAGACTTAAAGTCTGAAAAGGACAATGTGATAGCCATCATTGGAGACGGGTCTTTAAGTGGCGGAGAAGCTTATGAAGGATTAAATAATGCTTCAGAAGCGGGAACAAATATGATTGTTATTGTAAATGATAATGACATGTCTATTGCAGAAAACCATGGAGGTTTATATAAAAACCTTAGAGAACTTAGAGATACTGAAGGCAAAAGCCAAAATAATTTCTTTAAGGCATTAGGCTTTGATTACTATTATGTAAAAGATGGTCATGACTTTGAGCAGCTAATCAGGGTATTTAATAGGGTAAAGGATACAGATCATCCAGTAGTTATCCATATTCACACAATTAAAGGAAAAGGCTTTGAATTAGCTGAAAAGAATAAGGAACAATGGCACTATGGAATGCCTTTTGTACTAGAAACCGGAGCATCAAAATTCTCCATGGGTTCAGGAGAAGATTATGGAAATCTTACAGCAGAATATTTGTTAGATGCCATGAAGAAAGACCCTAAGGTAGTTGCAATTACTTCAGCTACTCCTACTGTATTTGGCTTTAATTCAGCCAGAAGAAAAGAAGCTGGAAAACAATTTGTAGATGTTGGTATTGCAGAAGAACATGCTGTTGCTTTAGCTTCAGGAATTGCTGCAAATGGGGGAAGACCAGTTTATGGAGTATATAGCACATTCCTTCAGAGAACCTATGATCAGCTTTCACAGGATTTATGCATAAATAGCAATCCAGCAGTAATACTAGTTAACTATGCATCGGTTTATGGAATGAACGATGTTACCCATATCGGACTATATGATATTGGCATGATGAGCAATATTCCTAATATGGTATATCTTGCGCCAACCTGTAAGGAAGAATATTTTGCTATGCTTAATTGGGGAATGAGCCAAAATGAGCATCCTGTGGCTATACGTGTTCCAGCTCTAGGAGTTATTGAAAGAGGAACAGCAGATAATACGGATTATTCTAAATTGAATAAATATGAGGTTACAAAGGCAGGAAAAGATGTTGCAATCGTTGCTCTTGGAGATTTCTATCAGCTTGGTGAAGCAGTTATTAATAAGCTTTCAAAAGAAAATGGCGTTGAGGCTACCTTAATTAATCCAAAATACATTACAGGTGTTGATGAAGAATTACTCGAAAGCTTGAAAAAGGAACATAAGCTTGTAGTTACACTTGAAGACGGTATTTTAGAAGGTGGCTTTGGAGAAAAGGTAGCAAGATATTATGGACCTTCAGAAATGAAAGTATTGAACTATGGTATAAAGAAAGAATTTCTAGATCGTTATGTTCCAGATAAACTAATGAAAAAGAACAGGCTTACAGATGTTCAGATTGTAGAAGATGTAATAAATATCATAAAGTAATCCTACTCGCTATTGTTTAAGAGGGCATTATAACCACAATAGGATAAAGGAGGAGAATATTATGAATATCAAAGAGGTTGCGGAAAGAACAGGGGTATCTGTAGACAATTTGCGTTATTATGAACGTATTGGGTTAATACCACATATACAAAGGACAAAATCAGGTATAAGAGACTATGATGAAAGAGCAATTCATTGGGTAGAATTTGTTCTGAAGTTTAAAAAGGCTGGAGCATCCCTTGAAGCTATTATAGAATATATTCGTCTTGCAAATGAAGGAAATTCCACAAAGGAATCGAGAAGGGATATTCTAATTGAAGTAAAGGGTAATATTGAAAAACAAATGCAAGATCTGCAGCAATGTTTGGATATTGTAAATTATAAAATTGAAAATTATTATGATTTGTGCGAGCCTATAACAAGAGAAATAATACAAGAATGGAAAACTTCAGAGAATCATCAGAAGTAATTTGCCAAAAGCCAGATAAACAAGAAATTACTTGTTTATCTGGCTTTAATTTTAATCATCACTTTGTTTACAGCAATACATTTTTTCTGTTTTTTCTTTTAAAACCTTAATGTCTTCTGGGATATCTTCTGGCTTCAAGGAATCATGTATATCACAGGTGCCCTTAGCTTGAGCAGTTTCATAGTACCAGCATTTATATTTGATCAAATCTAGAGTTTGCTGCAGCTCAGCAAGCTGCTCTATAACTTTTTTTTCCTGCTCTCTGAACATATTAAGTCTTTCATTAATTGTTTCATCGCCCTTTGTACACCAATCCATAAAAACTCGTATGTCTTTTATGGACATGCCTGATTTCTTTAAATATTCGATCATAAAAAGTGGCTCAAAGTCGCTATCTTTAAACATTCTTATGCCACTTTCACTCCGCTCAACAAAAGGTAATAGACCTTCTTTAGCATAAAAGCGAAGGGTATGAGGAGATATATTAACTTTTTTTGCTATTTCACTAACAGTATAGTACATTTTTAGTCTCCTAATAATTTTTTTTAAAATTTAAAAAAAATTATTAACTTAGAGTTTACTCTCAAGTTTACGATAATGGTATCATGCAATAAAGTGTATGTCAATAATATTATGTACAAATGTGAGACTATAATGAGTTTTTAATTTATATACCAATAATTGAAATACAGAAAGCATAGTGATTAATGAGAATAGTCAAAACTAGAATTCATAGATAAGAAATGATAGATTTTATGCTGATAAAGTTATTTTAAGATTTGAAATAATATAGCTTTTGTAAAGAAACAGAACCTTATGCTGGATTTTTGTAACTTATATGAAATTTAATTTAGTCAGGTTATGATATCCAGCACGTTCTATTTCTAAGGTTTATGTTTGTACTAAAATTATATACTTAGTTATGAGGTATCGAGCTTGATTTTATTTAGGCATCTCTGTCAGATATTAACTTACCGCCAAAACCTATATTTTCTGCTTCATTTTCTTTTAATAAAACAATGAATGCTTGTTCTGGTACGTTCATAATATTTGATGCTAATGTTGTAAACTCTTTTACTAACTTTTTTTTCTGATCTTTATTTAATTTTCCTGCTTCTAAAGTGATTACTGGCATACTTTCATCTCCTTCTAAAATTGTTTGTTACTTTATTGATTTTCCTAATTCATATGCTCTTTTTGGAAAATCAGTTTCTTCAAGCATAGATCTTATTGGACATCCAGTTGCGAGCAATTTGCCAGCGGCTTTCCAATTCATATAACGAAGTATGGATTCATAATTTTTCTCCAAGGCCTCCATTGTCCAATCATCTGCACCATAGGAGGTTGCAATAAGCATTGATTTCTTATTTCCTTCTAACTTTGCATTATTTGCATGGAAACGATCTATAACTGCTTTAATTTGTGCTGACATTGAGAAGTAATATAAAGGTGTTACAAACACTACAATATCTGAAGCTATTAAATTTTCATACCATGTATTCATAGAATCTTTACGTACACACTCACCATCATGGCTTGCACAATAATTACATGCAAGACAAGGTTGCACATCTTCAAAAGCTGCATCAAAACGTAATACCTCATGTCCTGATTCCTTTGCTCCTTCGATGAATTTATCTGCTAATAAAGCTGATGTACCTTTCTTATGTGGACTCCCTGTAATTACTGTTACTTTCATTGTTAATTATCTCCTTTAAAAAACATATTTTTTATATTGACCGATGAATTAACTATAATCCTTTAAGTCAACTTAAGGTCAAGAACTATTTTAAACTTTTTTATAAAAGGGTATTCTTGATTCTAAAAGGAGAGGAAATGTGACAGAAAAAGGAACTTATCACAAATGAAGCGAAGAAAATGAAATCTTTCAAGAGTGTATAAAAGAGTTGATGAAGCTTTGTATGGAGCAAAAAATAAAGGATTAAAGTCTTACCATACTCCTACATGTGTGATGTGTAAAAAGCGTATATATACATAAGAAAAGCTGTTCAGCAGGCGATTGTCAGCATCATATGTGTGTGTAGCAATCAAGATATTTGATGGTGATGGAGACTCACCAACGGAAACAATGATGAGAGAATGGCTGAATACTAGCCCATCGAAAGAAAGCTGAACTATATCACCAGGTTCTACCTGAGAAACATCTACCTCTACAGCAGTGGGGCCAATCCCTTGGTTGTTAACAAGAAAACGGTGCAGGAATTCCACTCCGGTCCATGCCGGTGCACGATTATTTAAGTTGTTGTAATACCAGCCGAAGGTGGGAGAGTAATTCATGATACCTGAACCAGCATACAGTACCTGTGAAGCGAAATTTGTGCAGTCTCCTCCCAGATATTTAAAATCATAGTATTGTGGATTGCGTGAGAATGCCCATTTGTGCGCGTAAGATACGGCGCTTGCACGATCGTAGTATTTTGTTCTCAATTTATATTCCCCCTTCTTTGCATTGTATGATGGTGAAGGGGGGAGTGTGCAATGAGAACGCTAGGAATTTTTACCTAAACTTCGTCTATTTCCGTCTGGATCAATAACTACTGTATTATCCAATGTAGCTTTAAGATTTGCTCTAAAGGCTGCAATATATTCTTTTCTTAGCTGTTCTCTTTCTACTAATTCTTCTTCTGTGAGAGCACCTTCCTTAGCTTTTTTAGCTAATTCGTTAAGTCGCTGAATTTTGTTTTTTTCCACTTTCTTTCCCCTTTCTAGTATCCATGTACTAATTTATTATATAGTATGTGGAGATTAAATCAACACTGATTTAAAACAGGAGGTATAAAAAATAGACAACCAACTTTGCCAAAGGATTTAGTTGGTTGTCTGTAGCGATTTTGCATTGTTGATAGCTTATAATATAATGCTGCTTTTATTTATAGCAGGGCCGCAAATTAAGGCTCTACTCCCCACTGAAGAGTTCCTGCATAATAAGCAGTTACTTTATTCCAATTAGCAAAGGCTGTGGCTGTTGAATTAAAGGAATAATCATTTGTTTGAGTATAAGTGCTCCAATCTGCTTTTGTAATTCGCGATTGAATTGAAACGCTGCTGCCGGGTGAAAGACTGCCTGCAGCGTTGCTAAAACCGATTTCAACGTAGCTGTCTGCATTGGTTTTTGGAGATGCTAAGGATGTAAAAGTTCCAGTCACATTCGAAGCTCCCACTGAAGCCCAGTCACACCAAAAATTATTTGAAGTTGCTCCGTCAGCGGTGAAATAATATCTAATCTTTACATCAGACAGATTAATAGCTGTAGTTCCAGTATTAGTAAGCTTGATTTGCGGTGAAAGAGCTTGTGTACTATCTGCTTTTCCGGAGTTATACATCTGCACTGGTAGACTACCTTGCACCGTTGCTGTAGAATCTGAAATTGACAATGCTAGTGTGGGATCAGTTCCAGCACTGAAATCAAAGGTCAGATTCGCAGTTCCCACTGATAGGGTGGCAAGATAGGATTTTTTTATTGTAACGGTATTATTTGCTACAGAATAATCTGTTCCAGCAGCAAGGGTGTAAGAACCATTTTTTATTGCATTTAAAGTGTTTCCATTCAAAGTCATAGTAACAGAAACATCTGCTTGAGCAGTAGTATTTTTGTCAAAGGAAGCAGTAGTTGGAGTAATGGTTGAATTTGTAACAGTAGGTGAACTTGAATCAGTGACTGTGACAGATATTGAAGAAGGATTTCCGGCACTGAAATTAAAGGTTAAACTTGAACTTCCTACTGCAAGTGTTGCAAGATAAGACTTCTTTATGGCAACTGTGCTTCCTGATACAGTATAATCTGTGCCTGAAACTAAAGTGTTTGTTCCATTTGTTATAGATGATAAGGTATTGCCATTCAAGGTCATGGTAACAGGAATATCGGCCTGAGCAGTAGTATTTTTGTCAAAGGAAGCAGTAGTTGGAGTTATGGAAGAGTCTTGAGCAGTACTTGCAGAATCACCATAAACTATTCCACGTCCATTAGTTCCTACATATACACGTCCATAAATTCGTGGATCTCCAGTGATGCACATGTTGGTTCTTCCATATTGGTGCTGATCATCATTGATTCTTACCCATGAATTTCCGCCGTCATTTGAACGGAAGAAGCCTCTTACACCATTAATCTTTGCTGAAATATAAAGAGCCATGTAACTTTGTCCTGGTGCAGCTTTACCAAAGCCAACGCAATCTGCTTCTTGAACATTTGATAATTTGGTAAAGGAGTTACCAGAGTCTGTAGAATGCCATAAACCATAGGAGTTAAGCTTCTCACCACCGCCAACTAACCAAACGTCACCTTCTACTCCAGGCATAGCTTTTATATTCACATCTGTAGTTGTATTTGGGGTGCCGGAGGTCACGGTAGCAGTAAAAGTAGCACCTCCATCATTGCTTACATAAAATTTACCAGCTGCATAAGCATAAAACTTCTTAGAGTTCACACGATCTGAAGCTATAGTTGCGCCAGATGGAATACCACTTGATTGTTTCCATGAGCTGCCATTGCTTGAGTAGCATACAGGAAGATTTGTACCATTTGGTGCCCATAAAATTGTATTTCCATCAGCTGACATAGCAACCTTTCCACCTTGAGTCTCATCTGTGCTGCTGCTTGTCCAACAGTTGCTTAAGGCACTCCAGTTATTACCGCTGTCATAGGAAATTCCTATTCTTGCGCTAGTACCCTTATCTGTATTACCTACTCTGACGTATTTTGTAGGATTAAGTTCTGCATAATCCATACTTGTAGTAGTGCTGAAGTTAGGAGAGGTCATCATAAGATTTGGAATTTTTGTAAGGTCATTATGAACAAAACCGCAAACATCACCAAGACCGCTGATTAAATGTGCTGTGCCAGTGGTTGGACTTATTAAGGAAAGCACAGCTGTTTGTTCAATTCCTTTTGAGTATACAGAAAGATTTACCTTTCCGCCAGAGTCTATGCTGGTCAAATTAGTGGTGCCGTAAACGGTTGCACCTGTTCCGTAGAGCATACGATCAGAATTAAATGGGTCTATAGATATGTTACCCATCATCCAGCCAATTTTTAATGCAGGCTCTGGAGGATTATCCTGTTTACCAAAGGTTAGCCATGGAGATGCGGATATATCTTGAGCATATCTTAAAGTACGGTTAGGATATCCATTCCAGGACCAGAAGCTAGTCCAAGTATTTCCGCCATCTGTTGAACGGTAGATATTAGCATCAGGCCACCAGGAGTTCAAGGTAGTTACCATTAAGGTATTTGGATTCTTTGCATCTACAGCAAGACCTCCATATCCAAAGTAATTATCTGAGCTTGAGGAAGCCACAGGACTGATTTTTGTCCATACACCTGTGCTGGTATTATACTTCCAAACGTCTCCTTTAGAGCCATCATAGGGGCCTACACCATTACTGTAGCTAACATATAACATGCCATTTGAAGATAAAACTCCATGGTGAGGCAGATACCCATCTGTTGGCTGACCTGCTACAGCATTCCAGGTGGTACCTCCATCTTTACTTACGAATATTGTATTTTCAGCAGCTGCACCATTTTTGGCTTTATTGGCTACACCTGCGTAGATTGTTTGGCAAGGGGTTCCTTTTTGGCTGGAGGAGGTATCTACTGTTACCCATACAACACCTGTTAAGGTATTGTCATAGGAAGTAGAATCAAGGTCAGTTGGTCTGAAGTCACCTACCTGGGTAAAAGAAGTAACTTGATTCCAAGTAACGCCGTAATCTGTGCTTTTCCAAAGTCCATTTCCGCATCGTGTTCCCATGTATAATACATTATCAGAGTTTGGATCTACCACAAGACGCTCTCCCATGGAACGGCCAAGCATATTAGCGCCAACCTTAAAGGGCAGCTCTGTTTTCTGCCAGGTGTTACCTTTATCTGTTGATCTAAGGATATATCCATTTGAATCTGTCCAGTCATTTGTATATGTTCCAGCCTGAATATATACACGGTTTGTATCAACAGGATCTGCAGCCAGGCTGTCACAGCCTAAGTTATTCCAGTCATCAAAGCCTATGCTGTCTGTTATAGGAATAAATTTACTGTTTGCTTGATCCCATCTATATGCACCTCCCATATCGGTACGTGCATAAAATAGATTGGCTTCACCATAGTTAAAAATGATATCGTCTACATATCCGCCTCCGCCAATTTGTACATTCTGCCAAGTATAAGGTTCTGTAGGTACACTAGTGGAGGAAGCTGTGTCAGCTTTTACTGATGTTTTACATGAAAAACTGCTTAGTAACGCGATAGTGGTTACTACGCTCATTATTGATTTTAGATTTTTGCTTATCATATCAATACCTCCTTTTTATTTTCTGTATAATGGTTTTAATTAATATTAAATCCTCCTTTCTTACTAGCTTTATATAAAATGGTGATACCATTATGCAGTGCAGAATATTAAAGAAAAAGCATTTAGTTTCGTATATATAATACCATAAATGGGAGTAAATGTATATGATTACATTTATATAATTGTTACTATTTTGCAGCATATTTTTTCATACGTAAACAGTTGATGCGATTGTAGTAGTTTCAATTACAGCAGCTATAAGTCCAAGTAAAAAGAATAAATAGGTGGAGGAAATTAGTGATATTTATCGAATACTATATATACTAGTGGTATTTAGTAGATTTTAAGTTGACAAATGTAAAAAATAGTATATTAATGTAAATATCGTATTAAGAAAAGGATGTAGGTTTTTAATGAAAAAACTTTTAAATATGATAATAGTGGCGGCGATGATAGTGATTTCAATTTTTATAGCCTATTCAAATTCCATATCATTAAAAAAATCTCCTGCTGCCCAAGAAGGAGTTATGGATCTTTCAAATTATGATTTATCCAAAAGCGGAGCTATAAGTCTTGGTGGTGAATGGGAGATCTATGATGGTCAGCTTCTTAATCCAAAAGATTTTTCAACAAAAACAATAAACAAACCAATGTTAAGCGGTTATATGAACATCACTTCAAATGCATTGGATTATAAAAAGTATAAACTGATGAGCAGTAAAGGTATAAGAACCTACAGATTGATTATAAAATTAAAACCCTCTGATAATACATATGGACTAATGATAGATAATATTAAAATGAGTAGTAGAACATATGTGAATGGCATTATGAGAGGAGAAAGCGGAAATGCTGCCGAAAAGGATAAAGGTTATTATGGTCAAATGAGGCCTTATTCTACATATTTCAATATAGAAGGAAGCAAAGCCGAAATAATCCTTCAGTCAGCTAATTATGAGTATCCATTCAAAGGAAGCATGTATACAATAAATTTTGGATTGCAAAAGGATATTAGCTCAAGTGCAACGATAAACTCTTCTATTGAGCTTGGAGGAGCAATTATAACACTTTTAATTGCAATATACAGCTTAAAAATATATTCTACATTGAGGGAAGATAAAATATATCTAAATTTTGGAGTGTGCTTTATATTGCTTACCATGGATCAGCTATTAAATGGAGAAAAAATGATCTATATGCTAGTCCCTGATATTTCATTTATAATATTTTCAAAAGCACAGTTTATTTCGGTTATTTTTACTCTAGTGTCTATACTTGTCTTAGCTAACAAAATAAATAAAAATATATTACCCTCCTCTTTTAATAAAATAGCTTTTACCATAGCTACTGCATTAATATTTATAGTTTTATTAACAGAATATAGTGAGTATGCATATTTAAAACCCATAATAGCAATATTTATTATTACTTTTTTAACAATACTAATAATAAGCTCTGTAATGGTTATTAAAAAGAATAAAGAAGAGAAAACTGAATCTAGAGAAAATGCAATATTTTTACAAGCTATGATATGCATATATATTTATTGCTTAGACAATTATCTGTTCTATTTCTATTTAGTATACACAAAAATTTTTGGATTTATAGGGTTTTGGGGATTTGTGGTGTTTTCAGTGAGCATTTTGTCTAATAGATTCTCTTATGCATATAGCAGCATGAATAAAATGTCAAAAGAGCTTATAGAAATGGATAGAATTAAGGATGATTTTATCACTAAAACTTCCTATGAGCTGAAAGCTCCTTTGTATGGAATAATAAACATAGCTGAAACCATAATTAAGGAAAACAGTTGCAATTTAAATGATAAGGCTATCAGAGATGTGATGATAACTAAAAATATAGCATTAAGGTTAACCAATATAATAAAAGATATTTTAGATGTAACTTTGCTGAAAAATAGTCAGTTAAAACTTAAGATAGCTGCATTAGATATAAATGTGTGTGTTAACATGGTGGTTGAAAGTTCAAAATACATTATTCATAATAAAGACATCCAGGTTATTAATCTTATAAAGGAATCTATAATTGTAAAGGCTGATGAAAGCAGAGTCAGACAGATTCTATTTAATCTTATTAATAACTCTATTAAAAATATGGAAAGCGGCATAGTAAAAATAGAAGCATACAAAAAAGATGGTATGATATATATTTCCGTAGAGGATACAGGAGTTGGCATACCTAAGGAACAACAGAAGGATATATTTAAACCTTATGAAAATTTAAATTCTGATGGAATAGGATTAGGTCTATATATAAGCAAACAATTAGTGGAACTTATGGGGGGAGAAATAAGCTTAGAATGGTCGGAAGTAAATAAAGGAAGCAGATTTGTATTTTCTCTTCCATATTCTCAGCAGGAATCTGAAACATATAGCAATAGTAAGGGTAAAAGTATTGATTATTTTATGCAGGTATATCCAATAGATTATTCTGCGGGGGAACAAGTGATAAATACTAAAAATACAATTTTAATTGTTGATGATGAAGTTACTAATATACAGACGGCTCTAAATATACTAATAAAAGAGAAATATAATGTTATTACTGCTTTTTCTGGAGAAGAAGCAGTAAAGAAATTAAGCGAAGTTAATGTGGATTTAATCTTATTGGATTCCATGCTGCCAGGAACTTCAGGAATCCATGTTTGCAGAAAAATAAGAGAGAAGTATTCTTTAGTTGAATTGCCCATATTAATTTCAACTATGAATAATATAAATTATGATTTATATCTAGGTTTTGAGGCAGGAGCAAATGATTTCATAGCTAAGCCTTTTGAGGAAAAAGAATTAATATCAAGAGTAAGAACTTTAATTGCATTAAAAAAGGCCATGGAGGAAATATTAAAAAATGAATTGGCATTCCTTCAAGCTCAAATAAAGCCGCATTTTTTATATAATGCTTTAAGTACAATAATTTCCTTTTGCTATACTGATGGAGAAAAGGCAGCCAAGCTTCTTACTAATTTTAGTATATATTTAAGGCATGCTTTTGATGTGGATAACAAGTCAATGCTAGTAACTATAAAAGAAGAATTGGAAATGGTACAAGCATATGCAGAGATAGAAAAAGCTAGATTTGGGCATATAATTAAGGTGGAATATGATATTGAAGGAAAAGTTATGCAATGCAAAATTCCATCATTGCTTATTCAGCCCTTGGTTGAAAATTCAATAAAACATGGACTTTGCGAAAAAGAAGAGGGTGGAACAGTATATATTTCTATCAAGAGAGAAGAAGAATATATAGTTATTGTAATAAGAGATACTGGAGTAGGAATGTCCAATGAAAAAATTAAGGATATAGAAAAAATTGATAATAGCGCTTTAGGAGTAGGACTTACAAACACAATTAGAAGGGTTAGAAAATTAAGTAAAGCTCATATGGATATAAAGAGCAAAGTAGGAGAGGGTACAACTATAACTATAAAAATACTGATTAAGTAAATACAGTTTTAAAGTATTGATTAGAGGTGAAAAAATTAAGTATGAGAACAATAATTGTAGAGGATGAAGAGCCTATTTTACAGCTAATGAAAATAATCATGAGCAAAAATAAATATATTGATATTATAGGAGCTTTTACAAGCTCTGAAGAGGCACTTAAAAATATTATAGAACTTTCACCAGAAGTGGTATTTGTAGATATAGAAATGCCTCACATGGATGGAATGAGTTTAGCAAAGGAAATAATGAAATTTAATGATGATATACAAATAGTTTTCGTGACTGCCTATAAGAAGTATGCTTTAGAAGCTTTTAAAGTTAACGCCGTAAATTATATTCTGAAGCCGATTACGGAGGAGGAATTAGATATAACTGTTAATAGGCTTCTGAAAAAATATAATGTGGAAGAAAATAAAAACGTAGCTAAAGGGAAAAATAAAATATTTTCTTTGGGATGCTTTAAGATTTATGGAAATTTAGATAAAGAAGCCATTAAATGGCCTACGGAAAAAACTAAAGAACTATTTGCTATTTTTGTATACATGCAGGGGAAAGAAATTGATAAGTGGAGGCTTTGTGATATTCTCTGGCCTGAATCTGACCCTAAGAAAGCAGAGCATAATTTACACAGTACCATTTATAGAATAAAAACTGCGTTAAAAAATTTAGGGATAGAAAATGTCGTGCGTTATGAAAAAGGAAAATACAGCATAGACTTTAAGGACTTTTATTGCGATACATGGGATTTTCAAGCATACATAGATAATAATCCTATAGTTAATGAAGAAAATATATATAATTATGAAAAAAATATGGACAAGTATATAGGAAAGTTATTTGGAAACGAAGACTTTGGATGGTGTATTGAGTTAAAAGAGAAGCTTGAAAGGTACTATGCAGAAGCTTCAAAAAATATAGCTAAATACTATATAAAGAAAAAAATATATGATAAGGCAGAGGAATATTTAAAAAAAGTAATTAAAGCTGATGCTTTTGATGAAGAAGCTCAAGAATTAATGATGATGGTGTATTTTTACGTGCGAGACAAAACAGCATTAATTAATCATTATAAAAGTTTAAATACATTGTTTAAAGAAGAGCTTGGAACAGAACCTAAAAATTCCACAAATGAACTTTATAAGAGTTTGCTATATAAATTATAGTTAATGTTCTAAATAAGTCGTATATTACAATATCTGTTTAAAATATAACTAAAATATAAAAAATTATCATCACGCCCTTAAAATATAGATTTTTGTTAGAAATTTGTGAGAGAAAATTATTATTATAAAATTGTTACTATTAATTATAATAAATATAATCAGTGGTAGCAGATTAGCTGAAAATATTGCTGGGGACTTTGATCTATATACTTATTTGGGCGCTTTGTATATAGTGAGTCAGTAGTGCAACCGACCAACTTTTTAATAGTTTGGTTGGTTTTTTTGGCTTTAATTTAATTTACAAAGGGGTGAATTGATGAAGAAAAATAAATTTCTTATTCTTCCAGTGGTTATAATTTTTATACTGCAAATATTTATGCCATCAGTTAATGTAAAAGCAGCCGGTAATGACGTTTCAGGTAAATTTCCATTTATAACAGATTTAAATATTACAGATGCTAATGGCAATAAATTGGGAGATAATATTAGTAAAAGTGCCGAAATTCATATCAATTATACTTGGTCTATACTAAATGGACAAGCTGTTAACAATGGTGACTATTTTATCATGCAGCTTCCTGATCAGATTAATATATTTGCAGCATTTGATCAACCATTAATTAATCCTGATGATGGAAATACAGTAGCTAATATGCATGTGGATACGAATGGTAAGGTTACAATTACCTTTACAGATTATGCTAGCGGTCATAGTGATGTCCATGGTGGATTTGCCTTAGATTGTCATTTTAATAAAGACAATATAGGGAATGCAAACCCTATTTATATTACTTTTACTGTACCTGCAATGGCTGATTTTGTTGAAGGCCCATTTAATTTTCAGCAGCCAGATCCTACAGTTGTAAAAAGTGGAAGCTATGATCCATTAACTGATGAAATTACTTGGACAATAACAGCTAATAAAGAAGGAGCAAGGCTTAACAACGCAACGATTGAAGATAACATAAGTGGTAATCAAGCCTTTGTAGCAGGTTCTGTAAAAATTAATGGTGATGCTGGAGTCAGCGGAACTAATTATAACTATGATTCTTCAAGTAATAAATTGGTTTTTAATTTAGGAAGTATAACTACTCAGCAGGTTATAACCTTTAAAACTAGTGTGCATGATGATTTAGCTAGTAAAGCACAAGGCACATATTATTACAACAATAATGCAGTATTAAAATATGAAGATAATAGCAATTCTAAAAATGTAAATTCTAATACTGCATCAGTACCAGTTAATGTAAGCTATATTACGAAGGATGGAAGCTATGATTCTTCAACAAAAAGCATTAATTGGACAATTACTGTAAATGGAAGTGGCAGAACTATAAATAATGCTTCTGTTACAGACAATATACCATCAGGGCTTACTTTAGATACTTCATCTATTAAGATAAACGGTATATCCAGTTCGAGCTATACAAGCTCTGGTCAAGCTGTAACTTTTAACTTAGGAAATATTACTAGTAAGCAAACTATTACTTATTCCACAGCTGTAGATACTTCTATTTATAATTCTAATTCACCTAAGAGCTACAGCAATACAGCTTATCTTTTAGGAGATGGAGTTCCTAATGGTACTTCAGCAAATAAAAATGTGGGTGTAAATAGTAATATTATACAAAAGCAAGGTACAGGCTACGATGCTTCTACAGGAATTATCACATGGAAGATTACAGTAAATAATAATAAAACCTCTGTAGCAGCAGGAGCGAAGGTTACTGATAATATTCCAATTGGACAAACTTATGTAATTGGATCAGCAAAGTTTGATGGAAGCTCTATAGACGATGGCGGGTACACAGCAGCTAATGCAGGCGATACATCTAAAACAGGCACTTTCGCATATACTTTTTCAAGTGCTTTTTCTGACATTCACACTATAGAGTTTAAAACTCAAGTAACTGACCCTAAGGCTTATAGAGCAAATTACAGCGGAAGTTATAATAATACTGTGAATTTTACCGCTGTTAATATAAATCAAAATACTTCAGCAACTCAGCCTGTAAGCAGTGAGATAATTAATAAAACAGGAGCAGGTTATGATTACGCTGCAAGAGAAATATCATGGAAAATTGTAGTGAATAAAAATAAGATACCTATTACAAATGCGGTGATTACAGACAATATTCCTGTTGGTCAAGAATATGTGTATAATTCTGCAGCCATAGATAATACAGCTTCTAATAATGGATTTAGTTATACACCAGTAACTGGTGATGCATCAAAAACTGGCACACTTATATATACATTTCCCAAAGGTATTACTAATACTATTCATGACACCTATACCATTACTTTTAAAACAAAGGTTACAGATTTAAGTATATTTAATAGTAATGGAAGCAAAATATTAAATAACACTGCATCAATTAGCGGTGACGAAATACCTGATGATGGAAATAGAAGCAGTATTGGAACACAAAATGTTGACAATACAGTAATTAATAAAGTTCCAACATATAAGTACGGAAATGCCTACATTGATTGGACATTAAACATAAATTCTAATTACAGCATTCCAATGGCAGGAGCAACCATCACTGATAATTTGCAGGATGGGCTTTCATTGAATACAGATACTGTTGAATTATACAAAGCTGCAATCAATTCGGCTGGTAATCTTAGTGCTACAGATAAAGTCACATTGACTGGTGAGAATGTAAAGTATGATCCAAGCACAAGAGAATTTGACTTTACTTTTCCACAGGACTCAGGGACTTCAGCCTATATACTTAAATTTACTACTGACACAACAAAGTCTGGAAATTATCTGAATGTGGTACAATTTAAAGGACAATCTTCAGATCAAAGCGCTCAAGGAACGCAGAATAATGTGTGGTTTTCCTCTGGAAGCGGATGGGGAACCGGAACAAGCGGAAGTATAACTGTATCAAAAGTAGATAGTAACGATAATACAAAAAAACTATCTGGTGCAGTGTTTCAGCTTATAGATCAATACGGAAATGTAAAAGCAACCTCATCAGCTACAGGGAATGATGGGCAAGCTGTGTTTAAGAGCCTAAAATATGACACTGATTATTCTTTGAAAGAGATAACTCCACCTACTGGATATAGCTTGAGCAGTGAAGTATATAAATTTCAAGTTCATAATGTTACAGGACAACAAGACATTACTTATGTATATAAAGATACAAAAATTAAAAAGGATATTGTTTTTAGCAAGTTGGGAGAAGATGGCAAAGCATTACCAGGAGCAGAATTTACTCTTTATGAAGAAGATGGAAATACCTCAGTTAAGGATGCTGAAGGTAAAGACATTATTGCTGTAAGTGATCAACAGGGTAAAGTAACCTTTAAAAATATTGATTACGGCAATTACAAGATTAAAGAAACTAAAGCTCCTACAGGATACCTACTTTCTTCAAATATACTAAACGTAGTGCTTAGCGGCGATTATCAGAATGCAGTGGTTACAGTTACACCTAATTCTATTTCTAATGTATTAATTAGAGGCGGGATTAAAATAACAAAAACCGATGCTTCCACTCTAGAACCAGTAGCTGGAGCAGAAGTTGCAGTTTATACTGGTAATGGAGTACAGGTTGGAACAGCGGGAGTAACTGGAGCCGATGGAACAGTTGAATTTGATAATCTGCCCTATGGAGATTATTACTACATAGAAACAAAAGCACCAGAAGGATATTTGTTAAACACAGATAAGCATCCATTTAGTATTTCTGAAAATGGATTTATCCTTCAGGATACTTTTTCAGATACCAAAATAACTGGTGGGATTAAAATATTGAAGCTAGATGCTACTTCTAACAAACCAGTAGCTGGAGCAACTGTAACTGTATATACTAGTACGGGACAAGTTGTTGGCAAGGGAGTTGAAGGAGTAACTGGAGCCGATGGAACAGTAGAATTTGATAATCTTTCTTATGGGGATTATTACTATATGGAAACAGAGGCACCAGAAGGATATTTGCTAAATACAGATAAGCATCCATTTAGCATTAGAGAGGATGGAGTTGTATTAACAGATACATTTTCAGATGCAAAAATTAAAGGCACAGTAGAAGTAAGAAAGAACGGAGAAGATGGCAATTATCTTGGAGATACAGAATTTACACTATTTGACACCAATGATAATGCTGTTCAATCTGCAGTTACAGACGATACAGGGCTTGCTAAATTCTTGAATATAGAATACGGTAAGTACTATGTAAAGGAGACAAGAGCTCCTAAAGGATATACTATTTCTGATAAAAAAGCAGCAGTGGAAGTAAATGGTATTGAAGATGAAAAAACTTATGATGCAGGTACTATAACTGATGTAAAGATTAGAGGAGCCATACAGATTAAGAAGCTGGATCAGGATGGGAAACCATTAAAGGGAGCAGAATTTACGCTATATGATTCTGAAGGCAAAGCTATTGCTACAGCTGTGTCAGCAGAGGATGGAATTGTACTCTTTAAGGATTTGGTATATGGTGATTACTCAGTAAAGGAAACAAAGGTACCTGAAGGTTATACGGCATCAAGTGACAGTATAAATGTTTCTGTGGAAACTGATGGAGCTGTGTATTCTTATGAAGTTAAAAATACTAAAATAAAATCCACCGTTGAAATTAAGGAAACTGACAATAATGGGAAAATAGCATCAACAAATATTCAAAGTCTTCCTAAGACAGGAAGGTTTATAGATGCAACCATGTCTGTGCTGGCTGGAATAATTTCTATTCTAGCAGGTATTTACTTGACTATTAATAAGAAAAAAACAAAGAGAAGTTAATACCATTTTCAATTTAGGGGGCTGTGGCTGATGCTACAGCCCTTTTAATTTATAAATTCGCTGAAGGCGAATTTTAGCCACAACTCTTAAACTCTTACTCTTTATTTTTTAATTGTTTGAGAAATTTAATATTACAAATTGCAGTTATTATATGTTGATATTTGAATTTGTAAAAGTTAATATATAGTTGTAGTGGGAATTATATATTTATAAGATAGTAAGGTGATAGTTTTGTTGACAAGTCAAAAATTGAGAGATATGGCTCCTGAAATCGATTCATTAAGACTGGGCTCAGGATGGAAAATAGAAGATTTATCAAAGCCGCAGATAATTATAGAAAGCAGTTTTGGACATAGTCATCCAGGTAGTGCACATCTTGATGTGTTAGCAGAAGCTGCCTATAGAAGCGTTTATGAAAATGGTGGACGTGGAGCTAAGTATTTTGTTACAGATATATGTGATGGTGAGTCTCAAGGCCATGATGGAATGAATTATTCTCTTGCATCAAGAGAAGTTATTGCGGATATGATAGAGATTCAGATAAAAGCTACTCCCTTCGATGCTGGAGTGTTCATAACTAGCTGTGATAAATCCATGCCTGCCCATTTAAAGGCAATTGCAAGGCTTAATATGCCTTCAATAGTTGTTCCTGGAGGCATAATGGATGCGGGACCTAACATGCTTACTCTTGAACAAATAGGTAAGTATAGCGCCCAATTTGAAAAAAATGAGATAACAAAGGAAGAATATGAATTTTACAAGCATAATGCTTGCCCTAATTGTGGAGCCTGCTCATTCATGGGGACAGCTTCCACAATGCAAATAATGGCGGAGGCTCTTGGACTGGCAATGCCTGGCACTGCTTTGATACCAACTTCCTCCAAAGAATTGCTTGAAGCAGCCAATGCTGCCGGAGCCCAAGCTTTAGAATTAGTTAAACTTAATATTAAACCATCGAACATACTTACAAAGGAAGCTTTTGAAAATGCATTAGTGGTACATGCTGCTATAGCTGGTTCTACGAATGCACTTCTTCATTTACCAGCCATAGCTCATGAAATTGGGTTAGAGCTTACTCCTGATACTTTTGATGAAATACATAGAAAAGTGCCTTATATTCTTAATATAAGACCAAGCGGTTTTTATCCTGGTTCATATTTCTGGTATGCAGGAGGAGTACCTGCAATAATGGAAGAGATCAAGCAATTTCTTCACTTAGATGTACTTACTGTAACTGGGAAAACTTTGGGAGAGAACCTAGAAGAAATAAAAAAATCTGATTTTTATAAAAAGTGTAATAGTTATCTTTCAAAATTTAATGTCTCTAAGCAGGATGTTATAAAATCAGTGGATTCGCCTATACAAAAACAGGGAGCTATAGCTATTTTAAAGGGCAATCTGGCACCAGAGGGAGCGGTGGTTAAACATTCTGCTGTATCACCAAAGCTTATGAAGGTGACTCTAACGGCTAGAACCTTTGATTGCGAAGAGGAGGCACTAAAAGCTGTATTAAAAAAAGAAATACATCCAGGAGAGGCTGTATTCATACGCTACGAAGGACCAAAGGGCTCTGGTATGCCTGAAATGTTTTACACAACAGAGGCTATAGCTTCTGACAGCGAATTGGTAGAATCCATTGCTTTAATAACGGATGGAAGATTCTCAGGTGCTACTAGGGGACCAGCTATTGGACACGTATCTCCGGAAGCCTGCGAAGGTGGACCTATCGCCTTTGTTGAGGATGGGGATCTAATTGAGATTGATATTCCAAATAGAATATTACAGATAGTTGGGATAAAAGGTGTTAGGTTATCACTAGAAGAGATTTCCGAGGCTTTAGAGAATAGAAAGAAAAATTGGGTTAAACCAGCTCCTAGATTCACCAGTGGAGTTATGGCAAATTACACTAAACTGGCTGAATCACCAATGAAAGGTGCATATATATAAAGGGTATGTTTTAAAATGTTGATATTATCCTTAGAGTTTCAGATCTATCAAAACCTTTATCAACATTCTTTTAAAACATAGCAATTTTATTCAATATTAACATATGAAAGGATGTACTCATATGAAAAATTTGTTTCCTAAAGACTTTATATGGGGAGCTGCAACAGCTGCCTACCAGATTGAAGGCGCAGTTAAAGAGGGAGGAAGAGGGGAATCTATCTGGGATAGGTTTAGCCATATTCCAGGCAAGACCTTCAATGGTGATACCGGCGATATAGCTTGTAATCACTATCATTTATTCAAAGAGGACATAAAATTAATGAAGGAGATCGGTCTTAAGTCCTATAGATTTTCGATCTCCTGGCCAAGAATATTTCCTGAAGGAAAGGGTGAACCCAATCCAGAAGGAATAGCCTTCTATAGAGAACTCATAAATTGTCTTATAGAAAATGGTATAGAACCTGCAATAACCTTGTATCACTGGGACCTGCCACAGAAGCTTCAGGATGTAGGAGGCTGGGCAAACCGAGAGGTAACAGATTATTTTGCACAGTATGCCACTTATGTGTTTAAAGAGTTTGGAAGCCTAGTTCCTATATGGATAACTCTAAATGAGCCTTGGGTTGTTTCTTTTGTTGGAAATTCTGAAGGAAGACACGCTCCTGGTATAACAGATTATTCTACAGCTCTTCAGGTTTCTTATAACCTTTTGCTGGCTCATGGAAAAGCAGTTAGAGCCTACAGGGAGCTTGGCTATAAGGGAAAGATAGGAGTAACCTTAAATATGAATCCTTCTTATGCTGCTTCTGACAGCTCTGAGGATATAGAGGCGGCAAGCCGTTTCAATATGTCCCATAACAGGTGGTTTGCAGATCCTATATTAAAGGGAAGTTTTCCTAAAGAACTTTTAAGCTGGTATTCAGGCAAAGTTGTATTGCCTGTTATAAAGAATGAAGACCTAAAGATAATCAGTGAGCCTATTGATTTTTTAGGAATAAACAATTACTTCAGCAGTTTTATTAAAAACAATCCGGCAGCATGGCCGCTTCAGTTTTCAGCCGTGACTACTGGAAAAAATAAGACTGAAATGGGCTGGGAAATCAACCCTGAAGGTATTCATGATTTGCTTGTATACTTGCATAAGGAGTACGCTGGAATAGATATAATTATCACTGAAAATGGTGCAGCCTTTAATGATATGCCTAATTTGGAAGGCAAGGTTGAGGATGAAAATAGACTTACTTACCTATGCTCTTATCTTCATCAGATAAATTTAGCTATTCAAGAAGGAGTTAATCTAAAAGGATATTATGCTTGGTCTCTTTTTGATAATTATGAATGGGCTTATGGATATGCTAAGCGCTTTGGTATGATTTATGTAGACTATGCAACACAAAAAAGAACTATCAAGAAAAGCGGATATTGGTATAAAGATGTAATAAATAATAATGGCTTTTAGAATTATAAAATGCTATGGAAGCTTTTCCATAGTATTTTTTTGAGCACTTATAAAAACGTTTTAATTAATTAACTTAATAAAAATATTTTGCAAGTTTTATAGAAATTCTTGCAAAATAATGTTATACTTTAAATTAAAGTTAGATAAAATATATTATAAATGAATTTAAAAAAGCTAAATACATTCATTTTTCGTATTTAAATAAGTGGCAATTTAATTGATTGGAGGATTTGTTTTTATGAGATGTGTAAATAAAAAAAGAGTTACTTCCAATGATAATAAATCACATATTTTTGGTAAATACATAAGCGGATTGGCTATAGATGCTGTAATTATAATAGATATTGTTATACCTTTTCTATATTTTAATTTTAAATTAAGCATCAGAGAGCTTTTTGGTTGCGGTATTACATTTTTTTGCATCTTTATTTTGTTTTCTGTAATACATTGGCCTGCATATATTAAAGAAATAGAGGGACTTTAGCTAGATTTAATTGGCAAGTTAGCGAAATGTTTTCTGAAAATGTGGCAAGGAAAGAAGAGGGGGGAGTTTTAATGGATATAAGAGCTGAGTTAAGAAATAAAAGAATGGAATTTTTAAAAGAAATAGATAGAGCAGCTTCACCTATAGAGTTTTATGATGTGCAGAAAAATATAATATTAGAAATTATTGACTCAGAAAAAAAATATTTTAACGGCAGAGAAGAGGCTTATAGAGATCATGTTCTGGTTTTGAGAAATTATGGAGATACCATTCCTTGGTTGATATTAAATCAAAAAAGTATAAGTAAAATTTATAATAGAAATACCTCTCTTTATTTTCTAAATAATAATGTGGAAAAAATAATGCAGGTTTTAGAGCAGGGTAAAGATTATGCTACTTTGGGACATCTAATAATTTTGGGAGCTAGTACTAATTTGTTTTTTGGAACAGACATAGTTGTATGTGACGATAAAAAAGAGCCAATATGCCTAAATTTTTCTAAACCAAATGATGAAGAGGAAAAAGTCATTAATTTTCAAGCCTTAAAAATAAGAAAAGATTTTGCAGAGGGCAGGAATAGAAAGAAATTAATCAAAAAATGTGGTTTTTCAGCTGATGATAGAGTAATATCTGATAATTGGGAAAAAATAGATGCTTCCATAGAAAAAGCTATGACATTGGAAGAGGGATACTGCAGTATAGAAGATGGCAATTTTATTTGGGCATTCAAATATAACGGTGATATGCCTGATATGAATGAAGAAATAAGTAAGGTTATAAAAGGCTATAACAGACCAATGGTTGGCTGCCATTTTACAATTTTAGATGAGCCTGAGCTTATGATACCTCCTCCATCCTGTTGGCCTATTAAATTAAGCAGTAGAATGGCACTTATGGAAGGTGATATAGCTTTAATGCATTATATTGATTTAGAGATTTTAAAAAGTATAGAAAAAGCCGATGGGTATATAAAGGATATTTTATATGAGGGAAGCAAATTGAAGGAAGAATGTATTGTTGTAAGCTCAAGGCAGCGTGAAAAAACTTATTCTGCAAAGTATATAAATGATATATTGTATGGATATTGCGAAATATGGGATATTGCTAATCAGCTTATTGATAATATGTGCATATAAAATATAATCATCAAAACAGAAGAATGTTCTAAAGCAATGAGTAAAAATTAATACTGATTGAAATGGAAAAAACCTAAGGCCCTAAAAAAAGGATTTTAGGTTTTTTATTTTTGCTATGTTTTAACTGCGCAAGTAGTATATTTATTAACACAATTTTAAACTAGCATTGCTTAAATAACTTAAATAATTATTAAAATAGTTAGTTAAATTGTATACATATGAGGAAAAAAGTAAAATAAAGCTGAAAGAAAGATAAATATTTAACAAACATTCTTTTAAATATTTGATTGCACACACTAATTGGTTAAAAATTATACAAATTATATTTAAAATACTTAGGGGGAATTTTTAATGAACATTTTAGCAATTTTAACTAAGATAGCTACTAATGCTAGTATAGTTGGAGCTATAGCATCCTCTATACTAATAATATTATTAGGCTTTTTTCTTAGAAAAAAAGAAGTATTTAACAAAAACACTTCTAAAATATTAAGCGGAGTTGTTCTTTCGGCAGCCTTACCAGCTTTGGCCTTTGACTCATTTATGCAGGACATAAATAATGATAATTTAAGGCAAGGAATGAATCTTTTATTTTGGGGAATTGCAGTATATATAATACTAATAGCTGTTACTAAAGTTATTTATTTGAAATTTAAAGGTGAGAAAAAGGAAGTACTAAGAGTTCTTACTATATTCGGATCTACTACCTTCTTTGGAATACCAATTACACAAGCTGTATATGGAGCTAAAGGAGTAATGTACGCATCCATATTTAACATAGCCTATAGAATTTTCTTATATTCCTATGCTTATATGAAAATGTCCGGAATGAAAATGGACAAGAACAACATTAAGAAGATGATTTCAAATCCGATAATAATAGCTACTTTTCTTGGTTTATTTGTTTGGGTATTCCAGAAATCACTTCCGCAAATATCAGTAGTTACCAATGGTAAGGCTGCAGATTATGCCTTCTTAAGAATAGATAAAACCGCTATATGGTTATATACACCATTATCATATCTTGAAAAATTATGTTCACCATTAGCGTGGTTATCAATAGGTGCTACACTTGCTGAAATATCTTTAAAGCAAGCAATATCTTCTAAGGAATCTTGGTATTATAGCTTTATGAAGGTAGTAATAGTTCCAGTTATAAATATAGTTATATTGTATTTTTTAAATGTTACAGGAATACTACATATTTCACAGATTGCTTTGGCTACTGTAGTCATAGCTATGGCAACTCCTACAGCAACAGTTGCAGCTGCATATTCCATAAGCTTTGACAAAGAGGCTGTGGTAACTTCAAACTGTTCCTTCTTATCAACTATATTCAGCATAGTATGTATGCCAATATGGATAATTGTGTTAGAAGTGATAAAGCAATTAAACATATTTTCCTAATTAAGAATTGGCTATGTTTTATCAGTGCAAAAATAGGCACTGCTTTAAAAGAAAGTCTAATAATTTAACTAAACAAATTTGATAAAAATAAATAAGATATAAGATAGGAGAATGATTATGTCAGCAAAAATAGTTTGTTATGGTGTAAGAGATATAGAAATAGATTTTTTTAATAAATTAAACAAATACGGATATGAGCTGGAGCTTGTAAATGATTATCTAAATGATGAAAATGTGGTACAAGCTAAGGGCGCAGATGCAGTAATGATAAGAGGAAATTGTAAGGCAGATAAGAGAAATCTTGAAATTTTATCTGGTTACGGAATAAAATTTGTTCTTACCAGAACAGTTGGATACAATCATATTGATTTGGATTGTGCAAAAGAGCTTGGATTAAAGGTGGCCATGGTTCCAGCTTATTCTCCAAATGCCATAGCGGAGCTTGCAGTTACTTTAGGCATGATGCTTTTAAGAAATACTGCTTACGCTGCTAATAGAACTAAAGAAAGAGACTTCAGAGTGGATTCTGCCATGTTTAGCAAAGAGATAAGAAATTGTACTGTTGGAGTATTAGGAACTGGAAAGATAGGCCTTACTAGTGCAAAGTTATTTAAAGGACTTGGAGCTAAAATAGTTGCATATGATGTATTTCAAAGTGATGCAGCAAAGGAAGTTGTTGAATTTATGGATTTAGATGAGATGCTTGCGGTTTCAGATATTGTAACCGTACATGTGCCTTTCATAAAAGATGTTAATTATCATTTGATTAATGAAGAATTTGTTTCAAAGATGAAAGAGGGAGCTATACTTATTAATACTGCAAGGGGAGAACTTCAAGATATTGAGGCGATACTTAATGCATTAGAAAATGGCAAGCTTAGTGGGTATGGAACGGATGTATTTGAAGGAGAGGCAAGCTTCTTTTCAAAGAACCTAAGAGGAAGAAAACTTGAAAATAAAGCAGTGGATAAGCTTGTAGATATGTTCCCTAAGGCTATAGTGACACCTCATATAGGCTCCTTTACAGATGAAGCTCTAACAAATATGATTGGCATATCCTACGACAATATGAATGACTTGCTTACTAGCGGAGTCTGCAAGAATCAAATAGCGTAAAAATAAGGCACTATTTTAATTGGTGCCTTATTTCATGCGTCTTTAAGCTTAAAGACAAAAAATAATAAGATTTTATACGCAAAAATAAGTTTATATATTATAATGGTCATGGTGATGAAGGTGAAAAGCAGATTTGAAAGAAAAGTATTAATTAACGCTATACTTATAGCTATAATACCAATCGTAATTTCATATATTATTTTTTTAAATGATAAGATAACGTCAATGCAAACAAGGATTAAATCTAATTTATATAATTCAGCTGTGATAATAAGTGAAATGCCGACCGTTGGTGAAAAGCTTAGCAAAAGAGAAAATGACAGGACTATCCAAAATATAGTTAAAAAATATATAGGAAATGTGGAAGATTTAGATTTGGTTGTAATAGCTGACATGACAGGAGAAAAGTATTCCCATAATGATGAGAAGCAAATAGGACAGATTTTTGTAGGCGAAGATAAAAAAGATGTGCTGGAAAAAGGTATTGGTTATTATTCAATATATAAGGGCTCTTTGGGAGTTACTTATAGAAGGTTTCAGCCGATTTTTTATAATAATAAACAGGTTGGTTTCATAATGACCGGAAAATATTACAAGGATATTCAGCTTATTACTAGGGAAACTCAATTATTATATTTCATTTTGTTTATTTTTGTATTTTTAGCTACCGTGGCTTTATCTAGATGGTTTGCTAAGAGTATAAAAAAATCTATGCTTAATATGGAACCGGAAGAAATTGCAAAGTTATATAAAGAAAAAAAGGTAATTATAAACAGTATAAGTGATGGAATAATAGCTCTAGATGAGAACAATAAAGTTGTTGAAGTAAATAACAATTGCTATACCCTTTTCAAAGATTTTTCAATAGATAAAATTATATATAAGATTAAACCTTTTCTGGAAAAGAAAGAATTTTTTGATATGAAGGAAATGAGAATTAACGGCAATAGGGTATTTGTAACTCTTAGAGAAATTAACGGAGATGGAGTATACCTCGGAGCTGTGATAACCATAATAGACAAGCAAGAGATAAAGAAAATAGCAAAAGAAATCACTGGAATAGATGAGGTTGTTAAAGATTTAAGAGCTAGTATACATGAATTTAAGAATAAATTGCATGTTATATTAGGACTTATGAAGATTGAAAAATATAAAGAAGCAAGAAAATATATTTTAGATATACAGGAAGCTCAGGATAATACAACTCAAAAGTATTCCTATATAGAAGATTATTATATAAGAGCTATGTTTATTAGCAGAGAGATTATGGCACGAGAGAGAGGCATAAAATTTATACTGTCAAAAGAAGCCTCGCTTTGGGAGCAGCATGGACCCATATGCAATGATGATATTATAACTGTGCTTGGAAATCTTATAGAAAATTCCTTTGAGGCTTGCGTTAATAATTCTAATGAAGCTAAAGAAGTAGAAGTTTATATAAAAGAAGATGCAGAAAAAATATATATAGAGGTATCGGATAACGGAGAGCCTATCCCTCAGAGTATACGAGAAAAAATTTTTGAAAGAGGAATATCCTCAAAGAGGGAAGATGGGGGTATAGGTTTAAGCCTTGTGAAAACTAGAGCAGATATTTATGAAGGAAGCATAGAAATAGAAGAACTGGAAGATAGGAAAAACTTTAGAGTGACCTTATTTAAGGAGGATAAAATATGAAAAAGGTACTTATTGTAGAAGATGACCCAATGGTTGCTTTGATAAATAGGAATTATATAGATTTAATAGATGGAATAGAGTATGCAGGGTGTGTGGCAGAAGAGGAAGCAATAATAAAAACTTTAAGTACTGAAAAAATTGACTTGATTGTTTTAGATGTGTATCTTCCAAAGAAGAATGGATTAGAGATATTAAAAAGTTTCAGAAGTCATGGATATTTGGTAGATGTAATAATGGTGACAGCTGCTAACAGCAGAGAGGAAATAAAAAAAGCTTTTGCTTATGGGGTGATTGATTATCTTGTAAAACCATTTGAATTTGAGAGATTTAGCGATGCTATTAAAAAATATTTATCAAGAGATACGGTGTTAAATGAAAGTAGTAAATTAAAGCAAGATGATATTGATATTTTAAATGGAGTGGAAAAGGATGAAAATTCACTAATCCCAAAAGGACTTAACTTAAAAACCTTAGATAAAATAATTGAATTCTTAGAGGAAAACTATAAAAAAATATGGACAATAAGGGAGATAGCGGCTGAAACTAATATTAGCAATGTTACAATAAAAAAGTACATGAATTATTTAGAGGAAATAAATAAAATAAAAGCTGAGCCCGTATATGGAAATATTGGCAGACCTGAATATAATTACATTTACATAAAAAATCATATATAATAAAATATAGCTAGATAAAAAATTGGAGAAATTAAAATGTCTCCAATTTTTTTGTACAAATTATTAGGATAACTCTCGTTATAACTTTATTCGCTGGTATTAAAAGTGAAAGTATACATTAAGATTATTTATAATATTGACAAGAGATAAAGGGTAATATAATATATGTATATACATATATTATATATAATCCTTTTATAAAGAAGTATATATTTTTTACCTATTTATATGTATATACACATAATGGAGAGTGATGAAATTATGTCTACAATTGAAGAGATGATCAGAGAGAAGGCCTATGAACTGGGTTATGAAAAATGTGGTATTATTCCTATTAAATCTATGGAAGGATATGCTGAAAAATTTGAAGAAAGAGTTCAAAAAGTTCCAGAGTCAGAACAGTTTTATAAAATGCAGAGACGTTTGGTTAATCCACAGGAGCAATATCCTTGGGCGAAGTCCGTGGTGGTATTGACGGTCTCTTATAGTAAATACAGAGTTCCAGAAGCAGTAAAGGGACATATAGCTAAAGCTTATTTATTTGATGTTCGTGTTGACGAAAATACTAATGAATATAAGCACAATCGAGAGTTTGAAAAATATATGGAGGAGTTAGGGCTTAAAGTGGCCACCAATCAAAAATTCGGAGTCGTAGGTATGCGCTGGGCAGCTTTGGAGGCAGGAGTGGGAATTATTCGCAGAAATAATTTTTTATACACGGAGTCAGGATCTTGGGTCCACCTTGAGGCCTGGGTAACTGATAGAGAAATGGAATTGAAGGAAACAAATAATGTTCCTCAATGTCCAAAAGGTTGCAGTAGATGCATAGCAGCCTGCCCTACAAAATCTCTTTCAGAGCCGTATACTATGTCTCCAACAAAATGTATTTCATTTTTAACAACCTTTGGAGGACGTAATTTGCATGAAGAACCTTTAAGTAAAACTTTTGGAGAATGTATTTATGGCTGCGATATTTGTCAGGAAGCCTGTCCTATGAATAAAGGTAAATGGAAAGGGAGCGATGAATTCCCCAATCTCGATGAATTAGCACCTAAATTGACACCGGAGAATATTATTGATATGGAAGAGAAGTTTTACAAAGAAAAAATTCAGCCAAAGTTTTTCTATTTATCCGAAAGCGAGCTTTGGAAATGGAAAGTGGATGTATTGTGCTTTATGCGAAATAATTATAAGGAGAGCTATAAAGCTTATATTAAAAAAGCTTGCAATAACCAAAACCAAAAGATTAGTGAAATGGCTTATGCTATTTGCAGTGAACTAGATTTATAATGCTTCCTTGACAGTGGAAACCTGTAAAGCTATTATATGTATATACATATGATGGGAGGGGATTTATATATGAGTACTCAAATAGATAAGAAGAACTTGAAGAATTGTGCCTGTAAAAATTTGCGTATGACCTCAAGAGTATTAACTCAATATTATGATAAAATGCTTCAGCCTGCGGGGTTACGATCTACACAATTTACTTTGCTGGTGGATATTTCATCTCGTGAGGACAGCACTATAGGAGAATTAGCAGACCTTTTACTAATGGATCAAACCACTGTAACTAGAAATGTTGAAATTTTAAAGAAAAATGGATTCATAGATGTAAGAATATCGGAGGAGGATTCAAGGAGAAGGTGCATTACCATAACAGAGGACGGAAGGAATAAGCTTATAGATGCTTTACCATTATGGGAAAAGGCGCAATTATATGTAGAGCAGGGAATTGGTAAGGAAAAATTTCAAGAGTTTTTGAATATACTAACTGATATACAAAGAATTATATAAATAACTTTCAACGATAAACAGGCTATAGTAAGATTTTACACTTTTATAGCCTTTTTGTGTACAGGAAAATACATAGTGATTTTTTATTCCTTTATTTAATTTGGGTACTACATAAGAAACGGTTTATTTTTATTGTATATATGGGATTTTTCTAACTTCTTTCTAAATTCAGTAGGTGACGAACCAGTGAATTTCTTAAAAATTGCTGCGAAATGATTTTGGTAGGTAAAGCCAACCTTATGGGCTATATCTAAAATACTTAAATTTATATCTTTTAAAAAAAATTTACTTCTTTCAATTCTGATCTTATTAACATTATTCATGAGGCTTAAGCCAGTTTCTTTTTTTAGCTGCTTTGATAGATAAAATGTGCTTATTTTAGTGTACTCTGCTAGAATTTCTAATGTGATTTTTTCTGAATAATGTGAATTAATGTATTCCATAGCCTTTCGAACATATTTTGAATATGCATTTTTCTGATGCTTTCCAATGAGAGCTGCAATGGAGATAAGTGCATCCTTCATCAGCAAATAAATATCAATGATATTTTCTAAATTCTCCATTTCGGATATGTAATTGTCGGTAATACTCATCACATTTTCGTAGGAAACTTTTTCGTCAATAGCTATATAGCATGCTATTGAGCAGGCCTTAATAAAACCGTTTTTTAAAGAACGAACAAAATCATAATCACATAGTTGATATACTGCTAACTGACTCATGGTAATTTTATTTAAAGCATCTGTTAATGCTTTAATGTCTCCTGTTCTAATCGAATCTGATATTTCTAAATAAGTAGAATATTTAGAAATATATCTTTCTATGGAAGCAACTGAAAAATTATATCTTTTGTCCTGATTTTTTAAAGGACTATTCATTTCATATTTCATATTTATATTTCCTAAAATTTGACGTGGTTTTTTTTCAAAAATAGTTTTCGAAAGCTGATATAAAATCTCACCCATAGATATAATTTTGTCATAGTGCATCACCGGTATTTTTAATAGAATGCTTTGGAATATTTTCTTATCATTTAGTGTTAGTTTAGAATTATTAAGTAGCTTTTCAATAGATTTTGTATTAAGTTTTTTTGTTGATACTGGTTCACTTGCGAATGCACCTATATAACTGTTATTCGTAACTACAAAAACAACATTTAACATAAAATTATTGGGCAATAAATATGTGTAGAATACAGATTCGGTTATTGGAGTCTGCAAGAAAATTTCTTTCAAATATGAAGATATTTCGCTTATGCCGAAAAGAGAAAAGTAACTGCTTGATTCTTTTTCAGAGAAAGATCTTATAAGATTCAGTTCGGTATCAAAAAATATAGCCTCTATATCAGTGGAGTTATGAAAAGTATTTAATATATTGCGTATCTTAAAATTACAGCTGTCCATATTTATGACTTTTCCTTTCATATGTTTAATTATACTTAGAAACTAATATCGACATAATTAATATTATATTTAGCAAAAAAACAAAAAACATAACAAATAAGTATCAATTATAACAATTTTTTATCCATTGCTGGATTATTAATATAATACAATATAATTGTATTATTTAATTTAATTATATTAATTTTATAATTAAATAGTTAATATTGCTAAAAAGTTGCTAGGTTTATTTAATATAAACAATTAGGGGGTAAAAATTATGAAATGGTTTAAAAATCTAAAAATAGCAAAGAAACTAATATCCGCGTTTATTGTTGTAGCAATATTGGTATGTGTGGTTGGAATAGCAGGATTATCCAATATGAATAAAATTAATTCTAATGCCAGTAAAATGCATGATTATAATTTAGCTTCTATAAAAGACTTAACCACTATTAAGCAAAATTTTTCAGATATAAGAGCTGACTTATTAAAGCTTGTGTATCAGAGAAACATCAGTGAAAAGGATAGTACAAAAACCGAAGCAAATAGTTTAATTTCAACCAATAATAATCTTGTAGATACATATGAAAAGACATTGCTTTCAGAATCTGAAAAGAGTGATTTTTCCGACTTAAAAACCAATTTAAGCACTTATATTGAAATTACTAATACAGTAATAAAGTATGTAGATGAAAATAATTATAGCGCAGCTGCTGATAATTTTTCTAAAATCACAGCTGCTAGAAAAAATATATATACTGCTATGGACAAATTAATACAAAATAATGTAAATCAAGCCGATACAGCTTATAAGGAAAATAATTTAACTTTTAGAAATTCAACATTTATTACGGGGGCTCTAGCAATATTAAGCTTAATCACAGCTATTTTGCTAGGAATATTAATATCAACTATGATTTCAAGACAGGTTAAAAAATCTTTAGACTTTGCTGAAGCCTTTGGCAAAGGGGATTTAACTAAGTCCATTGATGTAGATTCAAAAGACGAGTTAGGTAATATGCTAAGAGAGCTGAATTTAGCAAGGAATAATATAAAACAATTGATATTAGAGATAATGAATAGCGCAAATGATATAAGCGCCACCAGCGAAGAACTTTCTGCTACTACTGAGGAGATATCTGCTAAAATGGAATCAGTAAATGAATCCACTAAGCAAATAGCTAGCGGAGTTCAAGACTTAAGTGCAACTACTGAAGAAGTAAGCGCTTCTGCTGAAGAAATAAATAGCACTGGAGATATTTTGCTAAAGGACGCTAATTCAGCAGTAAGTTCAGTTAATGAAATAAACAAGAGAGCTATCATGATAAAAAATGAAGCTGCTCAAAGTATAGAGAAGGGCAATTTAATTTATGGGCAAAGCCGTTCAAGCATTTTAAAGGCAATTGAAGATTCTAAGGTGGTGGCACAGGTAAAAACTATGGCTGAATCTATTGGAACTATTGCTGAACAAACTAATTTACTAGCCCTAAATGCTGCTATTGAAGCTGCTAGAGCTGGTGAACAGGGAAAAGGTTTTGCTGTTGTTGCTGAAGAAGTTCGTAAGCTTGCAGAACAATCGTCTGAAGCAGTTACAAATATTCAGAGCATGGTATTGCAGGTTGAAACAGCGGTTGAAAATCTTTCTAAAAGTGGACAAGATGTTTTGGACTTTATGGCTGACAATGTGAAGCCAAGTTATGATTTACTTATGAATACTGGAGTTCAATATGAAAAAGACGCCCAATTTGTATTTAATCTTATAGAGAAATTTGAAACATCTTCAAAGCAGATGAATGAAGCTACTACTCAAATAAATGGGGCTATGCAGAATGTATCCGCAGTGTCAGAAGAATCAGCTAATGGGACAGAAGAAATATTGGGAAGTGTAAATGAAGTCACTATTGCTATTACTGATGTTGCAAAATCCTCTCAAAATCAGGCTGAACTTTCGCAAAAACTTAGTGAAATGGTACAAAGATTCAAAATATAGGCATAATAAAAACATCTTTCCTGCAGCTTGGGGATAGATGTTTTTTTATTAGCTTTGAATGTACATTGGTTTTGGATTATAATTAAAGAAAGCACAAAAATTTAGAACGCTGCTTGTTAGGAGTGGATAAGATGTGTATAGAAAACAATAAAAAATTAATTGCTTTAACCTTTGATGATGGGCCAAGCAATGTGACAAATCAGGTTTTAGATAAACTGGAAAAGTACAGCGTAACAGCATCATTTTTCTTGATTGGGCAAAATATAAGTCCTGAAAAGAAACCTTTGCTTCAAAGACAGATTCAGTTAGGCTGTGAAATATGCAATCACTCTTGGAGTCATCCGGCTATGAGTAATATGACTAAGGAAGATATTATAGATGAATTTCAAAAAACAAATGAGGTAATACATTCTGAGGCAGGGGTTTATCCTAAGTTTTTTAGGCCTCCCTATATAGCTCTAAGTGATGTTATGTATGAAGCTATAGATTTGCCTTTCATATGCGGAGTTGGCTGCAATGACTGGGAAGATTCTGTTAGTTCAGCACAAAGAGCTGAAACTATACTCAACTCTGCCAGCGATGGCACCATAATACTTATGCATGATGCTGAAGATAATATAAAAACTGTAGAGGCCTTAGATACTATAATACCTGAATTGAAGGAGAGGGGTTTTTGTTTTGTAACTGTTAGTCAGTTATTTCAGCAGAAATCTGTAAATCCCAGTGTAAAATATAAAATATGGACAAACATAAAGGATTAACTCTAGATACTATAAAAGATGAGATTTAGAAATGAAGGCCTGATTTCAAGCGACATTTGGCATCAGGCCGAAGAATCATGCTTTTAAAAAGCAATGAATGTTTTAAAGTGTTTTAAATTCAATTACTTGAGTAATAAACTCTTATAGTTATATTTAGTGATTATTGTATCTTTAACTAAATATTTATTAGGTATGATTTTGTGAAAAGTTAAATTATCCATAATTTCTTTTGCAGCGATTTGTCCAACTTCTTTAGGATCTATATAAGTAGATCCAATAAATGGTGAAACTTGCTTATTAAATTCTTCTTTTGCTACAGCACCTCCAATACCTACTACTACGGATGTATTTGAAAGACCAGATTGCTCTAGAGCTTTTATAGCTCCAATGGTACCTGCTTCATTAGCTGACATGACAAACCAGTTTTTTATATTTTTATTATAGGTTATGGTAGAGGCAGCAGCGTAAAAACTCTTTTCTGATTGTCCATTATATTCCGCTTGAAAAATGTTTCCTTTTGGAAATGATGAAAGTCTTCTTGTAAATGTGCTTAATTGTCCCTCTGTTCTAGGTATGCAGCTTGATACAGAATCCATCGTCATAAGTAAAAGTCCAGAGGAATTGATATCGGCGAGCTTATTATTGTTTTGAAGATAATCTACCATTAAATTAGTCATATCACGTCCAACCTGATTAGAGTCTATTCCCACAAAAGGGGTAATATAATTTCCATTATCATCTGTAAGAGGATCATCGCAAGCTACCACCGCTATATTTGCTTTTTTACATCTATCCACAGTGAGTTTACTTAATTTTTGATCTGGTATACAGATTAGTATGCCGTTGACCTTTTGACTGATTAAATTATCTAAGGCAGATAGATATACATCTGGATTCATTTTTGCATCTATTGTAATCACATCTTTGGCACCCATTTTTAGTGCCTGCTCTTTAGCCGCTTCACTTTCCTCCTGAAACCAGGATTCGTCCAAGGTCTTATATATAATAGCAATTACCAAATTAGATTTTTTCGTACTATTGTTATTTTTATAGCCAAGAGAATAGAAAGAAAAAATAGAAATGCAAATAATCGTTAGCATGGCTAAAAGTATTTTTTTATTCATAGCTTGTAAAATCCTTTCATTGATTTTATGTGTGAAAATTAGAGTCTCTAAACTGATTAGGGGTAATGCCTGTGATCTTTTTAAATAATATGCTAAACTGCTGAGGGCTGTTAAATCCAAGCTTATCAGATATTTCATAAAGCTTATAGTTAGTAGATAGAATCAATTTTTTTGATTTTTCTATTCTGCATTTTAATATATATTGAGTAACATTGTTACCGGTTTCCTCCTTGAAAATTCTACATAGGTAAACCTTATGGACATTAATATTTTCAGCTATATCAGTAAGACTAAGGGAGTGATTGTGCAGATTTTTGTTTATATATTCAATGGAGTCTGCTACTTTTTTGCTGTATTTGTTCTTGAAAGAGCTATTAATTTTAACGGTAATTATTTTCGTAAATATTTCAACGAACCAGTTTCTTATTTCTTCAACAGTCTCCTTTGAAGAAATAATTTCAATAGGTATATAGGAAGAAGAAAATATATCCTCATAGTTTATTAAATATCTGCTGCAAGTTTTTATTATTAGGTCTAAAAGAGAGGAATTTATATAATTAAGATAGTTAAATTGCATAAAACCTTTTATATCATTATCATACAAATAGGCTAGCTCAACTTTTAATTTAGGCAAATTATTTTCTTCAATGGCGTTAGTAATAGAGAAAATTCTTGTATTTAAAGCACCGGTATCTAAGCTTAAATTTTTAACAAAAGTATTATTTAAAATTATAGAGCCGTTTCCTAAAAAAACTTTCATTTTTGAGAGCTTAAAAGCTTCATCCCAATATTTTTTTATACCAAAGGGTTTTTTAAAGGGAGAGCTAATGCTTATGGTTAGTGTTACCTCCTTAATCGAAGAAACTCTTCTTTGTATTCCCTGAGCTAGTCCGTAACACTCACTTATTATATCTGCTTCACTGGCGGTAGGGGTTAGGCCTACAATAGCAGTAAATTCACCATTTTCGCTATAAAAACTCTCTCCTACAGTAAGATCAGCTATGGCATCAGTTACGATTTTAATGATTTCTTTCAGAGTCTTTGTATAGAACTCTTCATTTTCTAAATGTTTAAAGAAATTGTCTATATGAATAAATAGCAATGCGTACAATCTTCCTGTTAGGTTCATATTAAGGCTTTCAATAATATTTTTGCACTCCTCTTCACTTATATGATTAAAAATCAATTTTCTTAAAGCAATCTCTTTGTAATCTTTTAAAAAGTTTAATAATTTATGGTTGTCGGTGATAGGTTTTTCCTCAATATTTACGCTATCCAGATAGGTTTTTGTTTTAGCTAGTATTCCATATAAATCGTTAGGAGAAATTAAATCTTTTATTAAGTAATCTGTTACACCCATTTTCATAGCTCTTTGCGCGTATGAAAAATCCTCATAACAGCTCAATATTAAAAATTTTTGAGTTTTATTTATTTCTTGTACTTCTTCAATTAAATCTAGACCACCCATAATAGGCATTTGTATATCAGTAATTATAAGATCCGGTTTTATTTCCGGATACTTATCTAAGGCTTCTTTACCATTTGCTGCACTATATGCAATTCTATAATCAGTAGCTTCCCAATTTATAATGTGGGAAAGTATTTCTCGTGCTGGTATTTCATCATCAACAATCATTACCTTATACATCTTTTATCCCCTTTACAGAATTTTAATAAATATATGGAATATTAAATTCCACACAAGTTCCAATTCCGATTTTGCTGTATATATTTAAAGTATATTCGGTGCCAAAGTATAATTTAAGTCTTTCACGTATATTATCCAAACTAATGCCATTAAAGCCTTTATGGGCAGATTTTTGCTTGATTATTCCAATACCGTCATCTATAATTCTTATTTTAATAAAGTCTTTTTCTGACAGTATGTCTATTCTAATAGTTCCGTTGTCTGACTTAGGTAATATGCCATGATAAATAGAGTTCTCTATTAATGGCTGAAGGATAAGCTTTGGAATCAAACAGTTCTCTAGGTCTCCTGGTATATTGCATACTAATTTTACTATATCACCGTATCTATATTTTTGTATATTTAAATAATTTTTCACACAAGTGAGTTCTTCTTTAAAAGTTATAAATTTTTTATTTGTAGATATACTTTGCCTTAAAAGGCTGTTAAAGGACTGAATCATTTCTCTTATTTCTGACTGATTATTTTTGATGGCTAAATAATTTATTGTATTTAAAGTATTGTGTATAAAATGAGGATTTATCTGTGATTGAAGTAAGTCTAACTGCGTCTGTACAGATTCAAGCTCCAGCTTCTTATTTTCTTCTTCTTCTTTATATATCTGTTCTATGAGATTTCTCATATTATAAATCATTTTATTAAAGCTAGTTATAAGATATTTAAGTTCATCATCAGTTTTAGCTTCCAATTTATCTGGCCATTCGCCTTTTTCGAATTTATTCATCGCTTTTGTAATATCGTATATAGGGTCTGTAATTTTTTTTGAGGTAATGTGACTGATAAAGATTACGGTTATGATACTGAAAATACCAATTAAATAAACTAGGTTCAAAATATAATTCAAGTTTTTAGTCAATGAATCTGATGATACCACTCCAATTACTCTCCAATCTGGATATTCTTCTATGCCAGTATTGAATATCAAGTATTTTTTGTTGTTTATAATAACAGTTGAACTATTTAAATTTCCAAGCATTGACTTCTTATATTCTATATTTCCTGTTTTATATATTAAATTTCCATCCTTATCAACAATAAAATTTCCATCAAATACACCTTTACTGTAGGAATCTATATTGGCAAATAAACTCTTTTTCTTTATATTGATCATAAGATATCCAATTGAAGAAAAATCCTCCTTATTAAGATATCTAGAAAAATAAGTTATGTTTGCTTTTTTATCATAGTCTGGATTATTGTAAACGAATGGAAAAGTATTAGGAGAGGAAAACTTATTTGAATAACCGCTTTCTATAAAATTATCCAAATCCTTGTTATCATAAATTAAATTGTTGTAAGGATACTGAGAATAGAGGGGATCAATTATTTTTTTGTTTACTGTTAAAGGAATAATTGAAATTATATAATTACTCCAGTTGCAGTATTGAGATAAGGAATTTAAAAAATTGGTTTCATTTGATTTATCAATGGTTTTGCTGCTATTAACCTCGTACATAAACGCATAAATATTTTTATCATTTTCAATCATATAAGCGTCATGTCTTATGGAGTCAAAATTCTCATTTAGAATTTTTGATATTACAGTCATTTTCTCAGAAGCAACATTATTATATTGTTTAATTATTTCCTTAGAAAAAATTAAGCTTATAGATGCAGTAATAGCCAGTGTCAGTGCCAGTATTATAAAAGAAAAATATATAGTTATTCGGTTGCTTATTTTTTTAATTCTCATTAGTATCACCTTAAGAAATTATAGCATTAAGAATCTTACATTTCAAAGAGTAAATTTAGGTTATATAAAAAAATTAAAATTAGTTAATATTTAATAAGAAAAGTTAATAAATGAAATTTTAATCAGACAACGGTTACATTATAATTTGTTTAACGATTACAGAAAACAATATCATTTTTGATTTCATGAGGGGAGAAAAAACATGTTAAAGATTGTTTCATTTTTGTTTTGTATAATTTTAGTCGCTGCTATAACCTATCGTAAATTAAAGGGGCAAAAGAGCAGTTCTAAGGATTCCTACTTTTTAGGAGGAAGAAGCCTAACGGGAGGTGTCATAGGAGCATCACTACTTCTTACAAATCTAAGTGCTTCTAATTTTGTAGGTATGAGCTCACAGGCATATTCAAGCAATATGAGTACTATGGGATGGGAAGTTACTTCTGGATTGACTTTAGTTATTGTAGCATTATTATTACTTCCAAGGTACTTAAAGCAAGGGGTAACTACTATTCCTGATTTTTTAGAAGACCGTTTTGATTCAGGAGTTAAGAAGCTGGTTTCTATACTGTTCTTACTATGCTATGTGGCAAATCTGCTACCGACAACATTATACTCAGGAGCTATTGCCTTAGCTCAAATTTTCGATATACAAGGTATTTTAGGTATAAGCTATAATGCCAGCATATGGGTTACAGTTTGGGCTATAGGTATAATTGGTTTTATTTACGCTATAATAGGAGGGCTAAAAGCTGTTGCAGTGTCTGATACCTTGAATGGAATTGGACTAGCTATTGGAGGACTAATGGTACCTATATGTGGATTTATGTATGTAGGTAATGGAAGTTTTTCAGCAGGTTTATCAAAAATATTAACAGAACATGCTGATAAGTTTAATGCAGTAGGCTCTGCTCAGGATCCACTGCCTTTTGGAACTGTACTAACAGGAGTTATATTGGTAAATCTATATTACTGGGGAACTGATCAAGCTATTATTCAAAGAGCTTTAGCAGCTAAAAACTTGGCGGAAGGGCAGAAAGGAATATTATTTGCAGGCTTCCTTAAGGTTATGACTCCACTAATTGCTATAGTACCTGGAATCATAGTGTTTCACATGTATGGAGCAGGAGCAAGCAATCCAGATTTGCTGTATTCAAGATTAGTAAACGATGTATTGCCTAAACCATTTATAGGATTCTTTGCAGCTGCTATGTTCGGTGCAGTATTGAGTGTGTTTAATGGGGTTTTAAATAGTGCATCCACGTTATTTGCTTTAAATGTGTATCATCCAATTTTTGGAAAAGGAAAAACGGATAAGGAAATAATATCAAAGGGAAAACTATTTGGACTAGTTTTGGCAATAGTTTCCATGATAATAGCACCTTTCATAATGTATGCACCTGAAGGATTATTTCAATACCTGCAGAAGGTAAATGGATTTTTTAATGTTCCTATATTTACAGTAATTTTCATAGGATATGTAACAAAAAAAGTTCCGGCTGTTGCTGCAAAAATATCTTTGGTTCTATTTGTACTTAGCTATGCAGCTTTACAATTAGTATTCAAACCTGAACTTCATTTCCTTTATCAATTAGCTATTTTGTTTGTAATTAATTGCATACTAATGCTGATAATAGGAAAATTCAAGCCAAGAGCTGAAGCCTATGTATTGAAGGATAAAAAGGTAGTGGATATACAGCCTTGGAAATATAGCTATGAGTTTAGTGGCTTTGTAGTGTTTTTAATGATATCCATGTATATAATTTTTTCAAAGCTAGGCCTTGCCAGTGGTAATGGAGTGGGAATAAAAGCTTTAATACCTATAGGGGTGCTTGCAGTAGTAATTTTTGTTTTGGTTAAGTTTGCAAAGCGAAAAGACTCAGAAAATCAGAAAACTTCTTTAACAAATTTAGATTATAATGAAAGTGCAAAAAGTAGTTCTTAATTATAGGTATATATAGTTATAGGGATGTAGTAAATAATATTATTATTTGCTGCGTCCTTTTTAAAATTAGGTTATGTTTTAATAAAAAATCTAAATACAATATAAACATTTTAAAGCATAACTTAAAATTAAAATATATTTTTAGAGGAGATTTATATAAAACTTTAACCAATGTAAATAAGTATGATATCATTAAATAAATAAGATTTGTGTTTATGAAACGAATGAAGTATAGAAGGTGATAATAATGAAAAAGATTAAAGCAGACTGTCATATTCATACTAAGATTTCGCCAGATTCTAAGGAGCCTTTAATAGAAATATGTAAAAGTGCCTATGAAAAAGGCTTAACTTCCATTGTGGTTACAAATCATTTTGAATATTACACAGGAAAACAGAATGGAAGCAAGGGCTGGGGTATAGAATATATAGAAAACAGTCTTCAAGAAATAAATGAATGTAAAAAAGAATTTAAGGATAACCTTGAAATACTTTTTGGAGTGGAATTTGGACAAGCGCATTATTGGCCTGAAGAAGTAAAAAAATTGTTGGAGACCTATTCCTTTGATTATATAATCGGCTCAATTCATAAAATAGAGGATGTAGATTTAAAGTATGGGGATTATGCTAAAGAGAATATAGAAAAACAGAATAAGCTTTACCTGGATTTATTATATGCTATGGCTTCTCGAGGGGAATACGATTGTCTTGGGCATTTTGATTTGGTGAAAAGATATGCAGCAAATCATAATGAAAAAATTGATCTTATGAAAAACTATGAAAGAGATATAGAAAACATATTAAAGATAGTAATAGAAAGAGGAAAAGGAATTGAAGTAAACACTTCTGGACTTAGGCAGGCTTCTAAGGAATTAATGCCTTCTATAGGGATTATTGAACTATATAAAAAATTAGGGGGAAAAATAATAACTATAGGTTCTGACGCACACAAAAAAGAAGATGTAGGCAGCGAAATAGATTCTATTACAGCTTTATTAAAGCAGCTTGGCTTTAATGAACTTGCTATTTTCAAGAAAAGGCAGCCATATTTTTATGGTGTATAAAAGGTTTGAGCGACATGTAAAACGGTTCACATAATAAGAAAAGTATGTAAAAAACAACTTTCTGTGGTAAAATTAAAATATCATAGGGGGTTGTTTTATTATGGAGAAAACTGAAGTTAAAAAAAATGGTGTCTGGAGCAATATGTTATTTTATCTTAAAATCTGGATTAAGGTGTATCCACAATATATTCTGCTCTTCTTTTTAGCAGTTCCTTCAGGAATTTTTGGAGTTTATGCTGAAATAAATATACCTAAGCTTATAATCCATGGAATTGAAAACAAAGCTGCAGTGGAAGCAGTTATGATACCCCTTATAGAAATTTCCTTAGGAATGATTGCAGCAAAGGGCATCTCTACTTTTGTTTCCATGAGACTTATGGCAAAGGGAAGTGTTGCAAAGGCATATCTGAATTCGGACATGATTTTGAAAAAACTTTTTAAGATCAGCTATCAGAAGCTTGTTGAACCAAACACGCAGAACCAGATTTCAAAGATAAAAGAAATTATTGGTGAAGGCGACAGAGGAACAATGCACCAATTTGGAAAAAATATTGTTTTGATATTTACATCTTTTTTTGGAGTAATTTTTTTTGCAGTTAATATTGTAAAAATTGATTTTATTCTTCTTGCCATAATAAGTGCAACCGCAGCTATAAATTCTTTATATGGTATTTGGGCAAATAGATACCAAAGTAAAAATATTGAGCTGAGAAGCAAGGAGGCTAAGAAAACTAATTATATACGTGATTTATCTCAGAAGCTTGATTTTTTAAGAGACGTTAGGATCTATAAAATGGAAAAATGGCTTACTGAAACTTTTAGTACTTACAGAAAAAAATGGTCAGCTTATATGTTAAAATCTCAAAATGTGAATTTTGGATCGGTGCTTATAAATGCTTTAATGATTTTTATTAGAGACATTTTTGTGTATATCTATCTTATAGATAAATTAGTAAATAAACAAATCAGCATTTCTTATTTTGTTTTTATGCTTGGACTTGTTATGGCATTTTCTAACTGGATTAATGAGATAATAAATCAAGTTAATAATCTAATAGCTTTTAGTGTGGGAATAGATCATATAAGGGATTTTCTTGATATGGAAACTGAAGAGTCTTCTGAAGGTTCATCTCTTGAAATAGCAAATGAACCTGAGATTGAATTTCAAGCTTTAAGCTACAGATATCCAGGGAGTGAGCATTGGATATTTAAAGATTTTAATTTAAAAATATACAGTGGAGAAAAACTTGCATTAGTTGGTATCAATGGAGCTGGGAAAACAACTCTCATGCTTTTGCTTATGGGATTGCTTCAGCCCAGTGAAGGAAGGATATTGATTGATGGGCATGATAGCAGGGAATTTAATAAATCAGACTATTATAAGCTGTTTTCACCTGTTTTTCAGGACATAAATATATTTCCAGAAGCTATATATTCAAATGTTTCTGGAAGCTTAAATTATGATAAGGAGAAAGCAGAAGAAGCTATTTATAAAAGTGGAATGCTGGAATTTGTTGATTCCCTTCCTGAAAAAGGCTATACCCTTCTAATGAAGACGAGCAGAGAAAAGGCAATAGATCTCTCTGGAGGGCAGAGTCAGAGAATCCTGCTAGCCAGAGCACTTTATAAAGATGCAAAGATTAATATTCTCGATGAACCTACAGCAGCTTTGGATCCAGTTGCAGAAAGTAAAATTTATGAAGAGTATAATTCAATGAGTAAAAATAAGACTTCAATATTTATTTCTCATAGATTAGCATCTACCAGGTTTTGTGACAGGATAATATTATTAGAGTATGGACAGATAATTGAAGAGGGAACCCACTGGGAGCTTATAGAAAAGAATGGAAGATACCAGGAAATGTTTGAAATTCAAAGTCGATACTATAAGGAGGGAGGGGCTGAATTTGCTGGTTAAAATAAAAAGATTTTTCAGGCATATAAGCTATTTATCAGAGCTGGAACATGGATATTTTACATGTACTATTTTGTTTAATATGCTTAAGTTCATAAGCCCTTTTGTTAATCTATATCTTTCCAAGGGTATTCTTGATTCAATTTATATGAATGCAGCTTTAAATGAAAGCATGAAATATGTGTGGAGCATGGTTTTACTTAATATATTGATGATGACAGCACAGGGGTATTTTCAGAGCAGAAGTGAATATCATGACTTTAACCTGGTTAGAAATCATGATATGGTGAAGGCTAAAAAATTAATGAAGCTAGACTACGAACTTTTGGAAAGCGAAGCACTTCAGGATAGTATTGTAGAACTTCAATTTCTTGAGACTACTGGAATATATAATTTCTCATCCTTTGGTAAAGCTTTTGGTAATTTTGTAGGAAGTCTAGCAGGACTTATACTTTCATTGTACTTTTCTATAGAATTTTTTAAAGCTGACTTTAGTTTTAGAGGACTTAACAATTTTATGCTAAATTTTATTTTTGCAGTCCTTTTTATATTGCTCAATATACTTTCTTTTAAAGTGATGTCTAAGTACCAAAAGAAGGCAGGAAGCTTTGTAACCAAGAATGCAAAAAATATATTTCGATATATTCGCTCATACATGAATATAATCTATAATTATAGAGCTGGTAAGGATATAAGGCTATATGATATGGACTTAGCTGAAAACGCCGGGGAAGTATACAGAGAAAACATGTACTATTTGTACTCATCTTTTTGGACAAACTTTGAGAAAGGCAATACAATATCCAATATTTTCAGCAGCATACTTTCTGTAATTATTTTCTTATTTGTAGGAATGAAGGCATTGTATGGCACAATATCCGTTGGGCAGATTATGCTTTACATAGGAGCTATAAATAATATATTTAAAAATGCTTCTGAAATAATTAATAGTATAAGCATTATAATCCCTTCAGACAGCTATAGAGAAAAGCTATATAAATTTTTGGATTTGAATAGCGGTGGTAAAAATGAAAAAATTCGATTGGAAAAAGAATTTGAGAATAAATGTGAGATAGAATTTAAAAATGTAAGCTTTAAATATCCTGGTACGGACAAGTATGTGCTTAAGCATATAAATCTTAAATTTAAAGCTGGTAAAAGATTCGCTGTTGTAGGAATTAATGGTTCAGGAAAAACTACATTAATAAAGCTGCTGTTAGGGCTCTATGCTCCTACAGAAGGGGAGATAACCCTTAATGGAAAAAATATTGGAGATTATAAGTATGAAGAATATATGGATATTTTTTCTGTAGTGTTTCAAGATTTTAAATTGCTTTCTCTTACTCTTGGAGAAAATGTTGCAGCAGCAAGAGAATTTGATTCTGATGAAGTGAAGGCTTCCCTGCAGAAGGTTGGACTTTCTAAATTCTTAGAGAGAAATGATTTGGATACCTATCTTTATCGTGAATTTGATGAAAGTGGTATTGAGATTTCAGGGGGAGAGGCTCAGAAGATTGCAATGGCAAGGGCTATATATAAAAAAGGGAAATTTATTGTGCTTGATGAGCCAACAGCAGCCTTGGATCCAATTTCTGAATATGAAATATATTCAAAATTCAATACTATAATCGGAAATAATACTGCTGTATACATATCCCATAGATTATCTTCCTGTCGTTTTTGCCATAATATCTGCGTAATTAACGAAGGAGAGCTGGTTCAGTGTGGGTCACATGAAGAACTTGTAGCGGATACTTCAGGCAAATACTATGAACTATGGACTTCTCAGGCTAAGTATTACAAAGAGAATTAAACAATTGCTTTTGGCTGCAATTTAAAAGAATGTTGATATAAAAAAACAATATCAACATTCTTTTAAAACATAGACTAAAATATGCACTTATTTTAAAGAATTATTCAGATACTCTACTAATTCTTTGTAGTTCTTATCAGCTAAAGGCTCCTTATCTTTTAAACCTTCTAGTTTACTGTTGTGCACAGAAATGTTTTCCTGGAAGCTTTCAACAGCTTCTAAAATAGCCTTTCTAAATAAAGGTATGGCATCAATTATTTTTTTGATCCCATATACATATTCATCCTCGCTTATAGTAAAGCATTGAAATAAACCGGAAGTCAATCTGCCATCGGAAAATATATAAATATATCTGTCTCTCATTTCATCTGATAGATCTACTTCAATTTTATGTTTATATAATCTAAATACAATATCGTCTTTTTTTATGAAAATAGGGAATATGGTTGAAAAAAGTGATACTACACTTTCTTCTTCATCTACTAAGCCTGCAAAATCATTTTCGTTAAGCTTAGTTACTATCTCTTCAGTAAATATACTGTCTTTAATTTCTCTGCTTAATTTTAACTTTAATTTTTGCTCTTTTCCTTCAATCAATAAGTTATCTATAGATTTAATCAGCTTATCAAAAGGATTTAATACCTTTGAAGATTTATTTTTATTATCACTCATAATATTACCTCCTCGTATATTAATTTAACACATGTTTCAAAATAGTACAACCTTTGTAAGCCTTAAGCTTTAATTAAGGGCTACGTTTTAAATCAGTGCTGATTTTACATGGATTTAAAACATTCCTTTAGATAGTGTTTTGGAGTGATGCCTTTGTACTTTTTAAAGGTCTTAATAAAATAGCTGATATCATTAAAGCCGCAGTTCAAGGCAATTTCTGTTATGGAATCATTTGAAGAGACGAGCTGCTGACAGGCGCATTCCACCCTGTAATAATTTAAATAATCAATGGGGGAACGCTGTGTAATTTCTCGAAAAAATCGGCAGAAGTATTTTGGGGACATGCCAGCTGCTTTTGATAAATCATCCAAAGAGAGAGCTTCTGAATATCGTTGCTCAATAATAGTAATAACATTTTTAAATTGGCTTAATTTTTGCTGATTTTTAATAGTAATTTCCTTAGGAGTACTGTATAAATTGTTTTGAAGAATTATTCCTAATAAGTGATATAAGGAACCTTTTGTAATAAATTCATATCCTAGCTTTTTATCTGCCATGGACTGAAATAAATAATTGCAGATTTGCTCTAAATCTGGAATGTGCGAAGGCAAATTTGGATATACAATTTTTGAATGATTTATGATGTCGTTTATTTGTCTTCCACAGATATTATTATCCTTTAAAAGAGATTTCATATCAAACACTATGCATTCATAGATGCAATCTTTAGCTGTGCCTCCATGGAGAATGCCGTCCTGTATAAAGGCAATATCACCTTTGCCTAAGTTTAATTTATTTCCATTTAGGGTTAGTAAAAATTCACCTTCAATAATTCTCAGCATTTCATACTCTGTATGCCAGTGGTAAGGCATATTATAACTAGGATGAGAAGGAGTTACATGGTAAAAGGCTATAGGAAAATCAAAAGTTCCATGCTGCCTCTGCTCTTTATAATCTATATATTTCAATATAAATCTCTCCTTATAAAAAAGTGAATATTATTATATATTTTGCTATTATAACACAAGAAATAGAACTTTTATGTGTGTATAATACAATTATAGTTAATAATAAATAATTTTTCTATAATTTTAGGAGGAAGGATTATGACAAAGAGCAGATTGATAGGAGATTACCCCGTAATTGGAATCAGGCCAACCATAGACGGAAGAAGAGGCATTTTAAATGTTAGGCAATCTTTAGAGGAGCAAACCATGAATATGGCAAAGGCTGCAGCAGAGCTTTTTACTCAGAATTTAAAATATTCTAACGGTGAAAATGTAAAGGTTGTCATAGCAGATACTACTATAGGGCGTGTGGCAGAAGCAGCGGCTTGCGCAGCTAAATTTAAAAAGGAGGGAGTAGATATTACTGTAACTGTCACTCCCTGCTGGTGCTATGGTGCAGAAACTATGGACATGGATCCAATGACTATTAAGGCAGTTTGGGGCTTTAATGGCACAGAAAGGCCTGGTGCAGTTTATTTAGCTTCAGTGTTAGCTACACATGCACAAAAGGGATTGCCTGCCTTTGGAATATACGGACATGATGTTCAAGATGCAGACAGCACAGAAATACCTGAAGATGTAAAAGAAAAACTATTAAGGTTCGGAAGAGCTGCTGTTGCAGCTGCATCCATGAGAGGAAAGTCTTATTTGCAGCTTGGCTCAATTTGTATGGGAATAGGTGGTTCGATAATAGACCCCTCATTTATAGAAGAATATCTTGGTATGAGAGTAGAATCTGTAGATGAAGTAGAGATAATAAGAAGAATGACAGAAGGAATTTATGAGGAGGAAGAGTTTAAAAAAGCATTAGCATGGACAAAAGAAAAATGCAAGGAAGGCTTTGATAAAAATCCAGCAGGAGTTCAAAAGACAAAAGAGCAGAAGGAAGCTGACTGGGAGTTTGTTGTTAAGATGATGTGCATTATCAAGGATTTAATGAATGGAAATGAAAAACTTCCAGAGGGCAGCGAAGAGGAGAAGGTGGGACACAACGCTATTGCAGCAGGGTTCCAGGGACAGAGACAATGGACAGATTTCTATCCAAACTGCGATTTTGCAGAGGCACTTTTAAATACTTCTTTTGATTGGAATGGCGCCAGAGAGCCATATGTTTTAGCTACGGAAAATGACGTGCTTAACGGTATAGGAATGCTATTTGGAAAATTGTTAACCAATAAAGCTCAGATTTTTGCTGATGTTCGCACATATTGGAGTCCTGAGGCAGTAAAGAAAGCCACTGGATATGAGTTAGAAGGAGTGGCAAAGGAAGCTGGTGGCTTCATTCACTTAATTAATTCAGGAGCAGCTTGCTTGGATGCTTCTGGAGAGGCAAAGGATGAGAAGGGTAAGGGCATAATGAAGGCTTGGTATGATATTACTGAAGAGGATCAGGAAGCTATTTTGAAGGCAACTACCTGGAATGCTGCTGATAACGGCTATTTTAGAGGGGGCGGCTTCTCTTCAAGATTTTTAACTAGGGCCGAAATGCCTGCAACAATGCTTAGAGTGAATCTTGTAAAGGGATTAGGTCCAGTGGTTCAATTAGTAGAAGGCTATACTGTAAAGCTTCCAGAGGAAGTGTCTGATAAGCTGTGGAGAAGAACAGACTACACTTGGCCATGCACTTGGTTTGCACCAAGAACTACAGGGGAAGGAGCTTTCAAAACAGCTTATGACGTTATGAATAATTGGGGTGCTAATCACGGAGCAATAAGTTACGGGCATATTGGTGCAGATATTATTACTTTATGCTCTATTCTGAGAATTCCAGTTAGCATGCACAATGTACCAGAAGAGAAAATATTCCGTCCAGCAGCTTGGAATGCTTTTGGAATGGATAAAGAAGGACAAGATTATAGAGCTTGCTCAGTTTATGGGCCAATGTATGAATAATTTTAGCAGGTGTGCTTGTATGGAGAGAAGAAATTTAATAAAAAAAGCATTAGCTTTTGATATTGGAGCCTCTAGCGGAAGAGCTATGCTGGGGACTTTCGATGGAAAAAGCATCAATGTTGAAGAGATTCATAGATTTTCCAATGATCCTGTGATCTTAAATGGAATCATGTACTGGGATGTGCTTAGATTAATGTTTGAGATTAAGCAAAGCTTAGTAAAGGCAAAAAAGTACGGAAAAATTGATACCATAGGTGTAGACACCTGGGGTGTAGATTTTGGGCTGTTAGACAAGGAAGGAAGCCTATTGGAAAATCCAGTGCATTATAGAGATAGAAGGACTGAAGGCATGCTGGAAAAAAGCTTTAAAAAACTTAGGAAGGAGGAGTTTTATTCTATAACTGGGAACCAATTTATGGAGATAAATACAGCCTTCCAGCTTTTATCCATAAAAGAAAATAGAGAGTATCTGCTTGAAAGAGCTGATACCCTGTTGCTGATTCCAGATTTGATTAATTATTTTCTTACTGGTAAAAAGGCTTCTGAATATTCCATTGCCTCCACTACTCAGCTTTTTCAGCTTAAGAATAGAAATTGGTCACACAAGGTTATAGAGGCTTTAGAATTACCTAAGGGCTTGTTTACTCAAATAATTCCTAGCGGTACTGTTATAGGAAATTTGTCAGATGACATAATAAGTGAACTTCAGATAGCCAATTCAGAAGTAATAGCTGTTGCAGGTCATGATACTCAAAGCGCATTGGCAGCGGTTCCAGCAGAGCATAAGGATTTCATATTTTTAAGCTGCGGAACTTGGTCACTTTTGGGAACGGAGTTAGAGAAACCTATTATTAATAAAAAATCAAGTAAATACAATATTACCAATGAGGGAGCCTATGGGGGAAAGGTATCTTTTCTGAAAAATATTATTGGGCTTTGGCTCATACAGGAAAGCAGAAGGCAGTGGATTAGAGAGGGAAAGGAGCTTAGCTTCAGTGAATTAGAAAAATTGGCTCAGCAATCCAAGCCCTTTAAATGTTTTATAGATCCGGATGATGATTTATTCGTTCCAGCAGGGAATATACCTGAAAGGATAAGAGAATATTGCAGGAAAGCAGGGCAGGAAATTCCTGAAAGTGAAGGAGAAATAGTAAGGTGTATAGATGAAAGCCTGGCTATGAAATACAAATTTTCTTTAGAACAGATAGAAGAATGTACGGAGAAAAAATATGGCACTATCTATATGGTAGGCGGAGGCATACAAAGCGGTTTATTGTGTCAGTTTACGGCTAATGCATGCGGCTGTCAGGTTTCAGCAGGTCCTGTGGAAGCTACAGTCTTTGGAAATATAGCCATTCAGCTGATGGCTAAGAAAGAAATAAATACTATTCAGGAAGCAAGAGAAATCATAAGGAATTCTGAAAATATAATTTATTATAACCCAGAGGAGGAAGAACTTTGGAATAAGGTCTATAAGAGGTTTAAGGAGGCAACAAAGTGCTAAAAGGAATACCTAAAATTTTATCACCTCAGCTTTTAAAGGTTTTATGCGAGATGGGACACAGCGATAGGATTGTGATATCCGATGGAAATTTTCCAGCAGAAACTATGGGAAAAGATGCTATTGTTATTCGCTGTGATGGACATAACATTCCAGAATTATTAGATGCTATTTTAACTGTATTTCCCCTAGATACTTATGTGGAAAAGCCAGTGAACTTAATGGAAGTGGTATCTGGAGATCCAGTGAAGACTCCTATATGGGATACTTATAAGGAAATAATAAAAAAACATGACGAAAGAGGAGCAGAAGCTGTAGGGAATATAGAAAGATTTGCTTTCTATGAAGAAGCCAAAAAGGCTTATGCCATTATAGCTACGGGTGAAAAAGCATTGTACGCAAATATAATGCTTCAAAAAGGAGTAATGCTTTAAGCAGCTTCTACAATTGAAAGGAGAATTAATTATGGAATACATGGAAATAAGAGAACAGATTTGTGATGTTTGTCATAAAATGTGGCAGCTGGGCTGGGTGGCAGCAAATGATGGAAATGTATCATTTAAGCTTCAGGATGGTACTTTTTTAGCTACACCTACAGGTATTAGCAAAAGTTTTATCACTCCAGAAAAATTAGTTCATATAGATGAAAATGGGGAGGTTATTGATGGGCAGCCTGGAGCAAAACCTTCTTCAGAGATAAAAATGCATTTAAGATGTTATAAGGAAAGAGAAGATGTAGGAGCAGTGGTACATGCGCATCCGCCAACAGCTACAGGCTTTGCAGTGGCTCATTTAGATTTGGATCGTTACACTATGATTGAAACTGTAATTGCCATTGGGTCTATTCCAGTTACGCCTTATGGAACACCTTCTACTTATGAAGTCCCAGATGCCATTGCACCATATTTAAAGGAACATGATGTACTATTACTTGCCAATCATGGCGCATTGACAGTAGGAGCTGATTTGATAACAGCTTATTATAGGATGGAAACCTTGGAGTTATTTGCTAAGATAAGCTTAACTGCTCATTTGCTTGGAGGTGAGAAAGAAATTTCAAGGGAGAACATAGACAGGCTTGTTGGAATGAGGGGTAAATATGGGGTTACAGGGAGGCATCCAGGTTTTAAAAGATATAGAAAAGAGAAATAGCAATGTTTACAAAATTCCTCTTACTTAGGTAGGAGGAATTTTTGTGAGGAAAATAAATTTATATATTGTTTAAATAGGTTCTATAGTAAGCATTTCTAAATTCAGTAGGGGTCAAGTTCTCATATTCCTTAAAAAGCTTCATAAAATATTTTTCGCTCTTGAAACCGCAGAGGTAGGCAATTTCTTTAATGCTTTCTTCGGATTTTGTGAGCAGTTCCTTTGATCTAGCTACCCTCATGCCATTAATATATTTTAAGGTGCTTACTCCTAAATATTTCTTAAATAATCTGGTGAGATAATCCTCATTAAAATTAAATTTAAAAGCTATTTCTTTTACAGAGAAATCCTTATTTAAATTCATTCTAATCCATTGGAGAATACTTATAAATTTTTTATCATGGATATTTTTTCCCTCTAAAGCATTAAAATTAAGATCTATTACCTCCTGGGTAAGTTCTATAAGCAATAAAGTAGTTAGATAATCTGAGGCAAGCTTTGAATAGTAATTAGATTGAGTTATATGAAGCAGCTGCCTAAATTGTATTATTATCTTTTCTATGTTTTCTAGGGTGAAAAAAGCAGGTAGAGCTATGCTTTCCTTTACTTTGCTGAAATAGGGGCTTGCAGGAAGAGGGGATAATTCCATTAAGGCATCCTTTTCTTGAAGAATACTATACTCATCCTTGCATAAGAAGTGCAGCCAATAAAAGGAGGTTCCCGCGTTGGAAGGGTAATAGCCTTGATGAATATGCCCAGGAAGCAGAAGGAGAACCTTACCAGGTGTAACTTCATATTTTTCATTATCCTGCTGTATAAAGGCAGAGCCTTTTATGCCAATGATAATTTCAAAATTGTCATTGGTTCTTTTCATATGAGTCCAATTTTCTTCAGCTATAAAATGCCCGCAGCCAACAAAATTAACGGGAGTGGATATTTTAGCCTTTAAATAATTCATGTCGGATTTCACCACCTAATATACTTTTTCAGCAGTTGTTGCCTATATGAAAACATTATAACATAAGAGTATAGATTGTAGTTAGGAGGATTTAAAATGAGTAAATTAAAAAATTCAAAGCCCATTTCTTTAAAAAATGTGAATATTAAAGATGAATTTTGGTCGGAATATCAAAAGCTAGTGAAAGAGGTAGTGATACCTTATCAATGGGAAGCACTTAATGACAATGTGTCTGATGCTGAACCAAGCTATGCAATAAGGAATTTTCGTATTGCTGCTGGGGAGGAGCAGGGAGAGTTTGGAGGAATGGTATTTCAAGACAGCGATGTGGCTAAATGGCTTGAAGCAGTTGGATACAGCTTAGCAATTAATACTGATGCAGAGCTTGAGAAAATGGCGGATAAAACCATAGATTTAATAGAAAAGGCACAGCAGCCTGATGGATATTTGGATACCTACTTCACCATAAAGGAGCCTGGCAAGAGATGGACCAATCTTAAGGACTGCCATGAATTATATTGTGCTGGTCATATGATGGAGGCTGCGGTGGCATATTATTATGGCACAGGAAAGAGAAAACTTCTAGATATTATGTGTCGTTATGCTGACTATATAGATTCTGTATTTGGTGTTGAACCTGGGAAAATAAGAGGATATTGCGGTCATCAGGAAGTAGAACTTGCTTTAGTTAAGCTGTATAGAGCTACAGGTAATGATAGATACTTAAAGCTGGCTAAATATTTTATTGATGAAAGAGGGCAAAAACCATATTTCTTTGAAGAGGAGTGGGAGAAAAGAGGAAAAACTTCATATTGGCAGCCCGGTGTCACTCCAAAGCCAGATGAGAGCTATCATCAAGCCCATAAACCAGTGCGTGAGCAAACAGAAGCTACAGGCCATGCTGTAAGAGTAGTATATATGTGTACTGGAATGGCAGATATAGCTGCTGAAACTGGAGATGTAGAACTCCTTAAGGCTTGCAGAAGGCTCTGGGATGACATCGTTAACAGGCAAATGTATGTAACTGGGGGAATTGGATCCACCAATCATGGAGAAGCCTTCAGCTTTGATTATGATTTACCTAATGATACGGTATATGCTGAAACCTGTGCCTCTATAGGACTGATATTTTTTGCTCACAGAATGCTTCAAATTGAAGCTAAGGGAAATTATGCTGATGTTATGGAAAGGGCACTTTATAATACCGTAGTAAGCGGTATGTCAAAGGATGGCAGACATTTCTTCTATGTAAATCCTTTAGAGGTATGGCCTGAAGCCTCTGAGAAGAATCCTTCCAGAACACATGTAAAATCTGTGAGACAGAAATGGTTTGGCTGTGCTTGCTGCCCTCCTAATGTAGCAAGGCTTTTAACCTCTCTTGGAGAATATATTTATACCAGCAGTGAAAATACAGTTTATACACATCTCTATATTGGCGGAGAAGCTAAAATGGAGTTAGAGGGTGAAGATATAACAATTTTACAAGAAACTGATTACCCATGGAGAGGCTTAGTTAAGATGAAGCTATCTATGGATAAAGAAAAGGAATTTAATCTGGCGCTAAGAATCCCAGGCTGGTGCAGAAAAGCTGAAATATTTGTTAATGGAGAGGCAATGGACATAAGCAAAAAAATCCTAGATGGATATGCAATATTGCATCGGGCATGGAAGGATGGAGATTATATAGAGCTTAAGCTTGATATGAATGCTGAATTCATACAGGCAAATCCAAAGGTGAGAGCTGATGCAGGCAAGTTAGCGATACAAAGAGGACCATTAGTATACTGTATTGAAGAGATAGACAATGGCTCTAACCTTAATGCCATTTCTATTGATGCTTACGAAAAACTTGAAGAAGAATATGATAAAGATCTTCTTGGAGGAGCAGTAGTAATTAAGGCAAAAGGCAGCAGGATAGAGGAGAAAAACTGGGAGAATGAACTGTATCGTCCTTTTGAGAATAATAGCAAAGAAGCTGAAATAAAGGCTGTTCCATATTACCTATGGGGAAATAGAACTCCAGGTGAAATGCTGGTTTGGATTAGAAATAAAAATTAAAATTAAATTATAAAAGAAAAGCTAAAAGCTTTTCTTTTATAATTTTAGCTTGCTATTGTATTCTTTTAAGATATTTATAGATTTTTTCAGCTCTGTATTTTCATTTTTAGATAAATGATATTCCACTAATTCCTTTACACCATTGTTATTTAAAACTGCTGGTACCCCAATAAATAAATCTTTTTCTCCATATTCTCCATTAAGCATAGCAGATACAGGAATTACTTTATTTTCATCTCGAAGCACTGCTTTAATGATTTGAACAGTAGTAGCAGCTATTCCAAAAGTGGTTGCTCCTTTTGCGTTTACAACTCTGTAAGCTATCATTTTAATATTTTCTGTTACAGAATTTATATGGAAATTATTTAGACGAGACTTATTATCCTCTAGTATATCCAAAAATCTCTTTCCTCCGACTGTAATCTGGCTCCAGGGAATTACTTGAGAGTCTCCATGCTCACCCATGCATAAAGCGTGAACACTCTGCGGATCAACATTCATAACATCTGCTAAGTGATATTTAAGGCGTGCAGAATCCAGAGCAGTACCTGTACCAATAACTTTATTAGCTGGCAGGCCAGAAAGCTTATGTACATAATAGGACATGACATCTACTGGATTGGTTATTACCACTATAATTCCTGAAAAACCACTTGCCATAATAGCAGGCACGATACTTTTGATAATTCCAGCCGCCTTTTCCAGCATATCCAATCGAGATTGACCTGTAATATAAGGAAGAGCAGCAGCAATAACTACTATATCAGCATCCTTGCAATCTTTATAATCTCCAGAGGTTACCTTCATCTTGCTTCCGCTGTAGCCAAGTGAATGCTGCAGATCTGTTGCTTCAGCCCAAGCTTTTTCCTTGTTTATATCTATCAGCACTAAATCATCACAAACATGATTCATTACTAAATCAAAGGCCACCGCAGCCCCTACAGATCCTGTGCCCACTACCACAACTTTATTTCTACTAATTGCCATACTTTATAGCCCCCTTGTATTTTTGTTTTGTTTTAAATAATGATATAATATTAAAAATAAAAATTATATAAAAAAATGAAGCAGTTAAAAGCATATTGTTTTCATTTTGAATAAGTATTAATTTTATTCACTTCATTTTGAAAGAGGTTAGTCTATGGATAAATCAGATGTGATTTTACTTAAATTATTGCAAGAAAATTCGAGAGCTACCATTAGTGAGCTATCTAAACAATTGTCTCTCAGCAGACCAAGTGTGGCTGAACGTATACTTAGACTTCAGGAAAAAGGTATCATTGAAGAATTTACTTCCAGAGTGTCCTTGGAGGCTGTGGGTAGAAATACAATTTTATATATTCAATTAAGCTCTCTTAAGATGTCCCCTGAGCTAATAGAAGAAATGATAGAGCAGGATGAAGACATACTGGAGTGCCATCGTGTAACAGGTCATATAGATTATTTCATAAAGGCAGCGGTAGATGGAGTAGATAGCATGAGAAAACTGATAGATAGACTTATGCCTTACGGAGTAGTAAATACCTCTGTGGTTATAAAGTCTCCTGTGCCCTATCGTCATATTTCACCAAAGCTTAAGAGCCTAGAGAAATAGAATTTATATAGGTTGATGTATTTAACTCATTTTGATATGATAAAGACAATATAATTACTAAAAAAGACGAGGAGGTACTTTATGGATAATTATAGAAAGCTTTATTTAATGCAGCAAAATTACGCCACACTTTTTTCTTTAGTAAATAAGGTTCAAGTAAAAGGAGATCAGAAATTTGCTGTTCTCACTTCCAGGCAGCTGATGACTATAATAGCAATCCTTCATTTGCCAGAGGATGAAACCACTTTAAATAATATAGCAAAAAAATTAGGAACTACAAAGCAAAGTGTTAAGCAGGTGATAAATATACTGGAAAACAAAGGCTACGTAATAACGGTTTCAAGTCCCAAGGATAAACGAGCTGTAAATGTTAAGCTGACAGAAGAAGGTAGAAAAGTAACTATTGAATGTGGAAAAAACTCTATAGACTTTTTTCCTATGCTGTTTAAAGGGTTTAGCATAGAGGAGCTAGAAACTTTATGGAAGCTCCTTAAAAAGCTGTATAGCTTTGATGGTGAAGAACAGGATGGCTTCGAAGAAAATGTAAATTTTGCAGCGGAAGAATTTGTGGATATAGACTTGGATGAATTATTGAATAAATAACATATATTTTTAAAAGCAGCATTCACGAAAGAAAAGGAAAGCTGTTTTTTTATACTTTTAAAATAGACAGTATATTGACTATTTCTTCGGGATATGCTATTTTATATTTAGACAGTATATTGTCTAAATGTTAGGAGGCATAATAATGAATAATGTTGTTATTGTTAAGAATTTAGAGAAAAATTATGGAAATAAAAAAGCTGTAGGTGGCATCGATTTTCAGGTTAGAGAAGGGGAGATAATTGGACTTTTAGGACCTAATGGAGCAGGAAAAAGTACTACCATAAGTATTTTGTCTACAATATTGTCAGCTGACCGAGGAGAGATAAGTATATTAGGATACTCAATACCAAAAGAGGTAAATAAAATAAAAAAAATAATTGGAATAGTACCTCAGGACTTAGCTATATATGAAGAGCTTAGCGCTGAAAAAAATGTTCGTTTCTTTGCAAGTCTTTATGGGGTAAAAGGAAAGCAGCTAGAGGAACAAGTAGAGGAGGCTTTAGAGCTGGTAGGACTTCTGGACAAGAAAGGGGATAAACCTAAAACCTTCTCAGGAGGAATGAAAAGAAGACTTAATATAGCTTGTGCTATTGCTCATAATCCTAAGCTTATCATAATGGATGAACCAACTGTAGGAATAGATCCACAATCAAGAAATCATATTTTAGAATCCATAAAAACTCTTCAAAAAAGAGGAGCCACTGTAATATATTCCACTCATTATATGGAAGAGGTAGAAACTATTTGTGATCGCATAATAATCATGAATGAAGGTAAGATTATAGCTGAAGGTACTAAAGAAGAGTTAAAGCATAGGGTAAATGATGACATAACCTACATATTTTTTCTCAATGAAGCAACGGGAATAAATACTTCAGAGTTTAATGAAATAATTGGAGTAAAGAAAGTAAAATTGGAAGAAAAGAGCTTAATTATAACTGCCGAAAAGTCCAAGGACAGTTTAGAAAAAATTATGGTGCTTATACTAAAGCAAGGCAGGAAAATTCAAAATATGAGCAGCCAGGAAGCTTCCTTGGAGACAGTGTTCTTGGAGCTTACCGGAAGAAATTTAAGAGACTAGGAGGAGTAAAATGAATTTTATAAGAATAGTTAAATTTGATTTTTTTAATATACTAAGAAACCCTGCGCTAGTTATTTCAGGGACAATATTTCCTATAATCATGATAGCGGTTATGGGCTTTATAACTACCTCAGGCTATGGAGCCAGCAGTGTAAGCTCTTATGATTATTACGGAATTACAATGATTATATTTATGGCGCTGATGATGGCTATGATTGCTACCAATAGTTTTATGGAGGAAAAGGTTAAGCGAGGGAATACTCGCATCATGTATGCACCAATTTCAAAGACTGAAATATATATGTCCAAATTATTGGCTGCATACCTATTTGGAGGTTTATGCTTAAGTTTGATAGTATTGTCAGGTCAATATATATTTAACATAAATTTTGGCAGAGGAAATATAGGCTATGTGCTGCTTTTAGTAAATGCATTAACCTTTTTTGGTTGCTGCCTTGGGACATTGTTTTGCTGCATCTTTAAAAGCGAGCAGGCAGCTAATTCTATTATGCAGATACCAATTTTAATATTTACATTTTTAGGTGGAACATTTTTTTCGGCAGCAAGCCTAGGAAAATTATTGGATAAGCTATCTAATGTATCTCCACTTAAGTGGGTGACAGAGTGTGCTTTTCAAATTATTTATGATAGAGATTTTAGTATATACCTTGTCAGTATATTAGGAATATTAGCTGCATCCATGCTGTGCATACTGATGTGTCAATTAATTTTTAAGCCGGAGGAATACGTATAATGAATGTAATAAATTTATTTAAAAATCATTTTAATAGAATATTAACTCAAAAAGCAATAATAATAATTGCATTAATAGTTGTTCCTATTATGATAGGCTTAGGTATTTTGTTTTCACAAAAAACGGATTTTAAGGCTACTATTGCTTTGGTGAGTCAAAATGCAAAAAATATTCCTCAAAATGATAATATTAAAATTGATGTGCTTCAAAATAAGCCAGAGTTCTCTACAATGCTATCAGGAAAATACGCAGCTATTGTAGAGAAAAAAAGCGATGGCAGCTATGAGGTAACCACTATCAAAAATCAAAAGGATAAAAAACTGATAGAGGATTTTTTTAAGCAGGGTAAAATATTAAAAGGTGAGGAAGGAAGTCAAGATAAAAGAGGCGTGGGTACAAATATTTTAGGCTTCATTTTGATGATAATATTGATGCAGGGAGTTGCTATTACCTTGCTTTATCCTGAGGACAGAAGCTTAAAAACCTTCAAAAGAGTGCTTACTGCTCCTGTAAGCGAAAGGCTGTACCTTTTATCACAAGGAATATTTACTTTTGTATGTCTTTTTATTCCCACTTATGCAGCCATAGCTATAACTAAGCTAGTATTTAAAGCAGATATAGGCTTTAACCTGGGAGTCATGGCTCTTTTAATTGCAATGCTAAGTGCTCTATCCACAGCTTTAGCTCTGTTTATAGCTTCAGCCTTGGACAGTGAGGTTTCCTTAGCTGCAAACGGAATTTATGTTATTACCTCAGTACTAGCTGGGTGCTTTTACTCCTTTACAGGAAACAGCAAGATCATTGATGCTATAGCTAGCATTCTGCCTCAAAAGGCATTTATGGACATGAGCCAGCAGATAGAAAATCATAAAAGCATAGCAAGCTTTCAGGGAGAGCTTATATATCTGCTTATTTTTATTGTAGCTCTGTGGTTTTTAGGAAGCTTAATTTCTAAAAGAAGAATTAAGCTTTAGCTGAATGGCATCGCTAATTACAGGCAGAAGCATTTTTTAATGTTGTTTAAAAATTCTGATATATGCTATAATCTAGTTTAACCATGAAAAGGAAGTTATATGACTTATACAAGGTGGTGAAACTATGAGGATTGCAGTTTTATCTGATATACACGGTAATTATTCAGCCTTTAAGGCTGCGCTGAAGGATATTGAGAAATTAGGAATTGATAAGTATATAATTGCAGGAGATCAAATTTTGGATTTTCCAAAGCCTAATGAGGTGCTGGAAACAATCAGAGGTTTAGATGCCTATGTGATAAAAGGAAACAGAGAAAATTATATATTGGATTATCATAACGGAAAATGCAGTGAGTGGAAGAAGTATAAGCAGATGTCCACGGTGCTGTGGACCTATGAAACTCTAAAAGAAGAAAACTTAAAATACATAGGAGAGCTGCCCAGCCAATTAAAAGTTAATATTTCTGGAACGGATAGCATAAGGGTAGTGCATGGTTCTCCACTAGCGATAAGTGAGGAGCTCTATCCAAATAAGCATTTGGATAGGCTGGAGAAAGCTTGTAAAGCCATAGAAGAAACTGTTCTAATATGTGGGCATACTCATGAGGCGTGGGTTAAAGAAGCTTTCGGAAAACTAATATTAAATCCAGGCTCCCTGGGTGTACCCTTTAATAAAAATAGCGCAGCTGAGTACGCAGTGCTTACTTGGAAGGAGAATCATTGGACAGCTTCTATTCGGCAGATAGACTATACTTTAAAGGATTTTGAGGAAGCTTTTAATGATACTGATATTGTAGAGAAATGTAAAACCTGGTGCTATCTTACCTTGGAAAGTATAAAAGCAGGCAGAAATGTAAATATAGATTTTATAAATCAGGGACATAACATGGCCGAAAAGGAAGGCATTAAAATCTGTGAGCTAGTGCCTAACTCAATTTGGGATAAGGTTCATCAGCTGTGGTTTAAGGAAGCATAACCTGAAGACTAGATAAGTAGAAAACTAGTTATCTACTTATCATGATATCACGATGATTGGATGCTTTGATTTATATATTAATTAAAAATCAATTTATTGTATAAAATGCTATAGATTTGTAATTTATGATGTATAATAGAATGATATGAACAATAGAGCATTAAAGATTATTTTAGGAGGGTAGCAATCGTGAAGAATTTATTTTTTATTACAACATCAAAACCTTTATTCCATGTAATGTCTGTGAGATAACTAGAGGTGGCATTTGCATGGAAGTACAGTAGCCATTTTCATTCTAATATTTGATGGAAAATAAAGTTATAGACAGATATTGCAGCCTTAAATTAATAATTTAATTTTAAGGGGCTCGTTAGAATGGATTATAAAAATGGGTTGGAAATATTTCCACAGGAATTATTAGGAGAAATTCAAAAATATATTAGCGGAGGATTGGTTTATATTCCTCAAACGGAAAATAAACGCAAGGAATGGGGAGAACTTTCTGGAGTTAAGCTGGAGCTAAGAACAAGGAACTCTGAAATTAAGCAGAAATTTTATGCAGGAGTAACCATGGAGACCTTAGCTTCAGAGTATTGCCTCTCCATAGAAACAATTAAAAAAATAGTTTATACGAAAAAAAAGCTATAAAAGCTGCTCAGGAAAGATTAATTTTTCCTGAGCAGCTTTTATGTATGGCTATGTTTTAAAAGACTGTTGATAAAGGCGTTTTTCGTCTAGCATGGTTTCTTTCAGAACCCATGGGATGAACTCTAAGGGCTGCTTTGTTATAATTGGCTACCAATTTTATTGCGCCCTCCGTGGCGCTAAAATTGCTTTGCCCGTCCTGGGCAAAATTACGCCAATTATAAGTCGCAATCCCTAAGAGTTTCTAGAACTTAAACGATAATATCAGCATTTTAAAACATAGCCTCCCGAACTGAAGGAAGTTTTAAATCAGTGTAAAAATCAACACTGATTTAAAACAGAGCCTTATGTATTAAATAACTATAACCAAAATAGCTATATAAATTATGTGATGACGTAGCTAAAATTATTTATGTAGATGCTTAATTTACATAGGAGTTTTTATTCATTGAAATAAAAATTATTGGAGGAATTATAATGGAGCCAACTAAAATAAACAGGTTATTTATAATTACAGGAGCAAGCTGTATAGGAAAGTCTACTGCTTGTGAAATTTTATTTAAGAAGGAAGAAGATTATATTGTAATGGAAAGTGATTTACTTTGGTCTGATGTATATGATACACCAGAAGACAATTATAGGGTGTATCGAGAATTATGGATGCGTATTTGTAGCAGCATCTCTCAAATAGGTATGCCTGTAGTTCTATGTGGATGTGCAACGCCGGAACAGTTTGAGGTACTTGATACTAGAAAGTATTTCACAGAAATAATTTATATTGCTGTTGTAGCTGAAGAAAAGGAACTTATTAACCGAATGAAATGTGGTCGAGGTATTACTGATGAAAATTGGATTAAGAGTTCTGTTCATTTTAATGAATGGTTAAAAAATAATTCTTCAAAAACAACTCCTAATATTATATTGGTGGATAATACACATATGAGCCCAGAGGAAACAGCAAAGAAAATAGATGAAATAATTAGGCTAAATATGGTGTATGGAATATAAATGTGCATTAAATAAATAGGAGCTGCAATAAAAACAGCTCCTATTTATTTTTATTTATTATCCACTAACTGACCTTTATATAAGCCTTTATGGCTTATAGCAATTTTAAATTTATTTTCGTACTGCTTTATTAGCGGAAGCTCTCTGGGAGAAACCAAGGAGATTGCAATGCCATCTTCTCCAGCACGTCCGCAGCGTCCAACTCTGTGAAGATAGCTGTTTGTATCCTCTGGAAGATCCAAATTAAATACATGAGTTATACCTTTTATATCAAGTCCTCTTGAAGCTATATCAGATGCAACTAAAAGCTGAAGCTTACCTGTTCTGAAGTCTTCTAGGGATTTTTTTCTATCCTCTTTTAGATTTGTTCCATGAATGCTGTCTGCCTTAAGCTTATGATATTTTAATTTAGAGGTTATAATTTCTATGTCGTCACTTTTATTTACGAAAACTAAAGCTTTGGTTGGATTTACTGCATGAACAAGCTTTCTTAGAACCTCTACCTTGTCTCTTTCATCACAGGTTAAATAGTAATGAGATATATTTGGATTAACTTCTATTTTGGAAGCTATATTTATAATCTCAGGTTCCTTCATTAAGTCTTTAGCAGCTGTAAGGCTCTTAACGGACATAGTAGCCGAGAAAAGCAGCAGCTGTCTTTCTTTTAAAGTAGTTTTTATTACAGCTTTCACGGTTTCAATGTTATGAAAATCTAAAAGTCTATCAGCTTCATCTATAACTATAGTTTTTATGGTATGAGCAGATATTTTTTTCCGTTTTATAAGTTCTAAGGTTCTTCCGGGTGTACCTACTATGATGTGAGGCTTTTCTTTTAATTTATCTATCTGCCTGTTAATATTGGCATCGCCTATGATGGTGGTAGAGGTTAAGTTTAGCTTAGAAGCTTCAGCTAAAGCAGTTATATTTTTATGTACCTGCATCACTAATTCGTGGGTTGGAGCAAGAATCAGGGCTTGCATTTCACGTTTAGAAGCATCTATCTTCTGAAATATTGGAAGTATGTAGGCTAGGGTTTTTCCGCTGCCTGTTTTTGATTGACCTACAACATCCTTATTCGCCGTGGCAAGAGGTATTATTTTTTCCTGAATTTCTGTGGGAGTATTGAAGCCTAACTTATTCAAGCCTTCAATAATATTTATATTTAAACCGAGCTTTTCAAATACGTTATTCATAGTTGCCTCCTTAAAATAATCTTAAGTAATTACAATACTATATTTTATAAGAAATCACAATAAAAATTTTATTATTATAGCATATAAACAATTATTTACAATAAATATAAGGTTTTGCATAATTGAGCTATAGGGTTATTGATTATGGAGGTGAGTGTAATAAATAAATCAGTTTTAGTGAATTTATTTAAAAACTTGCCATTGAGCAGTGACGATTTAAAAAAAGCTATAATATATAACTCCACTGCAGTATTTGCGCTAATAGACAATCTTAATCAAATAAATTATAAATTTACTGATTTTAATTATACAGTTTATCGTAAAGATATAAAAGCTTTATACAATGAAGATTTTTCTTCATTACTAAAAAAGGATGAATGGCAGAATAAGGTTCAAGATAAACTTAAAGATGCTGAATACGTAAAGAAAAGTGCAGATGCTGTTATAAAAAATAGTTAGTGTTAGCACTAACTATTTTTTATGCTTGAAAACTATTTATCTATAAGCTTCTTTTCGAATTGTTCTACGGCGTTTCTTGTCATCATTCCACCAATAGGTCCACCTATTTTTCCATTTATTTTTGATAAGTTGCTTCCTTTAGAAGAATCATTAATATCTGATCCCAGTTCATTTGCAAACTCTGTTTTTATTTTATTAAGTTTTTCTTTAGCTTCTGGAACTAAAGGCCTTTTGCTCATTTAAATCACCTCCCCTGCTTTAGTTTTAGATTTTTTTATAAGTATATACCTGCTAATTGTTACATACTAAAAATTTATTAAGACCTATAAGACTTATAAAGAATATTAGGTTTAATTCTTTATAACAAGCGCATAATACAATGGTTATGTTTTAAAAGAATGTTGATTAATAGTTAAAACCAGAAAATCTGGTTTTTTATTTTTTGCTTTTTTTTTGCACTAAGATATACCTGGAGTGATTATGAAGCTGATTATATTGCTGAAAATGTGCTGAAAGCTGTGAAGTGGATTATAAGGTGTAAAAAATGATTATAAGAATTTTTGGTAATGAATGAAAAAAATCTATTTGCTACAATAAGATTATGTTTTAAATTGCAAGGAGAGATAAGTGTATGGAAAAGTATAAAAATATTGATTCAATAGAGGAAGTTAACACTGTACTTACAAAATTTCAACAGGGCTATAAAAGTAAAACTGTTGATGGAGTAAACACATTTGTAAATGAAATGTTTTCGGATAAAGCTGGACTAGTTGTTATTGGCAGCGGTATTAATCAATGGGCTTTTAACTTGGAAGGTACAAAGAAAATCATAAAAAATCATTGGGCGGAAGAAAATAAGCACTTTAAAAATTTAAATTTTAATTTTGAAAAAGCTTATATATTTGCAAATGAGGATACAGCTTGGGTAATATCTATAGGAAATTCAAGTGACACTATTTCAGAAGAGGATCAGCTTAAAGCAGCTGAAGCGCAGATAAAAGAAATTTTAAACAGGGAAGAAACATCAAGAAAAAATGCTTTGGAAGCAGCCTTCACTATAGCTAATACTTTAGCAGAGGTAGAACAGGGAGAAGAATACAAATGGATATTTAGGTTTACGGCCGTTCTTATAAAAGAAAAGGGACAATGGAAATTTCACCAAATGCAATTCTCACTAGACGGAAACGAAATAGAAAATTTTTGCAGAGAGGATAGCTTTGATGAAGGCTACATGAGTATGCCTAAAGCAGGTGAAAACGAAGAAACAGAAAAGGTTAGAAAGGTGCTGGAGGTTTTTCAAGAGGGGTATATCAAACGAGATATAGCTTATGTAGATGAGTATCTTAAAAAGGTATTCTTTCAGGATGAATAGCAGATAGTAATCGGTACAGATGCGGAGGAACTTTGTATTGGGCCTGAAGGAATAAGAGGTATAGTAGACTCTGATTGGAAATACTGGGGAGACTTCTGTATGAATGTGGAAGGTGCTCATATAACTGTTAATGGAGAAATAGCTTATTTCTCCACTAAAGCAATTTTAAAAAGAAAAGTTACAAAAGAGCAAATATATACTTGGATAACAGGTCAAGCTAACTACAGATTTTCAGTTGAAGAAAAGAAAACTAAAGAAAAATTAGCAGAAACACTTTGTATGATTCTAGATTTTCTAATTGATGCTGAAAATGAAGGCTTATACATTTTACCTATGAGATTTTCTGGAGTTATGGTTAATCATGAAGGAAAGTGGCTTATTCATCATGCCCAGTATTCTGATTATGTAGATAAATTTTCTGGGACAAGAATTAAATAGTATAATAAGTATAATAAAAAAATGCTGCACAAGCGATTGCTTGGCAGCATTTTTTTATTATTTTTTCTTTTTCCATACAAAGGCAGCTCCAGAAGCTATGAATAATGAACCAACAGCTTCTAGTATATTTTCATCTAAGAATACTCCTGTCTTTGGTAGTTGAGTTTTGCTTGAATTAACAGTACTTGTATTTGAATTTACAACAGAGGTACTTGAATCAGTACCAGTTTTAGTGTTTGTATCTGATGCAGTGGGTTTATTAGTTAAGTCTGAAGCAGATAAGAAATAATCACTGCAGTGATCTATTGTAAATGTAACAAAACCATCCTTATCAACATTCCAAGAACCATCAGCGTTTGAGCCTTTTATAAGCTCAGAAGCTTTTTTATCAGGATTATAGTAGTACAAGAATGTCTTATTATCCTTTACTGCATTTTTATCAGCTTTTACTTTAATTGATGCAGGGGAAGGTAACGCTCCATGATATTTAAAGGATAATATTTGAGCTGTTTTATCTGCTTTTAAAATTTCTTCAGCGTAAGGTGAACTTGCGTTCAGGGATAAATCTATATCCTTTATTAAAGTTTTGTCGAAGTCTTTTGCATTAAAGCTCCAGGTAACAGTAGGGGAAATATATCCTTTTGGTGCCGCTACTGTAAAGGAGATCTGCTTATCCATACCAGCTATGCTTTCAAGTAGTTGTGAAGAGAGTATAGTGCTACTGCCTAAGGTTACAGTAACATTCTTGTCTGCAGAGCCTGTTATGGAATCATATATTTTAGAGTCTTCAGCCTTTAATAATTCTATAATACTGAATTTAATTATTTTTGTTGAAATATTTCCAGCTGCATCTTCAGCGGTTATTACAAGGTTGTAATCTCCTTTTTGGTCTATATAGGTTCCGTTATATGCTTTTCCGTTTAAGGTCATGGAAATCTTTGAAGATTCATTTGCGTTTACAGAAGGAAGAACTACAGTGCTGTATTTTTTGCCATCCTCAGCACCTGTGACATTGATTTCTGGTGCAGTTTTATCTATTGTAAAACTATCTATGACAGGTGCGGATTCATTGCCAGCTAAGTCTACTGCACTTACAGATAGCACATATTTACCTTCCTTTGTAATAGGTGAACCATCATATTTTTTACCATTTAATAGCATGGTAATAGCTGAATTTTTATTAGAAGTAGCTTTTGGTGTTACATCTGTATTGTATATTTTACCATTTTCTACTCCTGATACTGTGACAATTGGTGCAGTTTGGTCTAAAACTACAGGTATTAATATATCTGTGGAATTTCCAAAAGCATCTAGAGCATTTACAGAAATTTGATTTTCACCAGGCTTTAAAGAAACATTTTTCTCAAAGCTTCTATCTAAATTATTTTCTTTAGCTCCGCCAGAACCTATATTCATTACAGTATCTCCATCTATTGAAAGAGTGTATCCATAATAATTATCCGATATCTGACCTTTAATCAATATTGAATCTTTGTTGGTATAGATTTTTCCGTCAGCTTTTGCCAGTGGTATATCAAGTGATAATTTTGGAGCAGTGGCATCGTAAAGAATTTTATAGCCCCAGTCATAAATAATTTTGCTGTCATTTTCCTCATCATCAACTGCATAAACTGAAATAGAATTTGAACCTTCTTTTATTTTAACAGGTGCTTCGAAGGTTAAATCATCTTTAATTTCAACCTCAGAGCCGTTGATTTTAAATTCTCCTGGTCGGTGGTTAACACTTCCCTTAATAACATAGGTGCCATCAGTCACATCTGACTTTGATACTACTGAATAGGAAGTAAGATTATCAAAATTTATGTTAAAGTGTTCATCATCTGTTTCGTAGCGTACATATACATATTGTATGGATGCATGACCAGCATAGTCTGTAGCTATTAACTGGACTTTATTCAATCCGCTTTCAAGTCCATCTACTTCACAGGTGAAATTGCCATCTTCATCCACATAAGGACTATCATATTCAGCATAAAATTCATTTAAATTAGCTTCTTTAAGAGTACCTTTAATTATAACGGAGCCAGAATCGGTAACATAGGCATTATCTTCTGTTGTACTTGGAGAAGTTATTGTAATTTGTGGAGCAGTAAAATCAAAATTAACTGATATATTCTGATTATATACTTCATTGTCTTCAGAGTCATAACCTATAATATCGAAATTATTTACTCCCTCTTTTACGTCAGCGGCATAAGATAGTACATTATCTTTAACTCCTGCATCTTTGCCGTTAATAGTTAATTTTTCAATATTGCTGCTGATACTTCCTTTTATAATATATTTACCATCTGATAAGTTAGTTTCATTATAGAAGGTGCCATCGGAAAGATTGAATAAATTCACATTAGTTATGCTGCTATCGGATAGCTTTTTGGTATCAACGCTGACATTACCAGCATAGTCCATCACTGACAGCTTTATTTCGCTTTTGGTACCTTCAGGGAAGTATATATTAGCCTTATAAAGTCCGTTTTCAAACTTTATATCTGAGCCATTTATAGAATAAACTTGTCCATTTGTGCTATATTTTACAATGGTGGTATTTAGACCAGAAAGATTATCGCTGGCCTCCCATTGAAGTTCGTAAGAATTAATTCCTTTACTATCAGTATGCTTAACCAGATTTTTAATTCTAACTATAGGGGCGGTAACATCTAATTTCACTGGCAGATCTAAAGTCTGAGCTTTTGAGGAGTCACCATTTACAGAAGAAGTTATCCTATAAATATATTCTCCCTCTGGAGCTGTTTCATATTTGCCTGTGGAAGTATTATATATGGTACCATCCCAGTAACCGTTGTTTAATACGGTAATAGAGCTATTTTCACTATTGAATTCTTCCAATGTGTTTTTGGATAAATCATATTTATTATATACTTGTCGTATTACCTTATTGGTTTTCTTATCTACAATATCTACCTTTAAATTTTTAGCATCTCTTAATAGATATAATATGCCTCCAACGGTGTCATACTTACCATCTCCATTAGGAGAAAATGCAATATCATCTTTGTTTACTATTGGAGTATTGCTACTATCACTTCCTGTTACTCCTAAATAATAAATACTTCCATTTGCAGCGAAATTGTAAAGGGAAGTAACCTTCATCAGTGAATTTTGATCATATAGGGGACTATCCACTATAGCTTCTTGCTCCCAATTGCCGTAAAAACCCATGTAAGGCATTACTAAATTGGGATTGCTGCCATCTGTGCTGTTAATCTTAACATAACCTTCTACATAGTTGTTTTTATTAAAATCAGCAGGCAATTTGATGTTTACAGTAACAGTTTCACTGGAATTGGCTTTAACAGTTACTTTATTTTTATCAAAGCTCATAACGGAATCCTTGATAGCTGTTTCTTGTACCAAATCATTGCTGGTTACTTCTGTAAGAATTCCTCCATTAGCTAAAGAGAAAGTAAGATCTTTATTGGAGTAATTCTTTAAGTTTATTTTGAAGGATGTATTGTCACCTATTTCTTTTAAGGAAGCTGCAGCTTTTCCATCACTATATGTAGCTATTACATTATTTTTAATTGCATCTTCAATCTGAATAAGGCCTGCACCTTGTCTTCTAGGAGAAATAGGAACTTTGTTATTATATTTGTCATAAACTGTCTTAGAGGTGTTCATGGCGGTATTTTTAATAAAGGCTATCTTATCTCTTGAAGCAAGATTTTTATCTTTAATACCTTGTAATATGAGAGCTTCAGATCCTGAAACATTAGGTGCTGCCATGGAAGTACCGCTCATAGTTTGGTAACCATTATTGTTTGCTAGAGAATATATATCTCCTCCAGGAGCAGTTATTTCAGGTTTAAAGTCAAGACTTGAAGTAGGTCCCCAAGAAGAATATTGAGACATATCTCCAGCATCTGGATTAACTATATGAAACTTTTTACCAGTTGGTTCAAAACTGAAGGTTTTATTACCTTTATTTATGGAATCCATTATTGAAATTCCATCTCTGTATCCAATGCTTATAACAGAAGAACTCACAAGATTCTGTATATCCATTGCCATTGGAGCATCCCAACCAGCTTCATTATTAAAAATTATTACTGCATCTGGTCCAGCCCAAAAAGCATTGATTACTTTTTCAAAGAAAGTTATATCACCTCGTTTTACTAAGGCTATCTTACCATTAAGTCCACCAAAAGGATATTTCTTAAAATCTTCATCTGTACCAAGGCCACAGTATACAACTTCCTTAGATGAAGATAATTGAGATATATCAGTTACACCAGAAGCTGCTTGGTAGGCAGTGGTTTTTACGGTTCCATCAGCAGAGGTGATTTTAAGTCCATCAAAGGTAATATTGCTATTTTCATAGGAAGCTACGGATAAAGCATCATCAGCCACTGCTGGATTTCCTACGGTGCTTGTATCCTTTAAGCCAAGCTTATTTAATGGCTGACTCCAAGAACTTGTTGTAGTACTTGTTTGACTGTTACCTGCTGAAACTACACATAACACTCCAGAATCAGTGGCATTTTTTATAGCAGCTTGTTCTGGATCGTTAGAATCAGTGACTCCAGCATTTGAGCCTAAGCTCATATTAATAACATCTGCACCTAATTTAACTGAATCTTCTATAGCTGCAATTATGTCATCTGTGAAAGCACTACTGCTTAATTGTGAATTATTGCTGAAAACTTTCATGTCAAGCAGCTGGGCTTCAGGAGCTACCCCTCTTATGGCATTTCCAAGGCTGGCAGCTGCTTCATCTCCATTAGCGGCTATTATACCAGCTACGTGCATACCGTGCATTACACCAGTGGTATCTACTACGTTAGTATTATTATCTGCATAGTTATATCCGTACGGAACTTTGTCTGTAAAATATTTTCCGTGATTAAATGAATTTATTTTTTCTTCCACAGTTTTTTCAGTAAGCTTTAAATTTGATTTGTCTATGTTCTGCAAATCCTTATGAGTATAATCAATTCCTGTATCAATTACGGATACAACCATTCCATTACCTTTATATCCATAGTCTTTCCATACATTGTAAGCTTGAGTAATTTCATTAGATGATTCCATAGATGGAGTGAAGGATTGTACTTCTGTGACAGATTTTACTCCATCTAAAACACTTAATTTTGGAATATCAGATTTTTTTACTTGAATGGAGATTCCATTAATTAAATATCCAAAAGATCTAATTACTTTAGTCTTTGTTATTGATTGTATTTTGTCGATTATATCACCTTGTTGCTTTTTTACAGCTTGCTCTATATTTTGAGATGAAGAGCTTTTTAAAGTTTTAGAATCCTTAGAATTAATTTTGCTTACAGCAGGTGCTTGATTAAATTGAATTATAACTCGTGTAAGCTTATTTTCGTCAGAGTCCTTAGCTGATTTGTTTTCATCAAGAGCCTTGCCATATTTATTTACAGCATAAGAGTTTAACTTATAGTTACTTTGCTGGTTCATCATGGCCTGTATAAGTTTAGTTTTTAGTTCCTCATCGCTTAAGCTTGAAGCCATTGCTTTTTCAGGTAGCAAGGTAAAAAGCAAGGATAAAGCTAAAAAGCTGGATGCAAATTTGGACAGTAATTTGTGTGAAAATTTCTTTTTCATTTTCCCCCTCCAATAAAATATTAGTAGCGTTAAAATAAATTTTATGTTAAAATTATTTTAACGTTAGAAATATTTTAATGTAACTTTTGAATTTTTGCAATAGTTAAAATAAATAAAAAGAAAAATTTATATTTTTTATACTATTTGAGTTAATTTTTTTAAAATTGATAAATAATGGAGAAGATTTATATATGGTAAAGTTATGTTATAATATTTTTAGACTGACGATTCGGGAAGAAGTATAATAAAAGAGGTATATATGGAAAAAAGAAAAATATTGACTACTATTGATGAGATAAGGGCATATAATGATCCTTATAGATTAAAAATATTTGTTGAATTCTCTAGATTCGGAGGACCTGCTACCTGCAAGGAAATAGCAGATATATTAGGGGAGGTACCTGCGAAAATTCACTATCATATAAAGAAAATGGAGAAAGCAGGAATTTTAGTATTAGCTTATACAAAAAATATAAATGGGATCATAGCTAAATATTATGAGCCAGCTGCTGAAATAATTACTGTTGAAAATCCGTATCTTGATGATAATTCAAGAAAGCTAATGACAAGCGAAATATCAAAAACCTTGGAAAAAGTATTTAATAATGCTAAGGATAAATTTATTTCTGAATATGAAAAATGTGAGAGCGAGGTTAATAATGAAAAATATAAGTATACCTGTATGCTTTCAGAACTTTATTTTACAGAAGAAGAGGCAAAAGAACTGCTAAAGCTTGTAGATAAAGCAAAAAATAGAAGTAAAGAAGATAGGAAAGAAACAAATGCGTATAGCTTTTTTATGTCTTTTATAAGAACAAAATAATATCATAAATTGTGAAATGCAGCGTTATAAACCAAAGCTCCGTTTTAAATCAGTGTCAAAAATCAACACTGATTTAAAACAGAGGGATAAAATTGGATTAAGCATCATAATCTCGCTGAAAGGAAAGATATCTGGTTCCTTGAAATGTCAATTTGCCTCTATCACCTTCAGCTAGCATCCCAAACTCATTTCCTCTTACTCTAAATTCTATTCTGCTGCCGCTTTCTACTTGAAAGGTAATATAGTAAGTTGTGGAAGTAGTTTCATGGCTGCTTATCCCATCTTGATTTGTGTGAGAAGTAGTAGAAGTATTAGTCCTTTTAGCAACTAAATTTGCATCTACAGTCAAGACAGGCTGCTTATTATTATATTTCCATTCACCGATGGATTTAACAATAGTGAATAGAAAGAAGAATATTACAATTACAAAACCTATAAGTATAATGCTAGGAACTATTGAAAACATTATATCCGAGTTCATATTTCACCTCCATATGGTACTATATACATTAATTGTAATATGAATAATTTTAAAATTCAATCTATTTCTCAGGGCTATAATAAGGCTGTAAACTGTTCTTTGGTAAAATCATAAAATTCTTTAGAGGCGTTTGATAAATAGCGATTTTTTAATCTGCCTATAAATAAAGTTCTCTTATAATTAATATCTTTTATAGATATTGCTAGTATATTTTTTCCAAAAAGCACATTTAATCTTTTCCAGGTTAACTGAGGAATAAAAGATATTCCAAGTCCCAAACTAATCATTTCACCAAGAGTCAAAGTGTCGTTGACTTCAAAAGCTATATTGGATAACATATCATGATAATTTAAAAATTCATCTATCATTTTTCTAGATTCATATTCAGAATTCATTACTATAAGATTTTCAGATTTTAACTCTTCTAGGCTGAAGAATGCTTTATTTAAATATTTACTGGTATTTGGAACTAAAACTAATATTTCTTCTTCTAATATAGGCTCCAACAGTATATTTTCATCTGAAAAAAAAGTGCTGGTAAGACAAAAGTCAAATTTTCCATCTATAAGATTATCATATACTTCTTCTATTGAATTTTGAGTAAGCTTTACTATTACATCTGGGTTAGATTTTTTAAATTCAGCCAGGATGTAAGGCATCAAGCTAGTGCTGGAGGTAGAGATGCTTACTGTGGATTTTTCTTTTTGTGATAAGTCTTTTATTTTTCTTTCAGCTTCCTCTAATTCCTTAAAGGAGCGCTTAAGATGTTCTAATAATATAAGACCGTATTCATTTAATTTGATTTGCCTTCCAATTCTATCGAATAATTTTGTACCCATATCACCTTCCAGACGTGATATTGCTCTGCTTAAGGCGGGCTGAGTGATGTGTAATTTTTCAGCAGCCTTTGTCATATGCTCTAATTTTGCAACAGTTTCAAAATATAATAATTGCTGAAGCTCCATAAATTTTTATCCCCTTTTATGATTTTAATGTAATATATATATGATTTATTATATATTTTTAGTTATTATATATAAAGGATATAATTAAGATATAAACAAATTATTTGAGAGGTAAGGAAAATGGATTTTGAGAAACTAGTTGATAAGGATGAAGTATTAAAGAATATGCAATTCATGAATTCTCTTGGTGCGAGACTCACAGGAAATAAAGCTCATAAAGCTTTTATTTCTCATTTAAAAATGCAGGTAGAGGCCTTGGGATTAAAAACCTTTGAGGATACTTACAGATTTGACAGATGGGAAGAGAAACGGAGCTCTATTATAATTGATGATACTGAAGAAATAAAGATAGCTTCTGCTTTTCCTTATTCAGGATATACTTCTCAGTCAGGAATAAAAGGAGAGCTTATATTAGTTAAAAATAATAGGAGAGGCTTTAAAAAAGCCAATGGGAAGATTGCTGTAGTAAAGATAAAAAGCAGAAGAATTCCTCATTCTATAGTGTTTAATAAAAGGGCAGCTGTTCCAGAGGGAATTAAGCTTCCTAAAAATTATGGAGGTGCAGTATTAACAAGTTTTATAAATTCACCGAAGTTAAGCGAAGCAAAGAGGTTGGGAGTAAAGGCAGTGATATGCATTTGGAGTGGAGAAGAAGATGAAATGGTAGAAGGAAATTATTTGCCTTTTACAGAGGATTATAAAGACCTTCCAGCTCTTTGGATTAACCATACTGAAGGCAAAAAAATTGAAAAAGCCGCCGAAAATCATAAATTGGCTGATTTAATATTAGAAGCGGAGCTGGAGAAAAATGCGTCCACAGAAACCTTTTATACTATTTTGGAAGGAGAAAACAGAAAAGAAGCAATAATAGTTAATACTCATACTGATGGTACAAATTGTGTTGAAGAAAATGGAGCTTTAGCCCTTATTGAAATGATAAAGGTTCTGAAAACTATGAAGTTAAAGAAGTCTATTATATTTGTTTTTGCAACAGGACACTTTCGTATACCATCAATAATACAAGGAAAAGGTCAAGCTACTAAAAGATGGTTAGAAGATCATAGAGAGCTTTGGGATGGTATTGAAGGACATATAAAAGCTGTTGCTGGAGTAACTTTAGAGCATTTAGGCTGCAGTGAATGGGGAATTGCTGATGGAAAATATACTAAATTAAATGATGTAGATTTTGAACTTTGCTACACTGGCAATTCAATAGTAAATGAAATATATTTAAAAGCTTTAGAAGGCAGAAAAAATGTTAGAAGTATATGTCTCAGACCACATAATAAGATACATTTTGGAGAGGGGCAGCCTTTATTTGATGCAGGAATTCCAGATATAGCGCTAGTTCCTGGGCCTAATTATTTGTGTGTAGTAAGTAAAAGCGGCGAAATAGAAAAATTTAATTTTGAGCTTATGTATGAGCAAATTATAACTTTTATAAAGGTTATATTAATGCTTAATGGTACTGAAAGTTCAGAATTAGGAGAAGGTGATAAATACTCCTTTCTAATTTCTATATAAAATAAACATAGACAGCATAATAAATCACTAAAAATTATAAAAATTTACAGCTAATTATACCAATATATTTCCTAATATTCTTATTATATAATATTTCGGTAGCAGGGCTAGATAAATTAACTTTTGCTGTAAAGGTTTGCAAAAGCGATGAAGGACCTTGTTAAATTATATAAAAAGAAGGGGAGATAAATTAATGAAAAAACTAAAAAAAATAGTGATGTCTGCAGTAGTAAGTATGCTAGTTTTTTCTACTTGTTCTTTGTCAATGGTGGGATTGAAGACAGAAGCTAAAACAAAAGAATCATCGAAGATTACTGCATCTCAACAGTATGCAGAGGACATGCAGCCTGGATGGAATTTAGGTAACAGCTTTGATTCCTTTGATACAAATGGAGACAAGGGCGAAACTTCCTGGGGAAACCCTGTGGTAACTAAGAGCCTTATCGATAAAATAAAAAGCCAGGGCTTTAAAAGTATACGTATTCCTTTTACAAGTGTAATGCGTACAGGTGTGGCACCAACATACACTATTGATCCTGCTTTTTTAGCCCGTTATGCGGAAGTGGTAAAATGGGCATTAGATGATGGCTTATATGTAATGATAAACTTGCACCATGATTCCTGGAGCTGGGCATCAGCAATAGGCTCACCTTCAGATAACGGGGCATCTCTAGAAAAATATAAAGCAATATGGACTCAGCTTGCTGATTATTTCAAAAATTATTCTAATAAAGTGTGCTTTGAATCTTTGAATGAGCCACAATTTTATACAGGAGATACTTCTAACCAAATAAAAATTCTTGAACAGGTAAACAGTGCTTTTTATAATATTGTAAGAAATTCAGGAGGTAAGAATGCTGCCAGAATGCTTGTTTTACCTACTTTAAATACTAATGACAGCGATGATAGATGCGAATCTCTATATAATACTATAACCTCACTTAAGGATAAAAATATAATTGCAACCTTCCATTACTATGGATACTGGCCCTTCAGTACTAATATAGCAGGTTCCACTACTATGGACAGTACAGTAACATCAGCACTTGATGGAGCCTTTGACAGAATGTATAATCATTTTACTGCTAATGGAATAGGTGTAATATGCGGTGAATATGGGTTGCTAGGCTTTGATAAATCTGAGGATACTTTAGAGCATGGAGAAATGCTAAAATATTTTGATTATATAAATTATTATGCTAAAGCAAAGAAAATTACTTTAATGCTTTGGGATAACGGAAATATTCTTAATAGGAGTAATTTAACTTGGTACGATCAATCCTTATATGACACCATAAGGTCATCTTGGAAAGGAAGAAACTCCTATTCTAGCTCTGATAGAATATATGTGACAGATGCAAGCAAAGCACAAGATATTTCTACTGCTATTATTTTGAATGGAAATAAGCTGAAATCAATACACAATGGAGATAAAAAACTAAAATTAGGCAGGGATTATACTTACAGCAATGGAACCGTAACCTTTAAAGGAAGTTATATAAATAGTTTAATTACAAATTCTTATGGAGTAAATGCTACTTTAACTATAAGATTTTCTCATGGAGCCGATTGGACCGTATATATAAATCATTATAAGACTCCAACTTTAGCTTCAGCTGATGGAACTACCAGCGGCTTTAATATTCCAGTAAGCTTTAATGGTTCCAGATTGTCTACATTGGAGGCTATGTATACAGATGGAAGCGGTGCGGGACCACAGAATTGGACTACCTATAAGGAATATAATTATGCTTTTAAGGTTAATTATGATTTAAATCAGGTTACTATGACAGATAAATTCTTTGCTGAAACAAAGGATGGAACGATCCTATTAAAGCTTCATTTCCAAAGCGGAGAGGTATTGCAGTATAATATAATAAAAAATGGAACTTCTGTAACAGGAACTTTGGAAAATTAGATATAAAATTAATTACGCCAGTGTATTTACTGGCGTAATTAATTTCTGGTAAGCATATGGTTTTGATAGAATTCTATTTTAAATTTAGTATACTTTCCTAATTCACTGCTTGCATATATTTTACCGCCGTTAGCTTCTACAAAAGCTTTTACCAGAGTAAGACCTATGCCGGAGCCTCCCGTATCCTTGCTTCTTGACAAATCACTTCTATAAAAGCGTTCAAATATGAAGGGCAGATCATTTTTGGGTATACCTATCCCGTTGTCACGTACTTTAATGACTATATTTTTATTTTCTTCCAGTAGGGATATTTCTGCGTAACCATTAGGATTTAAGTACTTAAAAGAATTAGATAGCAGGTTATTCATGATTTGCTTAAAATGATCTTTGTCCATGAATATAGATATATTAGGAGCGATTTTGCTAACAATGGTATAATTTTCTTTCATATATAAAGGTTCAAAGGTATCAATAATTTTTTCCAATTCTTCTGAAATATTGAATTTACTTTTATTTAAGTTACTGCCTGCTTGCTCTAATTTTGACAATGAGTAAAGATTATTTATCATTTTTGTAAGTCTATCTATTTCATCGTAAAAAATCTGAAATCTTTCATTTGTAGGTTCCCATACTCCGTCCATAAAGGCTTCTACATGAGTTTTTAATGTGGTTAATGGGGTTCGCAGCTCATGAGCCATATCGGAAGATAGCTTTTTTCTGAGCATGTCTTGATCTTGCAAGGTTTCTCCTAAATGATTTATTGAATCAGAGAGAGCCATTATTTCCTTTGTATTTGACCTAATGCTGGATCTAGCAGAAAGATTTCCAGAACTAATTTCATTGGAGGTTTTTGTTACTTTTACAAGAGGTTTAGAAATTTGCTTTGATATAATGATGCTTATGATAAATCCAAATATAGCTGCTATTGCTGCTGATAAAACGAAAGCATGATTTAGTGCAGCCAAAAATGTCAATGAATTTGAAGATAAGAAGGAAGAACCATAATAGCCTATAATTATAGTTCCGGAAGACTTATTGGCAATAATTAAAGAATATTTATTTTCAGTGTAATCCGATATATTCATTCCGGAAAAATTATTCATAGTATTTCCCATCATATTTCCCATCATAGATTGATGCTTCAAGTATGAGTCACCAGAGGAATATAGAATTTTATTATCAGAATTTCTAATTTCTATATATAATTCCTGAAGTTCTGCATATCTTTGTATTTCATCAGTATTTATTTTAGCTATATCGCTTTGTGAGTTATATAGCTGGTTAATCATAGTTAATACATTATTAATTTTAGTGCTTTGTTCATCTATAAGATATTTTTTAAAATTACGATTTACTGCAAAATTTGAAAGTATACTAGTTATAACTATAGCTATTAAAATAGCACAAACTATAACTATGGATAGTTTTTTCATTAATGTTATTTTCATATTAGCACCTCTGAGGGAGAATAGGAGAATTTATACCCCATACTATAAACAGTAACTATATATTTAAATTCACTATTATCACTATCTATTTTGCGGCGTATATTTTTTATATAGGAGTCAATTGTTCTGTCAAAGCCATCATATTCTACTCCAAAAGCTTTATATACAAGCTGTTCTCTCGATAAAATTTGATTAGGATTAGAGATGAGAACGGTAAATACTTTAAATTCATTAGGGGTAAGGGTTACAGATTTGCCTTTTCTTTTCACAATCATCTCTTTCATATTTATTTCTAAATCGCCATTATTAAAGGTTATAGTATTCTTTTCAGGAACCACATTGTTATAACATCGTCTCAGTAGTGCTTTAACTCTAACCACAAGTTCTCTTACACTGAAGGGTTTTGTCAAATAATCATCTGCACCCATTGATATTCCTTGTATCTTATTTTCTTCATCAGATTTTGCAGTAAGCATAATTATAGGTATGTTAGAAGTCTCTCTTATTTTAGTACAAATAGCTTCCCCAGATATTTTAGGAAGCATTAAATCTAATATCAGCAAATGAACATCTTCCCGATTAAATATATTAAGTGCAGATTCACCATTATTGGCAGTTATAACCTGAAAGCCTTCCTTTTGAAGATAAGCTTTAACTACATTAATAATATTTACTTCATCATCTACTACAAGGATTTTAAATTGACTACTCAAAGTATCCACCTCCAAATTATAGTATAACTATAATAACAAAAAAACTAGAGAAAAATCTCTAGTTTTTTTGTGAAAGAACAGATTTTCTTCTTAAATATTCTTCTTCGCTTATTTCACCTTTAGCAAATTTTTCATTAAGTACCCCTAAGGTAGAGTCAGATTTGTTTATATATTTACCTAAGAATTTTAAAGCAAAAACTATTAATGCAGCAATAATTAATAGCCTAAATATCATCGCAGATGCCATGAAACCACCGCCTAATCCAAAGGAAGCTAGCCTTCCATATCCACCACAGAACATATAAATCACTCCTTGTTTTTTATTATGTGATAATTGTATATAGAAATTGTGGAGGAATTATGGAGAAATAAAAAGAAGTGTTGGATGTACGTTCCAACACTTCTTTTGCAATTGATATAGTATTATGCACCGAGCTCGGAGTCTCCGCCATCTAAAGTGAGCTGAGAATAAGCGCTTTCACCATGTTGTGATGAATCTAATCCTGCTTCTTCTTCATCCTCACTTGCTCTTAACTTAGTAAATAGCTTGATTACGAAAAGTATTACTAATGTGATTACTATAGCATAAGCATAAGTAGCTACGATACCAATTATCTGAACTAAAAGCTGATGAGCATTCCCGTAGAATAATCCATTTGCACCAGCTGAGTTAACAGATTTGGTTGCAAATAGTCCAGTTGCTATACCTCCCCAAGTTCCGCCTATACCATGGCATCCAAAAGCATCTAAAGCATCATCATAACCAAATTTGCTTTTTAAGAAATTAACGGCAAAGAAACATATTATTCCGCCAAGTAATCCAATTAGTATTGCTGACATTGGAGTAACAAAGCCTGCTGCTGGAGTAATTGCAACTAGTCCTGCAACTATACCGCTTCCGAAGCCAAGAGCTGTAGGTTTCTTGTTTATTATCCATTCTGAGAACATCCAGGATAATCCTGCTGCAGCTGCAGCTGTATTTGTTGTAACAAAAGCATTCATTGCTACATCATTGAAGGCTAATGCACTTCCAGCATTAAAACCATACCATCCAAACCATAGTAAGCCAACACCTAATATTGTTAATGGCAAGCTGTGAGGTCTAACAGACTTTAACGATTTTCTCTTTCCGAGCACTATGGCTATTACTAAGCCTGATACACCAGAGCTTATATGAACAACATCACCGCCTGCAAAGTCAAGAGCTCCTAAATTGTGAAGCCAGCCGCCAGCACCCCAAACCCAGTGAGCTACTGGATCATACACGAAAGTTGTCCATAAAAGAGTGAAAAGTAAGAATGCAGGGAATCTGAATCTTTCTGCATAGGCTCCAGATATAAGAGCAGGAGTTATTAAAGCAAACATCATCTGAAACATCATGAACAATGATTGAGGTATAGTTCCAGCGTAATCCGCATTAGGATTTATGCCAACTCCATTTAATCCGAAAAAGTTGAATCCTCCGATTAATCCGCCGTGATCTGCTCCAAAAGCTAAAGTATAACCTATCAATATCCATTGAATGGATACAATCCCCATAGTAACATAACTGTGCATTGTGGTGCTTAATGCATTTTTACGTCTAACCATTCCGCTATAAAATAAAGCTAGGCCAGGTGTCATAAGCATAACTAAAACAGTACATGTAAAAACAAAACTTGAATCTCCTATGTTTAATGATTTCATTTTTCAACCCCCAATTTTAATAATTAAATATTATAAATCCCTTTAGTACTTCTGAATAAAAATGATTTTATGAAAAAACTATATAGCTGAATCTCCGGTTTCACCAGTTCTTATTCTTATGGCATTTTCAACATTGTATATAAATATCTTTCCATCACCTATATGTCCTGTTGAAACTCCCTCCCTGACTTTAGTAACAAGTGTGTCTACAATTTCATCTACTACAACCACTTCTACCTTTACCTTGTGAATTAAATTAACATTCACTACAGTTCCCCTGTATCTTTCTGTGACACCTTTTTGATTTCCGCAGCCCAATACTGTCGTAACACTCATGCCTTTAACATTTAATTCATTTAGTATTTGTTTTAAGTCTTCTAATTTTTCAGGTCTTAAAATTATTTCGAGTTTTTTCATATTTGTTACAGCCCCCTTTAATTTTAATAATATAATAATAAGGGATTATGAATAAAGAAATTTTACTTAAATAAATTAAAAAAATATTTTTGCAAATTTATAAAATTTACATTGAATTTATGAGGAATTTTAATTTTTTCATACATTTTCATATTTATTTTTAATGATTTACAATGGAAGATTTAAAAAATATATAATCTTATAAAATTGTATAGAGAATTTTATTAAACAGTGAATTTGGATATACTAAATTTATAGGAAGGAGAGATGAAAAATATGGATATAAAAAAAGGTTCAAATAGATTTTATATAGGTGATTCAGAAGAAAGTGCAATAGCAGAAATAACTTTTATAGACAAGGATAGGGATACTATAGTTATAGATCATACTTATGTATCCCATGATTTGAGAGGGAAAGGTATAGCATCGGAGCTTGTAAGCAAGGTGGTAGAGTTTGCAAAGGAAGAGAACAAAAAAGTGATACCAGTCTGCAGCTTTGCAAAGGAGGAATTTATTAAGCACAAGGACTATCTGAGCGTGTTAGATAACGTTACGTACATTTAAAATTTGGCAACCCATTTAACAATAGTATATAAGAAATATTAAACATAAGTAGATTTGAGAGGGCTGATAGAATGAAAAAAGTTATAATAACAGTTGTTTGCTTTATAGTAATGTGTACATCCATTTTATTTTTGAGCTGTTCAAGTAATAAATCAAGTAATCAAAACTCCGCATCAAATTCAACCACAGGCAACAAAACCTTTACTGCAGAAGAATTAAAAAAATATAATGGTGAGAATGGAAACCCTGCATATGTAGCAGTGAATGGAATTGTATATGATGTTACCAATGCTAGGAAATGGAAAAATGGTAAGCATGAGAATGGAGTGGTGGCTGGAGTTGATTTGACTAATTCCATTGGTCAATCACCACACGGAGCCAGCGTCTTGAAAGACTTGCCGGTAGTTGGAACTCTAAAATAACAGATAAAGCTGATTTAAATGAGACTATATTTAAATCAGCTTTTTTAATGCCATTTAGTGCTTTGTGCAAATGAACAATAAAAATCATCAAGTAAACAATGTAATGGCTGTTTAAAATATATTAACATTGTTAATGTTGAATTAAAGTAAACGTTACCTAATGTTTGACTAATGAAAAATTTAATTGAGTAAGGAGAGAAAATGTAATGGCGTTGATTCATTGGAGTGGAGCAATAATAGGACTTATAATTGCAATAGTACTAATTTTGAGAAAAATAAATCCTGTATACTCGTTGTTTACAGGAGCTATAATCGGGGCTCTAATAGGAGGAGCTAGCTTATCAAATACAGTTCAGGTTATAATTGATGGTACCAATAGTGTTATGGGAGCTGTAGTGCGTGTTATAGCAGCTGGAGTGTTAGCGGGAGTGCTAATTGAATCAGGAGCTGCTGAAAAGATTGCTGAAACTATAGTTGAAAAGATGGGAGAAAAAAAGGTTCTTTTGGCAATTGCGCTAGCAAGTATGATAATTACCGCTGTAGGAGTTTTTATTCCAGTTACAGTTATCATAGTTGCGCCAATAGCTTTGCCAGTAGCTAAAAAAGTGGGAATAACAAAGTCATCCATACTTTTGGCTATGATAGGAGGAGGAAAAGCTGGTAATGTCATATCACCTAATCCTAATACTATCGCAGCAGCAAAAGGTTTTAATGTTGATTTGGCTCAGGTAATGATAGGGGGGGTTATTCCTGCTGTGGTAGGATTAATAGTTACTTATTTTGTAGCAACATTAATTAGTAAAAAGGGCGAACTGATAAAAGAGTCTGAAATACCAGCTCATGTGGAGGACAAAAAGAAGCCTAGCTTTAAGGCTGCTATGATAGCTCCTGTGGTAGCAGTAATATTGCTGGCCCTTAACCCTATAGGCAGCATGCTTAATATAAAGTTTTTAATAAATCTTAAAATAGATGCCATGTTTATATTGCCTATTGCAGGAATTATAGGACTTATAGCTATGGGACAAGTTAAGAAAATTATTGACTATACTACAGCTGGTTTAAATAAGATGACGGGAACTGTGATGATATTAATTGGAGCTGGTGCAATAGCTGGGGTTATCTCCAAATCAGATTTAAGTCAAGTTGTAGTTAATGGAATACATTCTCTTGGAATTTCAGGAGTGTTTTTAGCACCTATTTCAAGTATACTAATGGCTGCAGCAACAGCGTCAACTTCTACAGGTTCAATTGTAGCTACAGGTACCTTTGGAAAAGCAATATTATCTATGGGAGTAGCGCCTTTAAGTGCTGCAGTTATGATAAATACCGGCGCGGTAGTTATAGACCATTTACCACATGGAAACTTCTTTCATGCGTCAGCAGATGCTGTTAAAATGAATATAAAGGAACGTATGAAGTTAATTCCTTATGAATCAATGGTTGGAGGATCTATAGCAATAGTTGCTACAATTATATATGGATTTATAAAATAGGAATAGTTAGGAGAGTAATCATGAAAAAGAATTTAAATATAATATTAGCTCCTGATTCTTTTAAAGAAAGCATGACTGCAAAAGAAGCTTGTGTAGCTATGGAAAAAGGAATAAAAAAAGTTAATGATAAAATAAACTGCATACATGTGCCTATGGCGGATGGCGGCGAGGGAACCATGCAATCTCTTATAGATGCCACAGGAGGAAGAAAATATTCCTTAAAGGTTGTAGGCCCCCTAGGAAATGAAGTAGATGCAGAATACGGCATCCTTGGAAACGGAAAAATAGGTATATTAGAAATGGCTAGTGCCAGTGGAATACAGCTTGTACCTAAAGAAAAAAGAAATCCATTAATAACAACTACTTATGGTACAGGTCAGCTTATAAAGGCATGCTTAGATATGGGAATAAAAAAGCTTCTAATAGGTATAGGAGGAAGTGCTACCAATGATGGAGGTGCTGGTGTTATTCAAGCTCTTGGAGCAAGACTTTTAGATGAAGAAGGAAAAGAACTTGGCTTTGGAGGCGGAGAACTTGAAAAACTTCATAGCATTGATATAAGCGATTTAGATGCTAGAATAGCTGAGGTAGAAGTAGAGGTAGCTTGTGATGTTACAAATCCATTGTGTGGTGAAAGAGGAGCATCTAATGTATTTGGACCGCAGAAGGGTGCTACCAAGGAAATGATATCAGCATTAGACAGCAATTTGGCACACTATGCTAATGTGATAAAGAATCAGTTAGGCAAGGATGTTCTTGAGCTTCCAGGAGCGGGTGCAGCTGGCGGATTAGGAGCTGGACTTGTAGCTTTTTTAGATGGGAAGCTTAAAAAGGGAATCGATATGGTAATTGAATATTCTGATCTGGAAAACAAGGTTAAAGATGCTGATATGGTATGGACGGGAGAAGGAAGTATAGATTTTCAAACTAAATTTGGAAAAACGCCTTTTGGTGTGGCATCCATTGCTAAAAAGTATAACAAGCCTGTGATTGCTCTTGCTGGAAGGATAGGAAATGACATCGAAGAATTATATGATGAAATAGATGCCATATTTGGAATCATGCAAGGAGTTACTTCATTAGAGGAAGCTCTTGAAAATGGAAAAGAAAATATTGAAAAAACTTCTGAAAACATAATAAGACTTATGAATTTACTTTAAAATAAGATATAATATTAAGAAGAACTGCTTTTATCTCATAGAAGCAGTTCTTCTTACAATATAGAGAAGTTTTCATACTATCATATAAAGGATGTGAAAAAATTGAAACTATCTAAAAATATTGCCCAAAAGATTGTTAAAGAGATGATGAATGTGATCCCTTACAATATAAATGTTATGAACGAAAAGGGGATTATTATAGGAAGCGGGGATTTAGCTCGTATAGGAAATATTCATGAGGGAGCCATGGAAGCCATAAATAGCAAATCTTTAAATGTGATACATCATGAAGAGAAGGGAGTAAAACCAGGAGTTAATGAACCTATAATAATAGATGATGAAGTGATTGGTGTAATAGGTATAACTGGAGAATTAGAAGAAGTTAAAAGATTTATAAAATTAGTGCGCGTAACTGCCGTACTTTTAATAGAACAGGCTAAATTGGATGAAGAAATTCAAGATAGAAGACTTAATATGCAAAAGTTTTATCATGAGCTGGCTCATAGAAAAAATGAATATGACTTGGAATTCACAAAACGTGCGGAAACCTATGGATTTGACATTGCCAAAGGCTATTCGGCAATTCTTGTAAATAGCTATATGGACTCTAAGGAATTAATAAAAATATGCAAAAAGTATCCGCATAATTTTGATGTGGATAATAATAAAAGAGTATTTTTGATTGAAGATGAATATAAATACAAAAAAATTATTAATGAACTAAATGAATGCTCTGAGGTTAATAAAGTAAGTATAGGAGGAAAAGAAAAAGTTATATCATACTCCATAGAAAACGCTGAAAAGACTTTAGAAATTGGAATGAAGCTTAAGCCTCTTTCGAAAATATATCATTATGAGGACTTAAAGTTTTTTATTCATCTATCCTATAATGATAAGGAATTCATAGTTTCTATATTTAGAAATTTAGATAAAACGGCAAACAACTTAGAGCTAATGGAAACCATACAGGCATACATTGAGGAAAATGGAGAAATTACAAATGTGGCTTCCAGGCTTAATATACATAGAAATACATTGAATTATAGACTTGAGAGAATTCAGCAATTAACAGGTAAAAATCCTAAAAATTTATTTGAATTATTTGAGCTTCTTTGCGGACTCATTTGGTTATAATATTAATTTAGAAGGAGTGATAATACATGGAAATATTTATAATTATACTAATTCTCCTCATAGGCATTGTTTTATCTAATATTATTAGCCGATTGATACCTTTTTTTCCTGTGCCCTTGGTGCAGATTATAATGGGAATAATTCTAGCTGTTTTACCAACAGGAATGCATATACCACTGGAACCTGAATTGTTTATGGTATTGTTTATTGCACCGCTTATATATAACGATGGAAAAAGGATATCTAGAGATGAGCTATGGAAGATAAGGATTCCTATAGTGCTTATGGCTTTTGGATTAGTATTTGTAAGTGTCATAGTGGTAGGATATATCATAAATTTAATGATACCAGAGATTCCTCTGTCGGCCTGTTTTGCTTTAGCAGCTATTTTGTCTCCTACAGATGCGGTTACAGTGAGCTCACTATCTCAAAGAATTCATCTTCCCAAAGAGATAACAATACTTTTGGAAGGAGAAGCACTTATGAACGACGCCTCTGGATTAGTAGCCTTCAAATTTGCAGTAGCAGCTACTGTTACAGGCAGTTTTTCAATAACTAGCGCTGCTGCAAGCTTCTTTATGATGGCGGTGGGAGGATTTTTCTTCGGTGCACTTATTTCCTTTGTTATTGTAAAGCTAGGAGCATCTATTCGAAGACTTGGTCTGGAAGATGCCACTTTTCACGTATTGATGCAGTTGATAACTCCTTTCATCATATACTTAGCTTCTGAAGAGATAGGAGTATCAGGAATTTTGGCGGTGGTATCTGGAGGTATAGTTCAGTCTATAGAATCAGATTATTCTGAACCAATGATTTCTAAACTGAAGCTTGTTTCTAAGAGTACTTGGTCAGTATTACTTTTTATTGTAAATGGTCTTGTATTTTTAATTTTAGGATTACAGATTCCTAAGGTGGTGGAGGTTGTATTTAATAATACAGCTATAAGCAATTTTAAGGTGTTCATATATATAATTGCTATAAGTTTAAGTTTGGTGCTTATAAGATTTATATGGGTGTATGCTTTTTGGAATGAGAAATGGGATGAAAAGCATGAAAAAGGAAATAAAAAAGAAAAATTTATGCAATGCATACTGACTTCGCTTTCAGGTGCACGAGGAGCAGTAACTCTTTCAGCGGCATTGTCCATTCCTTTTTATTTAGGAGGAGGAAGGTTATTTCCTCAGCGTGATTTGATAATTTTTCTTGCTGCGGGAGTTATGCTGTTTTCAATAATCATAGCAAGCTTTGTTTTACCAATTTTGGTGAAAACAGGTGATGAAGATGAAAAAATAAATTCAGATAAAGCAAATCAACAAGCGCTCAATAGCATTGTAAATTCAGCTATAGATTTAATAAAGGAAGAAATGAATCATGAGAACAGAGAGGCAGCAATATTCTTAATATCAAATTATGAAAAGATTAGAAATAATGCTTTAGAGCAGGGAGAAGAATTCAATCTGACAGTGCAGGACAGAAAAATGGAAAGAGATATATTTGCTATAGGGTTAAAAGCTGAACATGAAGAGATAAGAAGACTGGCTGAGGAAAGAAAATGTTCCATGTACACTATGGAAAAAATAGAACAGTTTATTAATACTATTGAAGAGCATTTGTCTAAACCTATGATATTGCAAATTTTAGATAAAGTAGCTTACTTAAAAAAGTTTTTAAAAAGATTCATTTATAAAAAATTAAGGACTGAGTGCATAAATATAGAGGAAATTAAAGCTATCAAAATTTTGACTTCAAAGGCAGCTATAAAGGCTATTAAAGCTCAGATTAATGAAGAAAACAAAAAAGCATCCTTGGATGTAATCAATCATTATAATGAAATAATAAGAAAACTTGATAAAAATAAAGCTATAAATAATAACCAAAATGTAAATAAGTATAAAACGGATTTACAATTCAAAGCTTTTCAGGCACAAAGAAACCATATACAGTCTCTTATTGAAAATAATATAATCACCCGCGAAACCGCCAATAAATTGAAGCAATTTATAAACTATATGGAAGCAACAGCTATAGAAGAAGAATTATATTAGAATGAGATTTTGCAATATAGAAAACTTAAATGGTATAATTTTTATTTAAAGATGTAAATATGCTTGGGGATGGAATTAAATGAGAAGAGAATATATAGATTTTTCAGGTAAATTACCGGTTTATGCAGAGTTTATGACGATAAAGGAGTACCCTATTCACTGGAATAATTGCATTGAAATCTTATATGTACTAAAGGGAAAAGTTTACGTGAGTATAAACAGCGGAACCTATGAGCTGGTGGAAAATGAAGTGGAAATAATAAATGTGGAAGAGGCACATAGAATATTTTCTAAGGATAAAAACAATAAAATATTAATTTTTCATATAGATCCGTACTTTTTCGAAAAATATTTTAATGATATAGAAAATATGTCCTTCTACACTAATACCTCGGAAGATGGAATTCAGGAAAGCGAAGAATATGATGAACTTAGAACTTTTCTAAGCATAATACTTTGCGAATTAGTGCAGCAAAATGATAACTATGATGAAGAAATAGAAAATTCTTTGGTGGATCTTTTATATCATCTTATAAATAATTTTCACTATCTTATGTTTGAACAGGAAGAGTTAAAGGAAAATGATGAACAATTAGAAAGGTATCACAGGATAGCTAAATATATATTTAATAATTACAACAATAATATAACGCTGCAGGATATTGCTGATAAAGAATTTTTAAGCACTCACTATTTATCCCATGAAATAAAGTATGCCACTGGTTACAGTTTCACAGAACTTATTAATTTAACTAGAGTGGATGAATCTGTAAAACTTCTCTTGGATACTGAAAAAACTATTTCTGAAATTTCTGATGAGGTAGGCTTTTCTCACGCCAGATACTATAATAAAAATTTTAAATTTTATTATAAGGTTTCACCCTTAAATTTCAGAAAGAAGTACAAGGTAGATGAGGAAACCTATGAAAAGCAGAAGCAAATAGAATTTCATGACCTTGGTGAAGCTTTAAACTATCTGGTATATTATTTAGAGGATTATGATAGATTCAAATTTGAAAATAAAATCAACAAGATAAATATTGATGCAAGTGGAGAATTGGGAGAGTTTCATAAAAAGTTTAAAGAAATAATAAATGTAGGAGATGCCTTTGACCTATTGCTGGAGGAAAATAAACAAATTTTTAGTGAGCTTCAGCAGGAAATAGGTTTCAATTATGCAAGGCTTTTAAATGTGTTTTCGCAGGATATGGGCATATTTAATGGAACGCATTTTTACAATTGGAACAGGATGGTATCGGTATTTGAATATCTAAGTGAAATAGGGTTAAGGCCGCTTATAGTATTAGAAGATAAAAGCTTTGATCCAGAGGAATTTTTAATAGTACTGCAAGTTTTCCAGGAGTTTTTTTCAAAGCTTGATACTATAAATTATCATGATATAAAATTTCAATTTGCTGTAGATTGTTCTGAGAAATTTAAAAATATCGTAAGCAATGATTTAAGAGAAAAGGAGTTTGAAGTACTAGAGGAGTACTTTGATGCTTCTTTAAGAATAGAACCCGTATATGATACCTCATATATGTTACCGTTTTTGATTGAAAATGAATTATCAGAGTCCTCCAGACAAGGATTTTTGAGGGCTTTTGATGTTTTAGACAGGCAAATAAAATTAACTAACGAGGTTTTCTTCGGCTACCCAGGTCTTATAAATGATAAAGGAATAAAGAAGTCTTCTTTTTATGCTTACTATCTTCTTAATAAGTTAGGAGATAACATAGTTGAAAAGGATAAAGGTTATATAGTTACCAAGAAGGATGGAGAGTATCAAATACTTATCTACAGTTATAATGATGAGATTTCCAGCCTTATAGAACTAAAAAGCAAATCAAAGCTCAGGGGACTTAAAAATTCTACGGAAAAGAAATTTTCTTTAAATATAATGCAGCTACCTTCAGCAGTGAGAATAACTTCCTATCTAATAGATGAGGAAGTAGGCTCTTCATATAATTACTGGGTGAACATGGGTAAGCCAACCAGACTCAGCAAGGAGGAAAAAGAGATTATTCACAAGGCCTCTTTTCCTAAGATAGAGTTTAAATTTGCAAAGAAGAGCACAGTGTTAAATTTAAAGGTGAAATTAACGGGATATGGAGCAACCTTAATAGTGATTAAAGAAGTACAAAAACACCTTTTATAAGGTGTTTTTGTGTTATTTCTGGAAGTTTAAGAAAAATAAGTACCTCCTATAAGTACCTTTACTTAAGCAGTTTGATGAGTTTAAGACTTAGTATAACTGACCTATAATTAATGTATAGGTATTAAGGAGGGGAAACCAATGGGGTAACTAATAAAATATTTGATGACACAAAGGTTGGAAAAACTTTATTTAAATTTGCGCTTCCAGCAGTTATATCACTTCTAGTATTAGAATTATACAATATGGTAGATACCATATTTGTGGGAAGATATATAGGAACAGAAGCTATAGGAGGGCTTACGGTAGCTTTCCCTATTCAAAGACTTATAATAGCCATAGCTATGCTCATATCTGTGGGAGCTTCCACTCATGTTGCCAGATATTTAGGTGAGAAAAATATAGAAAGTATAAAAAGAACAATAGTTAATTCGCTGATATTAGGAATTGTTTTTATTTTAGCTGTAACTGTCATAGTCATGGTATTTAAGAGAAATATTATAATGTATTTAGGAGCTAGTAGAGCTATATATGGCTTCGCTAATTCTTATATATCCATAATAATTATTGGCGGAATATTTCAATGTATGTCTACTGTATTATGTTATATAATGAATGCCTTAGGAAATACAAAGATGACTTTGTATTCAAATCTTTTGGGTGTAGCTATAAACATTGTAATGAATTATATATTAATTGTGTTATTTGGATTTGGTGTCTGGGCATCGGCTGTTTCTACAGTGGTATCGCAATTTGCCGCATTTTTATATTCAATATATAAATTTGTAAAAATAAAAAGCATTTTTAATATAAAATTTAGTTATAAGGGTATAATAAGTTTATATAGTTCAAAGACTATATTTAGTATAATTTCTGTTGGACTATCTACTTTTATAATAGAAATATCGGATGCTATCGTTTCGGTTATATTAAATAATCTTCTAAATAGAAACGGTGGAGATAGTGCAATAGTCGTAGTTGGAGCTATTACGAGAATTTCAATGTTTATGTATGTTACAATAATAGGAATAAGCTCAGCCATGCAGCCTATAGTTGCTTATAATTATGGAGCTTCCAAATATGATAAAATAAAAGAAGTGCTAAAAATCACGGTAGCAGCGGTTACTATTACGTCCTCAACACTTTGGGTTTTATTTATGATATTTGCAAATTCTATAATAGGCTTCTTTTTAACTGATGCAGATATATTGAAGGAAGCTGTATTAGCTTTTAGGATATGTATATCAGTAATTCCGGTCATAGGCATATATTATGTGGCTATATATTATTATCAAGCTATAGAAGAAGCAAAATTGTCATTTTTCTTTTCAATATACAGGCAGCTTGTTATTTTTATACCAGCAGCTATAGTATTGGTGCAGATGTTTGGAACCATTGGAGCGTGGTTTGCATATCCTGTATCAGATATCATATCCTTCTTATCATCCGTTTATTTCATTAGTAAAGAAATAAATGGAGAAAAATTAGCATATATTTATAAATAAATCTTCATATTTTCATAAAATAAACGTAACATTTATAAATTATAATATAATTGTACTCTTGTGATTTAAAAGCCTGAATATAGTTTCAAAAAGCTATTTTAAGTAAAAGGAGTTATTTTATGAGGAGCATTAGTTATGGTGAAGTTACTTTTCAGGGAATGTATAAATTAATATGTGATTATATGCTAAAAAGCAAAGGACAGGAATTTAAGATAACCGTAGGTACTGACTCTCAAAACTATGATATCACCAAGGTAGTTGTAGTAGTAGCTATTTGGAATGTAGGCCATGGAGGGATTTTCTTTTACGACATAAAGAAGGTAAATAAGATAACCAATGTGAGGCAGAAAATTTTCTACGAAACTAGTTTAAGCATAGAACTGGCGGATAAACTTCTTAAAAAATTTAATGAGAACAATTTAAATTATGAGATAAGCATACATGTGGATGCTGGAGATAATGGTGAGAGCGGAAAGCTTATATCTGAAATTGTGAGCTGGGTAAATTCCTGCGGCTTTACCTGCATGACAAAACCTGATTCTTACGCAGCGTCTTCCATAGCAAATAAATATTCTAAGTGATGAGTAACTTGACAGTTATCTCATCATTTTTGCCTATAAAGATTTTTGATAATATTTGGCTCTGTTTTAAATCAGTGTTGATTTTTACACTGATTTAAAACTTCCTTCAGTTCGGGGAGGCCACTGAAAAACTAAAAAATATTACTAATTTAGATATATTTGTATATTTTCGCAGGTGATTTATGTCTAAAAAGTTGTTACAAGGCTATTAGAAGGCCTTCTGACGCCTTACTTATTTTACCAAACAATTTGTGCAAAAAATATGGGGACTTTTTCAGTGGCCTCAGTTCGGGAGGCTATGTTTTAAAATGTTGATATTATCGTTTAAGTTCTAGAAACTCTTAGGGATTGCGACTTATAATTGGCGTAATTTTGCCCAGGACGGGCAAAGCAATTTTAGCGCCATGGATGGCGCAATAAAATTGGTAGCCAATTATAACAAAGCAGCCCTTAGAGTTACTTACATGGATTCTGAAAGAAACCATGCTAGACGAAAAACGCCTTTATCAACATCCTTTTAAAACATAGCATAATATTTAAGTGTAGACATAAAAACTTTAACCATTTAAAATATATATGTAGCTATAAATAATATAGTTAAAAACGCAATATATAAATGGGAGTTGTTTTTATGGAATATACAATTAAACAGGTTGCGGAAAAATTTAATTTAACTGAGTATACCATAAGATATTATGAAAAAGAAGGGCTTCTTTTAGACGTACAGAGAGATGAACATGGAGTGAGATTATTTAGTGAGAATAATATAGAATGGATAAACCTAATATGCTGCTTGCGCAGAACAGGAATGTCCATAGCTAAAATCAAAAATTTTATAAAACTTTCTACAGAAGGAGATAACACATTAGAGCTTAGAAGAGAAATAATTCTTACCCAGAGAGCTATAACTGAAAAAAAGATTGAAGAGATGAATAATCATCTAGATATGATTAACAAGAAACTTAATCACTATAATGGTCTTATAAAGGATAGGAACATAAGATGCTGTAATTCAAAATGCAAAGCTTCTTTTGTAAGATAAATTCCAATTTAATAGCTGTAGCAAAAAATATATAAGAGTGGAGTAAACTGCTCTTTTTCTTTAAAAAAAATTATATTTAACGTATTGACTTAGAGTGTACTATAAGGTGTAATATTTTTTCATATATATAAATTAAAATTCGCTTTAAATAAGGAGAAGTATGCTTATTTAAAGTGGAGAAATCTGAATACGATTTTATTTAGAGGAGGAAATTAACATGTTGTACAGAAAATTCGGTAAGACAAATGAAATGGTTTCTACTTTAGGCTTTGGATGTATGAGGCTTCCTATTCTTCCAGGAGGAGACCCATCAAAAATCGATGAAGAAAAAGCTATGGAATTAGTTAGATATGCCATAGACAATGGAGTAAATTACATTGATACAGCTTATCCATACCACGGAAATGGTATGACTAAGGGCGGAGGTGCCAGTGAACCTTTTGTTGGAAAGGCATTAAAGGATGGTTACCGAGAAAAAGTTAAATTAGCAACTAAGCTTCCTAGCTGGCTTATAAAATCAAGAGAAGATATGGACAAATACTTAAATGAACAATTAGAAAGACTAGAAACAGATCACATAGATTTTTATTTAGTACATGCACTAAATAGGAATGATTGGGATAGACTTAAAGCTAATGGTATAGATGAATTTTTAGATTCAGCTATAAAAGATGGCAGGATAAAATATGCTGGATTTTCCTTTCATGATAAATTAGAGGTTTTCAAAGAAATAGTAGATTATTATGATTGGTCCTTCTGCCAAATCCAATACAATTATATGGATGAAAATTTCCAAGCAGGAACAGAAGGATTGGAGTATGCTGCTGAAAGAGGTCTTGGAGTTACAATAATGGAGCCAATTAGAGGAGGAAAGTTAGCGAACAACCTTCCTAATGAGGCGAAAGAAGCTTTTGAAAAGGCAGATATAAAGAGAACTCCAGCTGAATGGGCATTAAAATGGGTATGGAATCATCCTGAAGTAAAGGTAGTCCTAAGCGGAATGAATACTTTAGAGCAAATTATAGAAAACATAAAAGCTGCTAGTGAAACAGAGCCTAATTCCTTAACAGAAAGAGAACTTGCAATAGTGAAAGAAGCAAGAAATGCTATTAATAGCAAAGTGAAGGTAAACTGTACAGCTTGCGCATATTGTATGCCATGTCCAGCAGGAGTTAATATTCCAAGATGCTTTAGTGCCTATAACAACCATAGCATGTTCCCAGGAGATGAATCCTACAGTTGGATTCCAAAAGAACAGAATGCATCCAATTGCGTTAAGTGTGGAAAATGTGAAACTCACTGTCCACAAGGAATTTCTATACGCAAGCATTTAAATGATATTAAAGAATTATTTGTATAAAGCTAAGGCTCTGCTATTTGGCAGAGCCTAATAAAAATGATGGAGAAGAATTATATGAGAGTACTATATTACGATTGTTTTTGCGGAATAAGCGGTGATATGAATATAGCAGCATTGATAGATTTAGGAGTGGACAAAGAATATTTATTAAGAGAAATAGGGAAGCTTAATCTATCTTCTGAATATGAAATTAAAATTAATAAATCTATGAAAAATGGAATAACCGGTACTAAATTTGATGTTATATTAAAACATGAACATAATCATGAAGAAAATCATTCTCATGAACACCTTCATGAGGAACATCACACTCATGAAAAAGAGGAGCATGTTCATCATGGTGAACACAGAAATTTAAATGATATTGAAAATATTATAAATGGAAGCAACTTAAGCGATGTAGTAAAAAAATTGAGTTTAGATATTTTTATGAAAATAGCGTTGGCTGAAGCAGAGGTCCATGGAAAACCTATAGAGGAAGTACATTTTCATGAGGTAGGTGCTATAGACTCCATCATAGATATTGTCGGAGCTGCTATAGCAATAGACTATTTAAAGGTAGACAGAATTATGGCATCCACTGTTCAGGTAGGTGGCGGATTTGTAAAATGTGCTCATGGACTTATACCTGTACCTGCACCTGCTACAGTGAAAATTTTGAAAGATATTCCTATCAAATCAGGCATAGTGCCCTTTGAAACCACTACACCTACAGGAGCTGCTATCTTGGCAGAAAATGTTCAGGAATTTACTGATAAGATAGAATTTAAGATAGAAAAGATAGGTTATGGACTTGGTACTAGAGATTTGGATATACCAAATGTTTTAAGGGTATATTTAGGTGAAGAAAACAAGCAGGAAGAAAGAGAGGAGCAATATCTTCTTGAAACAAATATAGATGATATGAATCCAGAATTATATAGTTATACTGAAGAAAAATTGTTTGAAAAGGGAGCTTTAGATGTATTTAAAACCCCTATTATAATGAAAAAGGGAAGACCAGGAATAAAATTAAGTGTTTTAGTAAAAGGAAGTAAGGAAAAAGAAGTCTTGGATGTTATTTTTAAAGAGACTACTTCCTTGGGAGTGAGAAAATTTAATGTGGGCAAAATAATGCTTAATAGAGAATTTAAAAACATAAAAACTCCTTATGGAGAGGTGAAGATTAAAAATTCTTATTATGAGGGCAAGCTTGTAAAATACAAAGCAGAGTATGAAGACTGCAAAAAAATAGCTGCAGAAAATAATTTACCAATCTCAAAAGTATATAGAGAAGTAAATAGGCTAATAGAAGAAAATTTAAATATAGATTAATAGGGGGAAAAGGAATGTTGCTTGATGAAAAATTTCAATGTCTTAAAGATATAATAAAAGAAAAGGAAAGTGCTGCTGTGGCATTTTCAGGTGGAGTGGACAGTACTTTTCTTATAAAAGTGGCTCACGAAGTATTAGGTGATAAATTAATAGCAGTTACGGCGACCTCCTCTACTTACCCGGAAAGAGAATTAAAGGAAGCTATAAAATATGCAAAGGATATGGGAGTAAAGCACATTATCATTTCTTCGGAAGAGCTTGATATAGACGGCTTTGCTAATAATCCTACCAATAGATGCTATTATTGCAAGAAGGAACTTTTTACAAAAATAAAAGCTGTTGCTAAAGATAACGGAGCAGAATATATTTTTGATGGTTCCAATTTAGATGATACAGGGGATTATAGACCTGGAATGCAGGCTGCTAAGGAATTAGGGGTAGTAAGTCCTCTTAAGCAGGCAGGATTAACTAAAAATGATATTAGGGAATTGTCTAAGAAGCTAGGACTTCCAACTTGGAACAAGCCTTCTTTTGCCTGCTTATCTTCAAGAGTTCCCTATGGAAATAAGATAACTCTTCCTAAGCTAAAAATGATAGAAGAGGCAGAGCAGTTTCTTCTTGATATGGGAATAAGGCAGGTTAGGGTAAGGCATCATGGAGATATAGCCAGAATAGAAGTTTCCCCTGAGGAAAGAGAAAAATTCTTCAGCATTAAAATTATGGATGAAATAGGAGATAAGTTCAAAAATATAGGATTTACCTATGTAACCTTAGATATATTAGGATATAGAACAGGAAGCATGAATGAAGTGCTGAAGGAAGAGGATAAGTTTAAGCTTACACTAAATAATAAATAATGTGCCTTGTTTAGGGTAGATTGCAGGAGGCAACGGGAAAGATGAATAAATCTGATATAAAAAATTTGCTGGAGGATGTAAAAAATAATAAAGTAGATATAGAAGCTGCGGCAAAGGAAATAGAAGATTTGCCCTTTAAGGACTTAGGTTTTGCTAATATAGATAATCATAGGGAAATACGAACAGGGTATCCAGAAGTTATATATTGCTCCGGAAAAACTGTGGAGCAAGTAAAGAGTATTGTAGAATTTATGCTTACTAAGGATGATAATATTTTAGCTACAAGGGCCAGTGAAGAAATGTTTCAGTCAGTAAGAGAAGTATGCAGTGAAGCAAGCTATAATAAGCTTGCTAGAACCATAACCATCAAAAGAAGAGAAACTAAACTTACAGATAGTTATATTGCCATAATTTCAGCTGGAACCTCTGACCTTCCAGTGGTAGAAGAGGCAGCTGAAACTGCCATGATAATGGGAAACAGGGTTGAAAAAATTGTAGATGTAGGTGTTGCCGGCATACATAGATTGTTTGCAAGACTTGATGTGATAAGAGGGGCAAAGGTAGTAATAGTTATTGCAGGAATGGAAGGAGCTCTCGCCAGCGTTATAGGAGGACTTGTAGATAAGCCAGTTATAGCAGTTCCTACTAGTGTAGGCTATGGAGCAAATTTCAATGGACTTGCAGCACTTTTATCTATGCTGAACAGCTGTGCCAATGGAATCAGTGTGGTAAATATAGACAATGGATTTGGTGCGGCGTATAATGCTAGTATGATAAATAAGTTATAAATATATTTTTGCTTACGGGGAGGGGATTACAAATTAATAGGATATATAAAAAACGCAGTTGGCTTAATTATGCTATTGTGGTATTTTTGCTTCATGTTATAGGAATAGCTCTGTTGTTAATTAATGCGCACCAATATCCCCAAATTTTTGGTATGGCTTTACTGGTATATACTCTGGGATTAAGACATGCTTTTGATGCAGATCATATTGCAGCTATAGATAATACTGTAAGAAAATTGGTGCAGCAAAAGAAAGATCCTACAGGAGTAGGGTTTTTCTTTTCTATGGGACATTCATCTGTAGTATTTATTATGGCTGTAATAACTACCTTTGCTATGAGCTGGGCTGAGGTAAACATACCAGCCATAAAGGATGTAGGAAGTGTAATAGGAGCATCTGTATCAGGAGCCTTTCTTGTGCTTATAGGCATACTTAATTTATATATATGGGTTGATATATACAGAATATTTATAGACATGAGACGGGGAAAATTTAATGAGGACCATTTAGATAAATTACTATTAAGCAGAGGTTTTATTTCTCGTTTTGGAGGAAAACTTTATAAATTCATCAATAAAAGCTGGCATGTATATCCGCTGGGCTTCCTATTTGGACTTGGCTTTGATACAGCTTCTGAAGTAACTCTTCTGGCTATTTCAGCTAATGCAGCTACTCAGTCTATTCCTCCAAGCTTAATAATATCACTGCCAATCATATTTGCGGCAGGAATGAGCCTTATGGATACTGCAGATGGTATATTTATGACCACTGCATATAACTGGGCCTTTTCAACACCGCTTAGAAAGATATATTATAATTTGTCTGTGACAGGTATATCTGTGGTAGTGGCATTATTTATAGGAATCATAGAATTGACTCAGATAATCGCCCCTAAGTTAGGCTTGAACAGCGGAATATGGGCATGGATAACCGGATTGAATTTGGCTAATATTGGATATTTATTAGTAGCTCTATTTGTGGTGTTGTGGGCGGCTTCCTATGTTATATGGAAAACTCTTCATTTAGAAAGTGCCTAGAGTAAAATAAAATTAAATTATACCAATTGAGAAGTCGGAATGCTCTAAAAATGAGTTTTCTGACTTTTTCATTTTAAACGCATATTATTAAATATATGTATAATAATATATTTATTAGAATTATATTAAAGGAGTGTTTTAAATGGCAGTATCAAATGCAATGACAGCAGATTTTTTACGTTCAGCTTATGGTGGAGAAAGTATGGCTCATATGAGATATCTTATTTGGGGTGATGCAGCTAGAAAGGATGGATATCCTAATATAGGAAGACTTTTTGATGCCGTAGCTTATGCTGAACAGGTTCATGCTACTAATCATTTTAATGTGCTAAAAGATCAAGTTGGAGATAATACAGTAGCAGCTGGAGCTGTTTTTGGACTTACCAATATTGTTCAAAATCTTCAAGGAGCCATTGATGGAGAACTTCATGAAGTGGAGCAAATGTATCCTGTATATATAGAAACAGCTAAATTTCAGCAAGAAAAAGATGCTCAGAGATCCTTTCATTATGCTTTGGAAGCAGAAAAAATACATGCAAAATTGTTTACTACTGCACAGGAATCAGCAAAAGGTGGAAAGGATATACAGGATGATACTATCTATATATGCCCAGTATGCGGCTTCACAGAAATTGGAGATACAGTAGAGAAATGTCCAGTGTGTGGTGCCAGCAAAGACAAGTTTAAAGCTTTTGCTAAATAGAGAAGAAGATGATGATTTTTTATATGCTTTATAAGCATTTTTGTAATTAATACTAGGTAATAAAAACGTGTAATTAGTTTTGCTAATTTGTATAGAAAACCAATTACACGCTTTTAATTTAGGCTCTTTTCTTAAATCAGTATAGCATTAATTCACATTGGAGCTTAGAAACGAAAATCTCTTTTTCCATCTTTCATTTCAGTTAAATGTTCTTTAGCTATGGAACGAACCTTTTCGTTTGGTATATTCTCGATTTCTTTATTAATAAGGTCTTTTCCATGAACCTTAGTATCTTCAGAAGCATAGTCTTCTAGATATTCATTTAAAGTCATTAATGCATTTGGCTGACAGCAGTTTGCAATCTGGCCTGATTTAACTAGACTCATGAATCTGTCTCCAGTACGCCCTTCACGATAGCAAGCGGTACAGAAGCTTGGAATATAGCCAAGTTTCATAAGCCAATTTACGATTTCATCTAGAGTTCTATTATCATTTACGTCAAATTGAGCTGAGTTATCATCTTCATCTTCCTTTTCACTGTAACCGCCCACACTAGTGGAAGAAGCTCCGCTTATTTGAGAAACACCTAATTCGAGAACTTTTTCACGAGTAGACTTAGATTCTCTTGTAGAAACTATCATGCCTGTATATGGTACAGCTATTCTTATTATTGCTACTATTTTTGCGAATATATCATCTGAGATAGCATTGGAGAAATTAGCAGGATCTATGTCATCTGCAGGACGTATTCTTGGTACACTTATAGTATGTGGTCCAACACCCATAGCAGCTTCTAAATGCTCTGCGTGCATTAGAAGACCAACAAAATCATACTTGTACATGTTTAATCCGAACAATACACCTATACCCACATCATCTATGCCGCCTTCCATAGCTCTATCCATAGCTTCAGTATGGTAAGCATAGTCATGCTTTGGACCAGTTGGATGTAATTCTTCATAATTTTTCTTATTATAAGTTTCTTGGAAAAGTATATAAGTACCGATACCTGCTTCTTTTAGCTTTCTATAATTCTCAACAGTAGTAGCAGCTATATTTACATTTACACGTCTTATTGCTCCGTTCTTATGTTTTATGCTGTAAATTGTTTTTATGCTCTCAAGCACGTATTCAATTGGATTGTTTATTGGATCTTCTCCAGTTTCCAAGGCTAAACGTTTATGGCCCATATCCTGAAGAGCAATAACTTCACGTTTTATATCTTCTTGAGTTAGCTTTTTACGGCTGATATGTTTATTTTTATAGTGATAAGGACAATATACACAGCCGTTTATACAATAGTTTGAAAGATATAATGGAGCAAACATAACTATTCTATTGCCATAAAATCTCTGCTTAATTTCCTTAGCTAATTTATATATTTTTTCATTTTCTTCTTCCAAATCGCATTCTAGCAATACTGCAGCTTCCTTGTGAGTTAGTCCTTTGCAGTCCTTAGCTCTTTCTATTAAGCTGGAGATTAGCTCACGATTGTGTTTGTTTTTTTCAGCGTAAGCAAGAGTTTCTAAAATCTCTTCATCATCTATAAACTCCGTAGCAACTTTAGATTTCACATTATACATAAGCTTTACACCTCATTTAAAATTTATTTAATTTGGTCTGTAGATTCCTTCTCTGAGTCCTTTGATATTTTGGAATAAACTGTTTTAGTGTTCACATAAGGCAACATTCCAAGCTTTCCAGACAAAGCACTAATAACGTCCATAGGTGCATCAACGATGATACTAATTACAGAAATATTACGCTTGTGGTAGGGAATTCCCATTCTTCCTACGATATATTCACCATAATCATGCAGGATAGAATTAAGTTTTTGTACCACATCTCTGTTTTCAACAATAATTCCTATTTGGGCGATTCTTGTTTCCATGGCTTTAAAAATCCTCTCTAAATAAAAAATTCTTGCACCACAAGGCACAAGAGCAGTAAAGAACACAACAAAAGCACATCTTAAAAGCTATGCTTTAAAACATCACTATACTTTCGCCTTCTCATTTGGGACAAACCCTTATGCATTCAGTACGATATTTTTTTAACAATATAGAATAGGTTAGCTGAAAGATAAACAGAGCTTTATCTCAAACAGTTCACCAAAACATCAATTATACTGTACCATTATATTGCTGTTAAATGCAATAGTTTTTTAGATTAAAATACGAACTTAGATAAAAATTACAATAACATTACAAAAACAGTAAATATATTGATAATGATTTATTGGGAGTATAGTATGAAATTAAGGGAAGATAATATTTATATCTTAATAATATACTTGCAAATCTTTCACAATTCAAAAGCACTTTTGTTAGTATTTATATTAAAACAAATATGGTAAAAGGAGAGTAATTATGTTTTTATCATTTAATAAAAAATCAATTATGGGTACTATTTTATTTTTAATAATCGCAATAATGGTTGGATGTTCGAGTGGTGCACCTAAATCAGCTTCAGATAATGCAAGTGCCAATAAATCTCAGAATGCAGCACCACAGGTTACAAATTCTGAACAAAATTCTAGTAATACTTCTTCCGGTGATGGGGCAAAAAATAGTTCTAATACCAGTTCAAACACTAATGTAAAAACTGATTCTAAAAATAATAATCAAAAGGCATTAATAAATACTATAAAAACTTTAGCTCAGCAGGGCAAAGTTATAAATAGTGATTTTTCTTTAGGTATTAACATGGCATCGGTAGAACAAAAGTGGGGAAAAGCAGATAAATCAGAGTGGATAGCACAAGCTAAAGGAATCTATATAAGCTATTCAAAGCACAATATAGTTTTCGGAACTAATAAGGGGGCACAGATTTTTGAAATCAGATCCTTAGATAGCAGGCCTAATCAAATATCTTTTTCCACATTAAAAAATGTATTGGGTAAACCAGCTTATGATGTAAAATCAAATGGTGAAGAAATAATAGGATATAAAGCTAATACAAAATATAAAATTTTATTTGTGTTTTCTGAACCAAAAAAAGGTAATGAGAATCCTAGTTTAAAGCATTATTCCGTTTTATATCCTTCTATTACAGCTAATAGTATGGCAAGCGATCCAGGAAGAGAATGGTAAAAACTCAATCTCTAAGTTGTAGGTACTGAATACTGATATGATTAATAATCATATCAGTATTTTTATGCAGTTATTTCTGAATTGTGACAAAAAATAACATGTAATTACAATATAAAGTGGCTGATATAAAAATACGATAATAATATATAGAATAAATATTTAATTAAATTCAAATAATTGTGCAAAGATATTTTTAAATATTTGACTTAACTAATGCAGAAGTGGTGATTTTGATGAATAAATTATTTAGAACATTTATAGTAGGTTACAATTCAGGGAAAAAAAACGACATAAATTATAATCTTGAAGAAAAATATTTCGTAAATCCAATTTTAGAAGCTATGAGAATTACTATTATATACGGAATAGCAGGAGGATTATGGATTATATGCTCCAATGATTTATTAAGACGATTTTCCAATAATATAGATATATACGCAAAATTGGATACATACAAGGGGTTGGTATATTTATTAATAACCATGATGGTGATTTATTGTACAGTTTACAAGAGAGTTTTGCTATACAGTAAAGCACTTAAAAATGTGTACAGTAATAATGAGAGGCTGCTATCCTTAGAAAAAGAATTAAAGCAGCAATTTGAAAGCTTAGAGAAACAGCGTAATTTAGTAATTGCTAGCGAGCAAAGGTATAAATTGGCTGTTGAAGGAGCTGACTGTGGTATTTGGGACATAGATGTAGAAAAGGATGAATGGTATTTTTCACCAAAATGGAAAAACTATTTGGGCTTTGAAAATGAAGACATAAAAAGTTGCTTTGAACAATGGGTTGATCTTTTACATCCTAAAGATAGAGAGGAAGCTATTGAAAAATTTAATGATTTTATCATTTCTAGCAGCCAGCCCTATGAAAACATATACAGAATGAGATGCAAAAATGGAGAATACAAGTGGATGTTAAGCAAAGCTAAGGAAATAAGAAGCAGTGAAGGCAAAATAATAAGAATAGCTGGATCGCATACAGATATAACTAATCAGAAATTGACAGAAGAAAAACTTCATTTATTAGCCTATAATGATGTACTGACAGAATTGCCTAATAGGTATGCCCTTGAAGATTTCGTTAAAAAGCTAATTGACAGCTGCAAAAAATCTAATGAAAAATTTGCTCTAATTTATATGGATGTAGATAATTTTAAACATATTAACGATACTTTAGGGCACTTTACTGGGGATTTATTACTAAAGCATATCGCAAATATATTAAAATTCAATGTAAAACAGCCTGATATTGTTGCAAGATTAAGTGGAGATGAATTTGTGATCGTTCTTAATAAAATAAATAGCAGCAAAGAGGTATCAAACAAAATAGATGAACTGATAAAAAAATTAAAAGAACCATGGATATTGGATGATCAGAGATATTTTATTTCTTTTAGTGTTGGTATTGCAATGTATCCTGAAAATGGGGATAATATAGAGATGCTGCTTAAAAATTCAGATATAGCTATGTACTATATCAAAAAAAATATGAAAGATAATTATTGTTTTTATTTGCCTAGAATGCAGGAAAAAAGCTTAGAGCAAGTTAGGCTTATTAATGATTTACGACATGCCATAGATAATGAAGAATTTGTTTTATATTATCAGCCAATAATTGATTTGAAAACCATGAAGTTTATTGGCGTAGAGGCACTCATTAGATGGATTCACCCTCTAAAAGGACTAATACCGCCAATGGATTTTATACCATTAGCGGAAGAGAGCGGACTTATATATGATTTAGAGAAATGGATACTGAGAGCAGCATTTCAGCAAAAATCTAAGTGGGAAAAACTTAATAACATGAATATAAAGATATCTGTAAATATTTCTGGAAAAACAATTATTGATGAAGGTTTTGCTGGTGAAATAAATGAGCTGCTTTCTAAAACTGAAATAAAAAATTCTCAATTGCAGCTAGAGGTCACAGAAACAGCATTTATTGAAAAAATAGATTTATCCATTGAAATTATAAATAAAATTAAAAATATGGGAATTAAGATAGCACTTGACGACTTTGGAACAGGATACTCTTCTTTAACATATATTAAAAAGCTTCCAATAGACGTTATAAAATTAGATAGAAAATTTATAAACAGCATTACAAAAGAGAAGAAAGATAAATTTATTGTAGAGCATGTTATTAAACTTACTCACGAATTAGATTTAAAAATTGTAGCCGAAGGTATAGAAACTGTAGAACAGTTAGAATTTCTTAAAGCAAATAATTGTGATTATGGTCAAGGATATCTATTTAGTAAACCAGTAACAGCTGATGACATAGAAAAACTTGCACGATAATACTAATTTTTGGTTAATTTATACTATGGCAGTGTTAGGAGGGTGGATTAATTTATGGGTGATAAGGATATTATTACTATAGAGTTTATTGAAAATAATTTGAATATAATAAGAAGCTTATACGATTCTATAAGAGTGATAGATCCTCAAAGGAGAAAAATATTATTGTATAAGGATGGTGCTTTTACGGAAAAAGGTATACTATGTTTCAATGAATTAGATAATAAAAAGATGTGCAATAGCTGCATTTCCATGAAAGCTTTAAGCAGCCAAAAAACTCTTATGAGAATAGAAGATATAGGTAATAAGGTATACATGATTACATCGGTGCCGTTACAATTAAATGATAAAACGGTAGTTGTTGAAATGATTAAGGACGTGACAGACAGCCTTTTTTATGGGAGCAAAGTGAGTGATAAAAACTGTACAGTTAATAATATAATAGAAGAAATGAGAGCCGCAGCCATTAAGGATTCTCTTACGGAGATTTACAATAGAAGATTTATTGATGAAAGATTGCCTATAGATATGAAGCAATGTGCTAAAAACAATGAGCCAATATCTATAATAATGATAGATGTGGATTATTTTAAGGAAATTAATGATAATTTTGGACATACTACTGGAGATTTGGTACTTAAAGAATTCACAGAATGCTTAAGAGAATGCATAAGAAGAAAAAAGGATTGGATAGCTAGATTTGGAGGAGAGGAATTTTTAGTTTGTATACCAGGTGCTGATGAAAAAGAAGTATTAAATGTAGCGGAACGAATGTATAGTAACTTAAAAAATAAAAAATTCAAGCATAAAGATAAAGAAATTGAAGTGACAGCTTCCTTTGGCGTATATACATCAAGAAATGGAAATATATCTGTGAATGAATTATTAAATTATGCGGATGAAAAGCTATATAAAGCTAAGAAATACGGTAGAAACAGAATTGAATTCTAATACATTTATTAAAATTGCTATTGACATTAACGTTACGTAAAGGTTTATAGTTAGATTGTCAGGAGGCGATTCTATGGAGTATACAGTACAAAAGCTAGCTCTATTATCAGGTATAACACCTAGAACTCTTAGATATTATGATGAAATTGGAATCCTAAAGCCGGCAAGGATAAATTCATCTGGATATCGTATATATGGAGAAACGGAAATAAATATTCTTCAGCAGATACTTTTTTATAGAGAGCTTGGAATAGAGCTTGAAAATATTAAAGATATGATAAGTTCTCCGTACTTTGATAGAGCTAAAGCATTGAAAGATCATAAAAATAAGCTTCTTGATAAAAGAAATCAGCTAGATTTGTTAATTGAAAATATTGACAAAACTATGGCTGAAATTGAAGGGAGAATTTTAATGAGTGATAAAGAAAAGTTTCAAGGATTTAAAGACAAAATGATTCAAGATAACGAAGCAAGCTATGGAAAAGAATTAAGAGAAAAATATGGCAATGATACCATAGATAAAAGTAATAATAAATTAAAAAATATGACTGAAAAGCAATATGAAGAAATTACAAAGCTTTCTGAAGAAATCATGGAAAAACTTAAAACAGCCTTGGAAGCTGGTGATCCTTCCAGTGAATTAGCACAGGAAGTAGCAGGCTTGCATCATAAGTGGATAAGCTTCTATTGGGATAGTTACAGTAAAGAGGCTCACGCTGGACTTGCAAATATGTATGTACAAGATGAGAGATTTAAAGCCTATTATGATAAGCAGGGTAAAGGAGCAGCTGAATTTTTACGAGATGCTATACTAATATATACTGGAAAAATAAATTCCAAATAAAAAACTCCTTAGGGAGTTTTTTGCAATATATTAAAATATTTTAATAATACAGATAGAGTGTATCTTGAACATAGCGAGTTATATTTAAATTTTTGCAAGATTGGAGCAGGTGACAATTATTGTGGTGCTGCATTTATTGCTAAATGGTATGAAAGAAATATAAGAATATTCGGTAACATACAAAATATAACGGAAAACAATGATAGGATATTTGTTATGTTTGGAGCAGGTCATATAAAAATATTAAGCGATTTTGTTAATGAATATTCTCAAATGGAATTGGTGGATACAAATAAATACATATAAATAATATAATTTGAAAACTAATAAGGAAACAATATAAAAAATATTAATATATTCATATAAATGTTAAAAAGCTTTGATTGCTAAATAGGGCATATAAAAATTATAATAAAGTAAACGATATTATATGAGGTGTTAATATGATAAAAAAATATGATCCTATTAATAAAAAACTTCCGCATTTTTATCATGGAGGAGATTATAATCCAGATCAATGGCTTGATCATCCAGAAATTCTTGAAGAAGATATAAGGCTCATGAAACTTTCTAGATGTAACGCTATGAGCATAGGAATATTTGCTTGGTCCAAGCTTGAACCTGAAGAAGGTGTATTTAACTTCGAATGGATGGACAATGTAATTGATAAATTATATGCTAATGGAATATATACAGTTTTAGCTACTCCTAGTGGCGCTAGACCAACATGGCTGGCTAAAAAATATCCAGAAGTACTTAGAGTTAATGAAAATAGATTAAAAAATTTGTTTGGAGAAAGACATAATCACTGCTTCACTTCGCCAATATATAGAGAAAAAGTAAGAATTATAAATACGAAACTGGCAGAGAGATATGGAAAACATCCTGGAGTTTTACTATGGCATGTATCTAATGAATACGGTGGAGAATGCCACTGTGAACTATGCCAGAATGCCTTTAGAGAATGGCTTAAAAATAGATACGGCACATTAGAAAAACTTAACCATGCTTGGTGGACAGATTTTTGGAGTCATAAATATTCTGATTGGTCTGAAATAGAATCGCCATCACCTATTGGAGAAAATACTTTACATGGTCTGAAGCTTGATTGGAGAAGGTTTGTAAGCGATCAAACCATAGATTTTATGAAGCATGAAATAAAGCCACTAAAGGAAATCTCACCAGAGCTTCCTGTTACAACTAATTTTATGGAGTTATTTGGCGGTATAGACTATTTTAAAATGGCAAAAGAATTAGATGTAGTATCCTGGGATAGTTATCCCACTTGGCATAATGATGGTAAAAACGAAGATTTAGCTTCTAATGTTTCTATGATACACGATCTTACTAGATGTTTTAAGGGTGGAAAGCCATTTATGCTTATGGAGAGCACACCAAGTATGACTAACTGGCAGGGAATAAGTAAATTAAAGAAACCGGGAATGCATTTACTTTCCTCTCTTCAAGCAGTAGCTCATGGATCAGATACTGTTCAATATTTCCAGTGGAGAAAGAGCAGAGGTTCTTCAGAAAAATTCCATGGTGCGGTAGTAGATCATTGTGGACATGAAAATACAAGAGTGTTTAGGGATGTAACAGATGTAGGAAATGCTCTTACCAAACTAGATGAAGTATTAGGAACAACCTTTGATTCAAAGGTAGGAATTGTATTTGACTGGGATAATCGATGGGCTGCAAATGATGCAAAAGGACCAAGAAATATGGGACTTCACTATGAAAAAACGGTTCAAGAACATTATAGAGCTTTTTGGAAAAAAGGAGTGCCTGTAGATGTTATAGATATGGACTGCGACTTTTCAAAGTACAAGGTGCTTGTGGCTCCAATGCTATATATGGTACGTCCAGGAGTTGGAGAAAGAATAGAAAGCTTTGTAAAGGCTGGTGGAACTTTTGTTGCAACTTACTGGTCGGGAATAGTTAATGAAACTGATCTTTGCTTCTTAGGAGGATTCCCAGGACCATTAAAAAAGGTATTAGGAATATGGTCTGAGGAGATAGATGCTCTTCATGATGGAGAAACAAATGAGCTTATAATGAATGAAAGCAATGGGATCAATTTAAGTGGAAAATTTGAATGCATAGAGCTATGCGATTTAATTCATTCAGAGGGAGCAGAAATTTTAGCAACTTACGGAAAAGATTTTTATGCTGGAATGCCTGCTTTAACTGTAAATAGCTTTGGAGATGGAAAAGCTTATTACATTGCTGCTAGAACTAAACAGGATTTTAATGATGCATTCTACGGAAAGATAATTGAAGAAGCAAAGCTTGAAAAGTCAATAGAAGCGAAACTTCCTGAAGGAGTAACAGCTCAGTATAGAATAGATGGAGAAAATAAATATATATTTGTAATGAACTTTAGTAATGAAGAAAAGACCATAGAATTAAAAGAAGCTGATTATACTAATTTATTAACTGGAGAAGCTGTAGAAAAACAAATGGTTATAAAGCCTTATGGTATAGAAATACTAAAATAAACATATATAGCAGAGACAGCTTTAATAGTGTTGTCTCTGCCTTGCTTTTTGCAAAATTTTTAGCTTTTCTAAAGTGGAGAAATTAAGTTAATTATGATAATATTAATTTAATCTATTGATGAAAGGGTGAATATTTATGCAGTTTAAATATTTTATGCCAACCAAGATATATTTTGGACAAGATATAATAGTAAAGAATAAACAAGAATTTGTTAAACTGGGGAGCAAAGCTCTTATTGTTACAGGAAGAAATTCCTCTAAAAAAAATGGATCTTTACAGGATGTTGCTAAAGTCTTAAAGGAAGCTGAAATAGATTATTTTATTTTCGATGAAGTGGAGGAAAATCCATCTTTAGAGACTATAGAAAAAGCATCAGCTTTAGGATTAAAAAAGCAAGTTGAGTTTGTAATTGGAATAGGAGGAGGATCTCCTATGGATGCGGCAAAGGCTATTGCTATATTTATAAAAAATCCTGAAGTTAACAAGGATAATATCTTTTCTCAAAAACAGCTTTCTTATATACCGGTTATAGAGGTTGCTACTACCTCAGGAACTGGTTCAGAAGTAACTCAGTATAGTATAGTTACTGTAAATGCAGAAAAAACTAAGAAAAATTTAGGACAGCAAGTTTTTCCTAGTGCAGCTTTTTTGGATAGTAAATATACTTGGGAGTTATCCTATGATATAACTGTAAATACAGCAATAGATGCCTTTACTCATCTAGTTGAAGGATATTTAAATAGCAATAGTACATATATGTCGAACATATATGGAGAAAAAGGCTTTGAGCTTTTTAAAGAATGCTTTGAAAATCTTATAACAAAAGACTTAAATAAGCAGTTTAGAGAAAAGGTAATGCTTGCATCTACTATTGCAGGAATACAAATTTCTCAAAATGGCACTTCACTACCTCATGGAATGGGATATCCTCTTACCTATTTTAAAGGATTGCCGCATGGATTAGCTAACGGTGTACTTACAATAGAATATCTAAAAACTTTTAGAGATACTGAAAAATTATCTAAAATGCTCAATATTCTTGGACTTAGCAGCTTGGATGAGCTTAAGGAGATATTTGATAAGTTGTTTAAGGTGAATATAAATATAACTGAGGATGATATAAAAGAATATTCACAGGCTTTCTTTTCTAATAAAGCTAAGCTTAAAAATCATCCAGAAGAGTTATCCTTAAAAGAAATTGAGAATATATATATAAATAGCTTATTGTAGCATGTAGGTAGATGCAGCTGTAGATTAGCTTATGATTTAGAAAATATTAAAGATTTGTAGATTAAGAAAAATATATATGGTAAATTAGAAGTAACTAATTGCAAATTAGGGAAGAAAGGCTGAAGTGCTTTTTACCTTAATTTGTAATGATAAATTTTGAAACGGAGTTGATTTAATGTACAGTAGCATTGATTTAAGTGGTGTATGGAATTTTCAGATGGATGAAGATAAAAATAATATCAAATTTCCTTTATCTGATGTGATAACGTTGCCAGGTACTACTTCTTATTTTAAGAAAGGAAAGAAAAATGAAAATATTGAAATAGGCTGTTTAACAGATGAATATAAGTTTGAAGGTTACGCTTGTTTCTCAAAGGAAATAAGCATAGAAAAAGAATTTGCTAATAAGACTTTTAGTGTTTACCTAGAAAGAACGCGCGTTACTACCCTTTGGATAGACGAAAAAGAGATAGGAACTCAAAATAGTTTATGTACACCTCATATTTATAAGATAGAGGATGGATTATCAGAAGGCAAGCATACAATTACCATAATTGTGGACAATGTAAACTATCTTACAAGAGGAGGGCATTTAACTTCTCCGGATACACAAACAAATTGGAATGGAATAACAGGAAGAATAGAGCTTCAATTTTTCAATGATAAATATTTTGAAGATGTACAGGTTTATTGTAATGCTAAGGAAAATAGTATACAAATTAAGGGCAAGCTCCTAGGAGAAGCTAAGGGTGAAATATTAGTTTCTGCACAAGCCATTGATAATAATCATAAAGTTTTAGAAAAGGCTTTCTGTGCTTCTTCTGAATTTTCTATTACTTATCCTATGGAGAATTCACTAAAATGGAGTGAATATGAACCAAATTTGTATAAGCTCCAATTAAAGTTAGTTGATGGTGAAGTAAAAGATACTAATGAAATTATTTTTGGTATGAGGGACTTTAAAGCAGAGGGAGATAAGTTTACTATTAATGGTCATAAGACTTTTCTTAGAGGAAAGCATGATGGAATGATTTTTCCGCTTACCGGTTTTGCACCTACGGATGTGGATAGCTGGCTTAAGATACTCAAAATTTCAAAGTCTTATGGAATAAATCACTATCGTTTCCATACCTGTTGTCCTCCAGAAGCAGCTTTTATTGCAGCAGATATGCTTGGTGTTTATATGGAACCAGAGCTTCCATTCTGGGGAACTATAACTGATGAAAGCTACGAGAACCATAATGCAGAGGAACAACAATTCCTCGTAAACGAAGGATTTGCTATATTAAAAGCATTTGGAAATCATCCATCCTTTGTCATGATGTCTCTTGGAAATGAGCTATGGGGAAGCAGAGAAAGGCTCAATGAGATTTTAGGAGCCTACAAGAAATATGATAATAGACACTTATATACTGAAGGATCAAACAATTTTCAGTTCTGTCCAGTAATTTTAGAAAATGAGGATTTCTTTAGTGGGGTAAGATTTTCTAAGGATAGGCTTATAAGAGGCTCCTACGCTATGTGTGATGCACCTTTAGGTCATGTACAAACTGCATATCCGTCTACATTAAAGGATTATGATGAAAATATAATTCCAAAACATAATTTGAAAAATAGCAGCAGTCAGGCAGAAAACAAGATAGAAATACAGTTTGGAACTGGAACCAAAACTGTGGAGGCTAACGAATATGATGAAAATATGATACCTGAGGTTCCTGTAGTTTCTCATGAGATAGGACAATATGCTACTTACCCTAATTTTAAAGAAATTAGTAAATATACAGGATCAATAAAAGCTAAAAATTTTGAAGTATTCAAGCATAGACTTGAAGAAAAAGGATTAGAAGATTTGGCTGAAAAGTATTTCTATGCTTCAGGTAAATTAGCTGCAGCCTGCTATAAGGAAGAGTTAGAAGCTGCATTTAGATCTAGGAAAATGGCAGGATTTCAGCTTTTAGACTTACAGGATTTCAGCGGTCAGGGGACAGCCTTAGTGGGTGTATTAGATGCTTTTATGGAGCCTAAGGGAACTATATCCGAAGAAGAATGGAGAAGCTTTTGCTCAGATGCTGTGCTAATGGCAAGATTTGAAAAATATAATTATAGAGCAGGAGAGAATTTTCATGCTCATATAGAATTATGTTATTACAGAAACATTCCTTTGAAAAATTTTAAGCTTTCTTGGCAGCTAAAAGATGGGGAAGCCGTATATGGCAGCGGCGAGATAGATGGATTAAATACAAAAGATAACAATTATATTGATATAAGTGATATAGGTATAAAAATGCCTGTAGTGACTTCCGTGAAAAAAATAGAGTTGTTTATAAAAATCCAGGGAACAGAAATTGAAAAAAGTTATGATTTATGGGTATATCCAAACAACATAATTTTGGATAAAACAGATCTTAATATATTCAGTGAATTATCTGATGATGTAATTTCAAAGCTTGAAAAAGGAGAAAATGTACTTCTTCTGCCTGCTTTAGATAAATTAAATAATTCTATAGAAGGTTTTTATTGTACAGATTTTTGGTGTTATCCTATGTTTAGAACTATATCTGAAAGTATGAATAAAGAAGTTCCAGTTGGAACTATGGGTTTACTTATAAATAATAGTCATCCTATATTTAAGAATTTTCTTTCAGAAGAATATTCTACCTATCAGTGGTGGAATATAGTATCTAATTCAAGATCAACCATATTAGATACTACTAAAAAAGAATTCAGACCAATAGTACAGACAATAGACAATTTCGAAAGAAATCATAAACTAGGAATGATTTTCGAATGTAAGGTTCTAAAAGGCAATCTATTAGTATGTAACTGCGAATTTGAAAAAATAGTTCATGAGCCAGAATCAAAACAACTTTTATTCAGCATATTAGAATATCTTAAATCAGAAGATTTTAAACCTGAATATGAAATGAGTGTAGAAGAGATAAGAAATATTTTAGTATAAAGCAATATAAAAAGCTGCCAAATTAGGCAGCTTTTTAATTATGAAATGATATAATATAATCTATATGGAAAATAGGTTATGAATACTAGTGAAAAGGGAGAAATATGAAAATGATTGAGAGTACAGTTTTAAAAAAAATGAGATTAAAAGAAGGAATCTTTGGAATTTACCTTTATGCACCAAAGGAATATATTGAAATGTGTAATAATCAAAATTATGTAAAATTTCATAAGCAGGATAATTATGGATTTGTTCATTTATTCATAGAGTCACAAAATGATTATAAAGCTAGGATTGAAGAAGCATTAGCTTTGCTTGGAAAGGGTGGGGTTTTGTGGATTTCATATCCTAAATCTGATAAAAAGAATAAATATGACGTTAACAGAGATATATTATTCAAACTAACGCAAGAAAATGGATATATAGCTTGTTCAAGTGTAGCTCTCAATGAAAAATGGGCAGCGATGAGATTTAAACCGATTGAGTAATAGAAGAATGAATTAGTAAAACACTCTTTAAAGGTTCAAATCAATCAAAGTTTTTAACAACACTTTATTATTTTTATATAAAGCGACAAAAGCTATTAAGAAATTTTAATGAGCTACGATAATATACTATAATCAATTTTTTATTCCTCACGTTTTAAGGTTCTGATAACTTAATTTTGGATTTCTCAAATGTATTTTATTTGGGAAATCTCTTTTTTTTATATGTAAAAAAGTATAAAATATTATATTATTGCATGGAAGGATGATAAATATGAAGCCAACTGGTGAATTGATAAGTGCTATGATTGAGTATTACTCAGGAGATGTGAAAAGAATTAATCATTTTTTAAAAGTTAATGCTTTTGCAAAAGCCATAGGAGAGAACGAAGGACTGGATAATGAGAAACAGGAAACATTAGAGGTGGCCGCCATTGTTCATGATATTGGAATCAAGATTAGCGAGACGAAGTATAATTCCAGTGCAGGAAAATATCAAGAAATAGAGGGGACAGCTATTTCAGAAGAATTTTTACGAAAACTTAATTATGGTGAAAAATTAATTGAAAGGGTATGTTTTTTAGTCGGACATCATCACACATACCACAAGATAGATGATATAGATTTTCAAATACTTGTGGAAGCAGATTTTTTAGTTAATATATATGAGGATCAGTTGCCAATAGAAAATATTAAAGCTGTGGAAGAAAAAATATTCAAAACCGGAAAAGGAAGAGAATATCTTAGAAATTTATATATGAAACAATAATTAATATAATATGCCGCATAATTAAAAATTATAGTTGTTAATATATATTCTAATATAAGAAAAAATATTATATAATTATAATTAATGTTAATTTTACATAAAGAGGGCAATTTATGAAAAATGTTTTAATTAAAATCACAGTTATACTTTTGGCAGTGTTTATAGGAATAATAACTTTTTTAGACGAGGGGAAAATCAGCAATTTAAATGCCAATAAAGGAGTATTGAATTTAAATCAGTGGAATTTCAAAAGCCAAGGAATTGTTAATTTAGATGGGCAGTGGGAGATTTATAAAAATAAACTTTTAGAGCCTAAAGAATTAGAAAATCAAAAACCAGACGGATATTTTAGTATTCCTGGAGATTTGAAAGATGCTTTAAATGGACAAAATAGCGGATACATGACTTTAAGACTAAAAATTTATATCAAAGATGATATAGTTTATGGCTTAAGAATCACTAGATTACTATCAGCTTCAAATATATGGATTAATGGAATTTTACAAGGGCAAGTTGGACAAGTAGGTAAAAGTTTTAAGGAAGAAAAAGCTATTTATCTTCCAGTTTATTCATACTTTACTGCTCAATCAGGGATGGTAGATATAGTAATTGAGACATCAAATTTCAGAGATGTTTTCCCAGTAATTAAGTCTATGGAATTTGGAGATAAAGAGCAAATAATGAATAAGTACCTTCTTGCTGTATCCATAGATCTTATAATAATAGGAGGTCTTTTAGTAATTGAACTACTATTTTTGTCTCTATATAATAGGCATAGAGAAAACAAGGAGTTCATGTATTTTTCTATACTATGTTTATTTATTCAATTAAGATGTTTATTTCTCAATGAAAGAATAATAGTTCAATTTTTTCCTCATATGCCCTATGAATTATTGAGCAAAACAGCAGCTCTTACATATTATCTTTGGATTCCAATATATGTTTTATTTTTAAAAGAGCAATTTATAAATTTATCTAAAAAAGTAATTTTTCTTTCTTCTATTTTTGGAATAGTATTTGGAGCTATATGCTTTTTCACTGATAATATATTTTATGATAGACTTTCTTATGTTGGAGAAGTAGCATTAGCAATTATAATAGTGGCAATTTTTAAATTCTTAATAAACAAAATGAAGCTTAGGGAAAAAAATTCAGCCATATCTTTTACTGCATTTATAATATTAATTGTAGGAGCCACCAACGATATATTAGTAAACAATGGTATTAGTTATGGCAAGTATTTGTTTCAAATAGCAATGTTTATATTTGCGCTTCTTGAAACAGGCATATTAGCAGTAAATTATTCTGACGAAATGGATAAATCAAAAGAACTGGAAGATAAAAATAGAATAATATATGAAAAGTCTATACGAGACAGTTTAACAGGATTATATAATAGAAATTATATTGAGGAAATTCTTGATGAAATGATGGGAAAATATTTAAGTAGAAATAAAGTTTTTAGCATAATCATGTTTGATATTGATCATTTTAAACATATCAATGATAGCTATGGACACTTGTATGGTGATAAAGTATTGATAAAAGTAGCTGAATTAATAAAAGAAAATTTAAGATATATGGATTACGCAGGAAGATATGGGGGAGAAGAATTCATATTGATACTTGATAATGCTGATAAACAAAAAGCTTTTGAGATTGCTGAAAATATAAGATATGGTATAGAGAATTTTACCTGGGATAAGGAAGTAAGTATAACAATAAGCGGTGGAGTATATGAAAATAATTCAAATAAAAAGAATGAAGCCATAGAAAATGCAGATAAGTTATTATATGTGGCAAAAAAAAGAGGAAGAAACCAAATCTGTTCAGAGATAAATTTTAAAACGGAGCAGATATAAAAAAGTAGATGTGCAAAGCTCACATCTACTTCTTTACATAATTACATAATATCAGCATCTATATCGTCTTTACTAAGAGTTAAATCTTCGCAAATTCTAATATTAGCGCCTAAACTGCTAAAAAGTGTAACTATATCTTCATAACCTCTTTCAATATGTTCTATTCCAGTTATTCGTGTAGTACCTTCAGCTCCTAATGCTGCAAGTATTAAACATATTCCAGCTCTTACATCTGAAGCATGAACCCAGGTTCCCTTAAGTTTTTTTCTTCCAGGGATTACAGCATTACCGTCTCTAAGAATTATATCTGCTCCCATTTTATTTAACTCAATACAATGCTTGAACCTATGAGGATATATAGTATCAACGATTGTACTATGGCTATCAGCACCTATTAATAGAGCTGTTATGGGTTGTTGTAAGTCTGTAGCAAATCCAGGATACATGGCAGTTTTTATATTTATTCCTTTAAGAAATGTATCTGAAGAAGCTCGTATGCTATTATCTTCAAGTTTTATAGCCATACCTGTTTCTTCCAATTTTGCCGTGCAAGGAAGCAGGTGCTCTGGTATAATGTTATTAACAGCTATATGGCCGCCAACAATTCCAACGCTCATTAACAGACTTCCAGTGATAAGTCTGTCAGGAATTATAGTATGATTAGTACCAGAAAGGCTTTCAACTCCATCAATTATTATTGTATCTGTACCAGCACCTTTTATCTTTGCGCCTAACTTGTTTAAAAATATAGCCAAATCTACAACTTCTGGATCTCTTGCTGCATTTCTAAGAACGCTTCTGCCTTCAGCTAGTACTGCTGCCAAAAGAACATTTATAGTGGCTCCGCAAGTAACTACATCAAAATAAATTGTTGCTCCTAAAAGTTTATCTGCCTCAACTACATAATAATTTTCATAAAAACTGAATTTTGCGCCTAAAGCCTCTAATCCCTTTATGTGTTGATCTATAGGTCTGGAGCCAAAATTATCACCGCCTGGATATCCTATGGAAATTCTTTTATATTTTGCCAGCAACGCACCAACAAAATAATAGGCAGCTCTGTACTTGCTAGATTTAGCAGAATCTATATCAGTACTATAAATATTAGACGCATCCACATTTACATTGTTATTATCATCTATAAAAATAGATATTCCTATTTCATTAAATATATCATAAATAACTTGTATATCTGATATATGAGGTACATTCTTTAATATAACTTTTTCATTAGCTAAACAACAGGCAGTAAGAATAGGGATAGCACTATTTTTAGAACCTGGAACATCAACACTGCCGTTTATTTTTTCGCAACCATCAATCTCAATCCAACGCATATATATACATATACCATCCTTTACACATTCTAAAACATTAAAAAATTAATAATCTAATAAGTATTATAACACTTAAAATTGGATTGTTAAATAAAAAATTAAATATTATTTTAGAGGAAAAACTAGTTTGAATTCGGTGTTTTCTTTAGTGCTTTTTACTGAAATAGAACCTCCATATTTTTCTACTAAGTCCTTGACTATACTGAGTCCAAAACCATGATCTCCGTTCTTGTTTTCTTTAGTAGTATATCCGACCTCAAATATTCTATTTATATTTTTCTCTGGAATCATAGGACCATTATTCTGAATTTTAATAGTTAAATTTTTTAATGAAGTGTAAGTTTTTATTATTATAATTCCTTTTCCATTCATGGCATTAACAGCATTACTTATTATGTTGGAAATTATTCTATGTAATTCATATTCTGGAATTTCAATCAGCGATAAATCTCCATCCTCATTTAAAATTGCATTGATGCCAGAGCTTGTAATGTCTTTAATGATTGAAGTAAAAAAGCTATTTTTTATTTCAGCTTGGTATACTTGACTTCCGCTGGGAACGTTGCTGGTATCGTCTATTATAGCTTTTAGAGATTTTCCTAAATCGTCAAATCTATTCATAAGATATAAACCATATAAATATGAAATTTGGGTTCCAAAATCATGCTTAATCTTTCTAAGCTCTGTAACCTTGTAATCTAAAGAAGTATTTAAATTAGATATTTCTATAGATTTCGCCTGAATTTTAGCAAAATATATGATACTCATAATAAAAAATATAAATGCACCGCAAATAATTATATTTTTAGAAATATAATTATGATCTGAAAATGATATGGAATAAAAGGAAACCATAAAATCCATAGTGAAGCTGGCTATAAGAATCATGGCAATAGGATATTTTGAAATTCTTATAGAATGAGAAATGTTTACAATAAATGATCTAAAATATATGATTAGAATAAATACAATAAATTGAGGTATGTAGATAACGCTAACCATGAGTATTTCAGTATATTTAGATGAAAATAAATTTTGAAAATATCTAAAAAATATATTTCCAAAAATTAAAACATTAATTCCTACTGAAATATATATCAACGTAAAGGCTATTAATGCACTTGAAATATCATTTCTATATACTAGACATAGAACAGATAAGATAAATACATGAACAATAATTATGTTTATAGATAGGTTGCCTAGCAGCGGAGTTAATAATGTCATTCCGCATAAAAGCAAAACTATTGTTAAAATCAATATAAATTTGTTGATTCTATACTTTTTACTTACGCAGCAGTTAGCTATGTATACGAAAAGTATGGATTGAAGCAGTGTATTTAATGTATCTGCAATAGTAATAATCATAAAATTCCTCAGAAGCCTCCATTATCTAAGTTTTTTTATTGACTCTGGCATATCTTCAACGCCAACAGTGAGAGCGGAAGTTGTACTGACTGTAATTATTATAGAAGTTAAAAACATAAAAAATTTTCCGAGTTTTTTATATACTTTCATATGTATCACCTCCAATATTACAATTAAAATAAAAGATCCATGTTTTATTTCTTAGGTTTATGCTTATTGAACATTAATAAGGCGTGAAAAAGGATTGTCCACATAACACAATTGGAGAAAATGGTAAATTTGAATAGAATAATGGATAACAAGGACAGCATAGAAGTAAATAAAATTCCAATTATTCTATTACGCCTTATTAAATCTTTTTGGGTAAGAGGCATTTTAGGATTTATTACTGGAGCAGTATGATATATCGAAAATACACTGCTTACATTTATTATTATAGTACTTCCTATGTCAAAACTAACGTGCAGAGTAAGAAATAAAATGCTAGATAGCATTATGAAAGTACTAATAATACATTTTATCTGAGAATCTTCATGGTAACCGCCAATAAAAGGTTTTATTAAGCTCATTGTACATATAGCAATAAGAGAAAGCTTAAAATAACCTATTATAGAGAAAACAAATAACAGCAAAATTAATTTAAGAGTTTCAAAGAATAGTAAAGAAATTGTGTATTGGATTTGTTCTTCTTCAGCTTTTGTATATCCATTTGCAATAGACATATTATGAGCAGTAGATTTAAAAAAGTTTCTCAGCATATTTTCATCCCTTAAAAAAATATTACAATACTATTATAGAATAACATTAATTTACTCAAAATTCAAATTATTAGCTAAATACTTCAAGAAAGTAATTTATAATATTAACCTCAACAAATAATTTAATCTGAACGATAAATTTTTTTACATTTTATGCATACGGTTGCACAAAAATATGATATACTGAAAACAGTTACAAAATGTGAGAGTGGAGGATTAGATTATGAAGCATTTCAAAAATTTAAGGATGGCTCCTAAGCTAGTAATAACATTTCTTATTACGGCATTTCTTATAGGAATTGTAGGAGTGATAGGGATTATAAATATTAGATCAGTGTATGACAATGGAGATAAAATACATAAGTATAACTTTAATTCTATTAAGATAATATCTCAGATACAAAAAAACATAGATGATATTCAGTATAATGTTCTTAAAATAGCATATCAAAATAATATAAATAATCAAAATTCTGATATTGAAAAACAAATAAGACAGCTTGAAAATAATAATGACATGCTAATTAATAACTATAATAAAGATCTTTTATCTGAGCATGAAAAACCTATTATTAAAGATTTGATTAACAATGTCAAAGCTTATAAAAATAAATATGATACTATAATTAAATATGTGGATGCGAATGAATACGATAAGATAAAGGTTGAATTTTCTAATGTATCTGATGAAATGGTTAATATATCCTATGATTTAAACAAAGAATTTGAGATAAATGACAATCAAACTGGAGATACAGTAAAACAAAATTATTCTTCTTATAACATATCTTTTTACTTAATAATAGGAATTATAATATTTGGAGTGCTTACAGCTATTTTACTTGGACTTGCCATGGCTTCTATGATCTCTAAAAATTTAAAAAAGATTATGTTTTTGGCAGAGTCTATAGGAAATGGTGATTTGACTGAAAATATAATAAACACTAACAATGATGAAATAGGTATGGTAGCTAGTGCGATGAATAAAGCAGTTGAAAAAATAAAGATGCTTATAGAAGAAATTGTAAGTTGTTCTGATAGCATTACTTCATCAAGCGAAGAATTGTCTGCAAATACAGAGAAAATATCCTCAATGATAGAAATGACTGATAAATCTGCAGAACAGATTTCAAAAGGAGCTCAGGAACTTAATTCTATTACTGAAGCAATTAATGCTGCTATTCAAGAACTTAATGCTAATACATTCGAATTATCTAATCAGGTGGAAGATTCAAGAAAAGCTTCAATAAAAATAAATGAAAGAGCTGCACTTATAAAGAGTCAAGCTAATGAAAGCATTGAAGAAGGCAATGGCATTTATGAAGAAAAAAAAGTCAATATAGTTAAGGCTATAAATGATGGGAAAGTTGTAAAGAATGTTAAAGTAATGACAGAATCTATAGGAAGCATAGCAAGTCAAACTAATTTATTAGCACTTAATGCAGCTATAGAAGCAGCAAGGGCTGGAGAAAATGGCAAGGGATTTGCAGTTGTATCAGATGAGATAAGAAAATTGGCAGAAAAGTCTTCTGGAGTAGTAATAGAAATACAAAATATGATGTTAAAAATTGAAAATGCAATAGGTTCTCTGTCTGAAAGCGGACAAGATATATTAAATTATATAGTGAATAATGTTAAACCAAGCTATAGCTTACTTATGGAAGCAGGAATAAATTATGAAAAGGATGCAGAACTTATAAATGATATGTCTAATGATACTTCTGTTTCAGCTAAGCATGCCAAAGAAATAGCTGAGCAAGTTAATGAAGCTATTAATAATGTTGCATGTACAGCAGAAAAATCTGCTAAAGGTTCTGAAAAGATACTTATGAGTATAAGCGAAATTGTAAAAGCAGTGAGCAATGTGGCGCAATCATCTAAGAGTCAAGTGGAGCTTGCTCAAAGATTAAATAGTAGCGTGCAAAAGTTTAAACTGAAAAAATAACCTGAAATAAGAAATCATTAATTGTTGTAAAAAGTAAAAATATAATATAATGGTATATATATTTATAAAATAACTATATACATTATAAAGTATCATATAATTACATACGAGAATTAAATAAAAGGAGGGGATTTTTTGAAAAGTGATATATTATTAGAATCTGGTACTGGAGAACTTGAAATATTAGAGTTTGTTATCGGAAACAAACACTATGCCATAAATGTAATTAAAGTTAGAGAAGTACTTGAAGTAGAAAATGGTAACATAACTCCTATTCCAGAGACAAATCCCGCAATAGCTGGACTTATACTTTGCAGGCAAGAAATTATAACTTTAGTAGATTTAAAATATGTAGTTCTTGGTGAAGAAAAAATTAAAAATTGGAAGAAAATAATAGTTTGCGAATTTAATAAGATTAAGGTTGCATTTAATATAGACTATATTGTGGGTGTTCATAGAATCAGGTGGGATGAAATTCTCAAACCAGATGCAATAACTGAGAATTCTTTGGTTATTGGCAATATAATCTCAGGAGATAACATAATCTTAATGTTGGATTTTGAAAAAATTGTTACAGATATAAGTCCTAAAACTGGTATTAGTGAAGATAGGATAGTAAATGTTGAGTACAGGGATAGAAGTAATATACATTTACTTTTAGCTGATGATTCTCCGCTAATAAGAAGGCTATTAAGGGATACATTAACAAAAGCCGGCTTTAAAAACATAATTACCTTTGACGATGGAAGTCAATTGCTGACTTATCTTAAAGGAATAGAAGCAAGTAAGGGCGATAAATTACATGAAGATGTAGACGTAATAATTACAGATATAGAAATGCCTGTGATGGATGGACACACATTGACAAGAAAGATAAAGGAAGACCCTGTATTGAGAAATCTTCCAGTGATTATATTCTCATCCTTGATCACAGATGACCTAAAGCATAAAGGAGAATCCGTTGGAGCTGATGCCCAGCTTAGCAAGCCAGAAATAGGAGAACTTATTGATGTAGTTGATAAACTCATAGAATCAAAAAATCTCTAGAAAATGTTTAGCGGAATTTGATAGATATCTATCTTTCATCCAAATAACTAGTATTTGAGTCATTAATGTTGATTCATTTATTGGTTTGATTTTGAAATCAGCATAGTCGCCGATGAGCTTTATTGCAGATTCAGGCACTATAGCTATTCCAAGTCCAGTTTTTGCCCATAAGAGAGTAGTTCTGGCATCATCATTTATACAAAATATATTTGGAAATAATTCTTGCTTTTCAAAGCATTGAAGAATTAGCTTTTCAAATCTTCTATATATTATAAGAGGTTTGGAGGCTAATTCTTTTATTGTTATAAAATCTGAAGTGTCATCTAATTGCATATCTTTTGTCATAGCCGCTACCATAGGCTCTAAAGGTAGGGCTTTTGATTCAATACCAGAAAAATTAAAAGGGGTCCTTACAATACCTATTTCTATTAATCCTCTGCTTAATATTTCTAATATCTTAAAAGTATTTCCTTCATGCAATTCAAATTTTACTAAGGGATATTTATTTTGAAAAGCTTTAAATTTATCTGTTAATATTGCAGCACCAGAAGAAGAAACTGTTCCTATGGATAATGTACCCTGTATGCCAGCACTGAAATCTTTCAATTCCTTTGTGGCTGTATCAGCAAGCTCTAAAATTTGTTCTGCCCTATGCCTAAGCAGATGTCCAGCATCAGTTAGACGTATTCTTCTGCTGCCTCTCTCTATAAGTTTAACTCCTAATTCTTCTTCCAGCATTTTCAGCTGATAGCTTAATGGAGGTTGAGCTATGTTTAGCTTTTTAGCAGCGCTAGTAATTTGACCTTCTTCAGCTATAGTATAAAAGTACTTTAATTGTTTTATATCCATATAATTCCTCCACATCCATACAATTTTTGTATTAGACAGATATAGAATAAGTATTTTTTGTATGGGATTATATCTGATATAATGGTAAACGAAAATTATATATTATTCAATATAAAATGGAGGATTCATATGTTTAAGTTAATAAAATTTTTAAGGCCCTATCGAAAGCAGGCAACTATAGGACCAATTTTTAAATTGCTAGAGGCAATTTTTGAACTACTTATTCCTACATTAATGACATTAATAATAGATAAAGGAGTGAGGAATAACGATACCGGATATATTTTGAAAATTGGAGCCTTAATGCTTACTATGGCTGTACTTGGAGTCATATCCTCATTCATATGTCAGTATAATGCAGCAATAGTTTCGCAGGGCTTTGGAACATTGCTTAGAAATACTGTATTTGAAAAAATACTTACTTTTTCTTATGAAGACATAGATAAATTTGGTACTGCATCTTTAACTAATAGGATAACTAACGATATTAATCAGCTTCAAGTAGCCGTGGCTATGCTTATAAGATTAGTTATCAGAGCACCGTTTTTATGCGTTGGCGGAGTTATAATGGCGATGATTTTAGATGTTAAGCTTTCAATTATAATTATCGTAGTATTACCTTTATTTACTATTGCATTAGCTTTAATAATGATTAAATCTGTACCATTATATAAGAACGTACAAAAAAGACTGGATAAATTAGCTAAGGTTTTAAGAGAAAATTTGTCCGGAATAAGAGTAATAAGAGCCTTTTCTAATACAGAGTATGAAAAAGAGAGATTTCATAATGCAAATGATGATTTAGTAAACACAGCCATAAGAGTCAATAATATATCAGCTTTAATTAATCCTATAACCAGTATGATTACAAACACAGCTATACTATTTATTTTGTGGTTTGGAGGAGTAAGGGTTAACTTAGGGCACATGACACAGGGACAAGTAATAGCTTATGTAAATTACATAACTCTAATAATAACAGCTCTTATAGTAGTTGCTGGTTTGGTAGTTACCTTTACAAAAGCAGCGGTATCAGCTTCACGTATAAATGAAATCTTAGATGCTGAAGTTTCTATAAAAAGTGATTTTAGGCTTAATAATCAGGATAAAGTAACAGAAACTCCAGTTTTAGAACTTAAAAATGTAAGTTTCAGCTATGCTGGAACTAAAGAGTATGCTTTAAAAAACATTTCTATGAGCATCGATGCTGGAAGTGTTATCGGAATAATAGGAGGGACAGGCTCAGGAAAAACTACTTTGCTTAATATAATTCCTAGATTTTATGATACTTCTGAGGGAGAGATACTAGTAAGAGGTAAAAATGTCAAAGATTATGATTTAGATTCATTAAGAAATATATTTGGTATTGTTCAGCAAAAAGCAACACTTTTCTCTGGTAGTATAGAAGAAAACATAAGGTGGGGAAAAGAGGAAGCATCCATAGAGGATATACAGAATGCTGCGTCTATTGCCCAGATTAAAGAATTTATAGAAGCCCTTCCAGAAAAGTATGAGACAAAAATATCGCAGGGTGGAGTTAATTTTTCTGGTGGCCAAAAACAAAGATTGTCAATAGCACGAGCCCTTGTAAAAAAACCTGATGTTTTAATTCTGGACGATAGTTTTAGCGCTTTAGATTATGCTACAGATGCGGCACTTAGAAAAGCTTTATTTAATAATTTAGGAAATTCAACATTAATAGTTTCTGCTCAAAGGATCAGCACTATAAAAGATGCAGATAAAATAGTTGTCATAGATGATGGAGAATTAGTTGGAATTGGAACACACGAAGAACTTCTTCTCAATTGCATTACATACAAGGAAATATATGATTCACAGCAAAAGGAGGAGAATGATGGAAAATAAAACTTTAAAAAGGTTAATAAACTATATAAATAAATATAAATTTAGAGTTTTTTTGATAATATTTTTTGCATTAATAAGTAATATTATGATAGTAATATCGCCTTGGCTGGTAGGAAGAGCTATAGATAAAATAGCTGGTAAAGGAATAGTTAAATTCAATTCTTTGCTGCAGATTATAATATTGCTGCTTGGCTGTTATATTATTAGTTCTGTTTTTCAGTGGCTGATTTCCATAGTAACAAATAGCGTTGTATATAACACTATCAGAAGCATTAGAAGTCAGGTTTTTAATAAAATAAGCTCTCTGCCTTTGAGGTATTATGATACTAATTCCCATGGAGATATTATAAGTAGATTTACCAATGATATGGATACAGTGTCGGATGGGATGGCACAAATAGTTACTCAGCTTTTTTCAGGTATAGTTTTAATGATTGGTTCTGTAGTATTTATGCTGATTTTGAGCCCTATTACAACTATTGTAATAATTATAATGGCACCTGTTTGCTTTTTTATTGCTTCCTTCATAACTAAAAATTCCAATAAATTTTTTAAGCAACAGCAAAATATATTAGGAGAGCTAAATGGATATGTAGAAGAAATGGTTGGAGGGGTAAAGGTAATCAAGGCTTTTGCTCATGAAAAGAAATCATTTGAAGGCTTTGAAAAAATCAATAAAAAATTGTATGGAGCGGGCAGAAAAGCACAATTTTATTCTTCTTTGACAAATCCATCAACTAGATTCGTAAATAATGTTTCATACATAGCTATATGTATTTTTGGTGGAGTTATGGCTGTCTATGGGAAACTTACTGTAGGAAAAATATCTAGTTTCTTAACTTATTCTACTCAGTTTTCACAGCCTATAAATAATATAACTAGTGTAATAACTCAACTACAAGCAGCCTTCGCAGCAGCTCAAAGAATATTTGATGTACTAGATGAACTGTCTGAAAAACCAGAAGTAAATAATGCACAAAATTTAGAAAATTGCCAGGGAAATATAAGCTTCCAAGATGTATATTTTTCTTATAAGAAAGAGAAACCTTTAATACAAAACTTTAGCGCAAATATAAATTCTGGAGAAACTATAGCTATTGTCGGACCTACTGGTGCTGGAAAAACTACATTAGTTAATCTTATTATGAGATTTTACGAACTAAATTCAGGTAAAATAACAATTGATGGTAAGGATATAACGGAATTAAAGAAAGACAGCTTAAGAAATTCTTTTGGCATGGTTCTTCAAGATACTTGGCTTTTCGAAGGGACGATAAAAGAAAACATAGCTTATGGAAAAAGAAATGCAACCATGGAGGAAATAAAAGAGGCTGCCAAGAAATCTTTTGCACATAATTTTATAAAAAGGCTTCCTAATGGATACGATACTATGATAACAGAAGGTGGGGAAAACCTTTCTCAAGGGCAGAGGCAATTGCTTACAATAGCTAGAGTTATGCTTATGAACCCGCCAATGCTTATATTAGATGAAGCTACTAGTAGTATTGACACGCTTACAGAAATAAATATACAGAAAGCATTTTTAGCTATGATGAAAGGACGTACTTCATTTATAATAGCCCATAGATTATCAACTATAAGGGATGCAGATCTTATTCTGGTACTTAACGAGGGCAAAATAGTAGAGCAAGGAAATCATACAAAATTAATAGAAAATAATGGCTTTTATCAGAAGCTTTATAAAAGTCAATTTGAAAGCTCTTTAATTTAGTTTTAGATTAAAAAACATAAAAATCATCAATATACTCCAAAATTCGAAATTTAATACAATATATGTTAAAAGAATAAGGGAAATTTATTATATAAAATAAATTTACATTGAAAAAAATTTAGAATTATTATACAATAGAAATAATTACAAATACAGTAATGGAGGTTGGTGGCTAAATGAAGAAGATAAAGGTAGTTGTTGTAGATGATTCTCCATTTTCAATAATGCTTTTGAAGGATATGCTCATTCAAAATAACTTTGAAGTCGTAGGTGACGCAAGTTCATTAGCTGAGGCTATAGAAGTTGTAACAAGAGAAAATCCAGATGTAGTAACTATGGATATGACCTTACCTGGAACGGATGGAATTGAATGTACTAAGGCAATTCATAAAATTAATCCTAGTATAAAGGTTATTGTTGTAAGCTCAATGATGGATGAAGAAATTGTAAGAAAAGCTAGAAAAGCAAATGTATCAGCATATTTGCAAAAACCTGTAGAAGCTGAAGAGCTAACTCTTACAATAAATAGAACAATGTCAGATGATGAACTATTTGACGAGTTGGAAGACTTATATCATAAAGCTTTTAAAGAAGCTTATTTAGATATATTTAATAAAATGCTTAAGAGCGTTCCCAAATTTCAGGAAGAAAACTACGAAAATATTGAATGGCGATCATTGGGATTAGCTGTGACTGTAGGTATAATAGGAAGATATTCTGGAAGAGTAATATTTGATATGTCCTTAGAAACGGCTAGAAAGATAACTTTATCAGTAATAAAAAGAGCACCTAAGAATGATGATGAAGTTATCTATGCAATGAGCGAATTCACTAATATAGCCACTGGAAATGCCTGCTCTATAATCAATAGAAAAAATAAACTATTTGGATTAAGAGTAGCACCTCCTACTGTATTTCATGGCGAAGCTATTAATGTTTCTAAGTCTAATTTAGATAATATATTTACAACTAAGGCAAAAACAGATTTTGGCGATGTTTATATTAATGTTGGCTTTAAGAAAGGGGTGTCAGAATGGATATAAAATATATAAATCCCTTTCTAAATTCATTTTTGAACGTCTTGCCGCAATTAGGGTTAAATGATATAAAAAAGAATAAAGTTGATATAAAAGGAAAAGAAATAGAAAGTACCGGAGTTATAATAATACTTGGAGTTATTGGAGATATAAAAGGAAATATTATATATACCACAAACATGGATGGAGCAAAAGCAATAGCTTCTAAAATGATGATGGGGATGCCTGTATTAGAACTTGATGAAATGGCACAAAGCGCTATTTCTGAACTTACAAATATGCTTACAGCTAATGCGGCAACTCTTCTAGCTGAAGATGGCATAAATATAGATATATCTACACCTACTTTGGTATATGGAGATTTTACCGCCAATGCAAGTGTAGATAAAGTAATTTGTATTGAAATGCTAGTGGAAGGACTGCCCTTTGAAGTTAATATATCATTAGAAAATGCAAAATAAACATTAGAAAATACTATGCTAATCACGTAGTATTTTTTTATTTTTTGACTTTATTTTTAAGTAACATTACTTTTATGCTGACGACGATATATTTTTGGTTCTTTAAAACTAAAATTCCATATAAATAAAATATAAACTTTCTAATAATATTGACAAGAAATCCTCAAAAGCATAATATGATAATGAAAATCGTTATTAATAAGGAGGGTCTATATGGATAAAATTACTGTAATTTATTGGTCTGCTTCTGGAAACACTGAAGCTATGGCTAAATTGATTTCTGAAGGTGCGGAGGCGAAAGGTGCAAAAGTTGATTTGCTTAATGTTTCAGATGCAACCTTGGATAAAATTAAAGAAACCGATGTTTTAGTATTAGGTTCACCAGCTATGGGTGATGAAGTCATAGAAGAAAGCGAAATGGAACCATTTGTAGAAAGCATCTCGACTTTAGTAAATGGAAAAAAAGTAGCACTCTTTGGTTCCTATGGGTGGGGAGATGGACTTATGGTTCAAAATGCACCAGAGGTTGAAACTGAAGATGAATGCAGAGAATTTGGGGAAAAGCTTGTTGAAAATTTCTAGCTAAAAATGGAGGAAAGAATAATGAAGGCTGATATTGATGATATTCAATATGTTATGAATATAGCGAACGAAAAAGAATTCATGATGAGGTTTATAACATATTGTATTTCACCAACTATAGCTGGATATAAACCAGTCTCCATAATAACAATCTCTAATAATTATAAGCAAATGTATACTTTGTGGCAAAATTATGGAGATGAGTATATGGAAAATATAAGCTTAAAAATATTTAACCTCCAACACACGCAGGAAAAAATTGTGATTATTTTCTATAACGAAGATATGCTGAAAGAAACTATTTTTAAAGCTAGTAATAAAGAATTTTTATATAAGTTTGGTTACAGCAGTGATATGTCTGTGGAAAGCCATTTAATGCATTTGAAATCAAGATTCTTTTTTCATGTATGTCCTCATGAAATGGGAATATTTTTAGGAATACCCTTGGGAGATGTTGAAGGATTCATAGAATGCAGTGGAGACAAGTATATATATTGTGGTTATTGGAAGATCTATGAAAATGTTGAGAAGGCTATTGGAATTTTTGACAGCTATAATAGATGCAAGTGTAACTTAGTGAATTTATTAAAAAATGATACTCCTCTTCCTAATGCTATAGATATTTTAGAGAGAAAATGCTATAAATAATTATGAATTATACAAGAAGGTGTTATATTGTCTGAATTAGCAAGAAGATTAAACCAATGTAAAAAACCAACAGGTGATTCAGGAAAGCTTGTAGTGGAGGACATGAATAATAGTCATTTTGAACTTACCAGCTGGGGTATTAATAGTTTAGGACAGATAGAAGTAAGAGAAGCTCTTGATATAGGGTGCGGAGGCGGAAGAACAGTTAATAGGCTAGCACATATATATGAGCATGCAAAAATAATTGGCATGGATTATTCTATGGATTGTGTAAAATGGTCTAGAGAATATAATGAGGAATTAATCAAATTAGGCAGAGTTGAGATTATTAATGGAGATGCAAACAAAATTCCTTTTGAAGATAATAAATTTAATCTAATTACAGCAATAGAAACTGTATATTTTTGGCCGGATTTGTTTAGCAGCTTTAAAGAAGTACATAGAACATTAAATGAAGGCGGGAAATTTCTCCTTATAAATGAAATTTATAAGGATGATAAGTTTAAAGAACGTAATGATAAATTTATCCAAGAAAGTGATATGAAAATTTTCTCTCCTGAAGAACTTAAACAGCTTTTAATAGAGGCAGGATTTAGTTCTGTTAATTACAATACAGTTGAGAATAAAAATTGGATAAGTTACATTTCAAATAAGTAGATAAGAAGGCGGAGCATTACGCTCCGTTTTTTTATGCAATACAAAAAAGATTCGGTTCGCTATATGTTAAAAAAATATCAAAATAAACTGTATATTCTATTGACAATATGCAGGGAAAGGATTAAACTTAATTTGTGAAATTGAGAATTGATATCAATTGAGGAGGAGTGTCATGAATAAGATAATGGGATTAGATGAGTTGGAGATTAATTCAAAAGCAAAGGTGGTTAGTATAGCTACTGATAGCAGAATAAGAAGAAGAATCATGGATATGGGGATTGTTAGAGGTACAGAAATAACTGTGGAAGGAAAAGCACCGCTAGGAGATCCTATACAGATAAGCCTTAGAGGATACAATCTTAGTCTTAGAAAAAATGAAGCTAAAGAGGTTAAAGTAGAAGTACAAGTATAGAAGCATTCAATATTTTTAGGAGGAATCAATATGAGCAGAGGAATACCATTAAATGTTATTGATACTGGAAGACAAGCAACTGTAGATACAGTATGTGGTGGAGAAAATATGTGCAAAAAACTAATGGAAATGGGAGTAAATAAAGGTGCAGTAATTGAAATGGTGAAAAATGATTCAGGATCCATAATCATTAAACTTGGAGAGTCAAGGCTAGTACTGGCAAGAGGAATGGCTCAAAAAGTATTAGTACAGGAATTATAATTGTTAATTTAAGGGTATATGAAGTATAGAGGCTTTATGGCATATTCAAGTTTATTTTTGGAGGTATGAGATGAATAATGATTTAATAATAGCACTAGCTGGAAATCCTAATTGCGGTAAGACTAGCTTATTTAATGCACTTACAGGATCTAAGCAGCATGTAGGAAATTGGCCTGGAGTAACTGTAGAGAAAAAAGAAGGCAAGATGAAATCTGGAAACAAAAATATTACTGTAGTGGATTTACCTGGAACTTACAGCCTTGGAGCCTATTCTGAAGATGAAGTAGTTGCTAGAGACTTTATCTTAAAGGATAACCCCGATGTGGTTATAAATGTTGTGGATTCAACTAATATCGAGAGAAATCTTTATTTGACTATGCAAATCCTTGAAACTGGTGCAAAAGTTGTACTAGCTCTTAATATGATGGATGAGGCAAAAAATAAGAACATTGAAATTGAAGTGAAAAAGCTTTCAGAGCTTCTTAATATACCGGTGGTTCTTACTATCGCCACAAAGGGCATAGGATTAAAGGAATTAGTGGATGAAGCAGTGAAATTTGGACAAAATAAAGAGCATAAAAGCTATGATATAGATTATGGTAAAGAAATTAAAAATGAAGTAAAAGTTATAGAAAACGCTATAGCAAACAGCGGAGCAAAGTTGGACTATCCTTCTGCTTGGACTGCTATAAAGCTTATTGAAAATGATGAATATATAAACAAATACATAGGAGAAAAAGGCATAAGTGAAAGCATAAGGGGAAATATTCAGCAAAGTGTGGAAAGTTTGACAGCTTCCTTAGGATATGATCCGGATGCTTATATAATAGATAAGCGTTATGAAATTATTGGAGATTTAGTAAAGCATAGCGTAAAAAAAGGAAAACAGGAAAGAAAGGAAACTGCTTCAGATAAGATTGATAAAATTGTAACTAATAAATGGCTTGGAATACCTATATTTGCCATTATAATGTTTTTGATGTATCAGGTAACCATAGTTTTGGGAAATGGTATATTAAATGGATATGTAAATGATGCGTTTTCGACTTTGGGCAGTTGGGCAGGTGATTCTTTAAAAAGTATAGGAGCACCAGATATATTGACATCTTTCATCACTAATGGACTTATAAGCGGCGTAGGAGCTGTATTAGTTTTTGCACCTATGATATTTTTAATGTACTTTTTGATATCTATATTGGAAGATACAGGCTATATGGCTAGAGCTGCTTATGTAATGGATAAGTTCATGAACTCTATAGGATTGCATGGTAAAACAGCTGTTTCTATGATAATAGGCACAGGCTGCAATGTGGCAGGAATAATGTCTACTAGAACTCTTGAAAGTAAAAAAGACAGGATGATAGCAATTCTTATAGCTCCATTTATGTCTTGTACAGCTAGATCGACAGTTTATGCAGTATTTATAACAGCATTCTTTGGAAATAAAAAACTTGGTTTCTTAAGCTTAGGTGGTATCATAATATTTGCATTATATGTTCTAGGCATAGTAGTGGCCATTTTGGTAGGAAAGTTTTTAAGCAGTAAGGTTTTTAAAGGAGAAGACTCATACTTTATTATGGAACTTCCTCCATATAGAATTCCAACTTTAAAAGGAATATTGATTCATATGTGGGAAAAATCTGCAGCATATGTTAAAAAATGTTTTACAATAATATTATCAGTAGTTGTAGTGATATGGGTACTTTCTACCTTTCCTCTCGGAGTTGACTATGGAAGCAGAGACAGCTTAATAGGAATAATTGGCTCCTTTGTAGCACCTATATTTGCTCTTGCTGGATTTGCTAACTGGCAGGCTGCGGCATCATTATTAGCAGGCTTTGCAGCAAAAGAGGCTGTAGTTGGAACCATGGGAACTATATATGGTGTTGAGGAAGGACCTAAGCTTATAGCAGCAATACATTCAGCATTTACGCCTCTTTCTGCATTGTCTTTCATGGTAATGACTCTTTTATATGTTCCTTGTGTCGCTACTATAGCAGCAATAAGAAGAGAAACCAATTCTGGTAAGATTGCTACTTATGCAGTCATTTATACTTGCGTTATAGCGTGGGTTGCTGCTGTCATAGTATATCAACTTGGAAGGCTGATGGGGTTTAACTAAATGTCAGAGTTTTAAAAAACATTTATGTAAGAAATTATGATAAACAAATATATAATCTTAATTGAAAAATTTTGAAAGGGTGATTAATATGCTTATGAAGGTGCTTAAAAAACTATTCTCTGGGGAAAGATATTCAAATCATGCTATTGCAGAGGAGCTTAATATTGATGAGGGTTTAGTTGAGCATATGATAATTCAATTACAGCATATGGGCTATATTGAAAAAGAAGAAAAAGGAGGGGCAGCTTGCTCCTGCAGCGGATGCTCTCCTAAGAAGAAAGCAAGTTGCTGCTCCTCAAGTAATATACAGATAGGAATGTGGATTTTAACTCAAAAAGGAAAAAATGCATTGCAATCAATGTAAAAAATTAATATAATTTATATTGATATATGGTTATGGTTTAAATTTTTGTAGATGTCTATAATAATTTAAATCATAACTTTATTTTTATTAATATTTTATTAATAATATTGACATACAGACTTCATAAAAGAATAATAACATATTTCTGTGTTATTTAATCATTCAGTAGACTAAGAGGTGATAATTTTTGAAACTAGCATTGAAAAAAAATCTGTCAATAGTACCTCAAGAAAGCATTCTACTGTCAATAAAAGGCAATGCTTTTTCTATAATTACTATAGTATCTATATTAATCCAGTCTATTTTGTTCATGGGAACCATTGGGAGTGATGGTGCATCCAAATATATTTTCAATTCATATCAGGTTTTTCAATATAAGACTCTGTTAGTGATTTTATTTTCTATGATAATTGTTAGCTTTTCTTACTTATTCTCCAGAGGTAGGTTTATTATACTTTCAATATTTAATTTATTATATTCAATACTCATAATAGGAGATCTTTGGTATTATAGAGGATTTAGTGATTTTTTAAGTATTCATTCCTTAGGAGAGACGGGGAATTTAGGAAACTTTAACAAAATAGTTTTATCTATGGCACGTCCTATAGACAGCGTGTTTATTGTAGAAGATGTATTATTTTTATTAATAATGATTATTATTTTTAAAACAAATAAAATAAACAATAGGAGTATAAAAGGATTTTTGATATCATTTACTATTCCTTCCATAATTATATTTGGTATGCATATGAAATATGATAGTCATGGAGATGACTATGCTGGACCAGTTTTATTTAAAACTCAGTATATTCCATATTCTACTATGCAAAACCTAACCCCTATAGGATACCATTTTTATGACGGAATTTTATATGTAAGAGATACTATGCTTCATAGTTTAAACAGCAAAGATAAACAAAGCATAGATGATTGGATAAGCTATAAGAATGAAAATCTTCCAGATAACAGCTATGCAGGCATGATGAAGGGGAAAAATGTTATATTTCTTCAAGTAGAATCTCTAGAGAATTTTGTTATAAATCAAAAATATAATGGTCAAGAGATTACTCCTAATCTAAATAAGCTTTTAAGCAATAGTTTATATTTTTCTAATTTTTATGAGCAGGTGAACAATGGAAACAGTGGAGATGCTGATTTAATGGCAAATGCATCAGTATTACCAGTAAGAAGAGGAAGTACTTTTTATAGATATCCTAAAAATGACTATACTACCATAGCAGGTATCCTCAAAAATGAAAGCTATGTTACAAAATCAATGCATGCTTCAGATGGAGCCATATGGAATGTTTCTGCAGCAATTAAAAACTTTGGCTTTGACAATTCTATGGAATTAAATAGTTTTAAAGGTGCTGACATATACGGAATGGGTGTTACAGATAAAGACTTTTTAAGTAAGGTAATAAGCTCAGTTAAAGAAGAAAAGCAGCCATTTTATTATTATACAGTCACTGTTACAAGTCATGAACCATTTGACCTGCGTGATGATATGAAAAGTCTTAAATTTACTGATAACTTCGGAGAAACAGCCATGGGAAAATATTTCGATGCTATCCATTATACAGATGAAGCTATAGGTGATTTCATAAAGTCTTTAAATGAAAGCGGATTGGCAGATAACACTATGGTGGTTATATATGGAGACCATACAGGGGTTCATAAGTATGATCAGGATAAAATAGCAAATCTAAGCGAATATCAATCCTGGTGGGATGATGATACTAAGGTTCCATTTATAATATACAACAAAAATATTAAAGGAGAAGAGAAGAAAACCATGGGGGGAGAGGTTGATATATTGCCTACAGTTTCATATTTATTAGGAATCGACAAAGAAAAATATGAAAATACAAGCATGGGCAGAAACCTTTTAAATACTAATAAAAATTATGCTATTTTAAATAATGGAACTATAAAGGGAGAAGAGAGTTTAACTCAGCAGGATATAGAGCATGTAAAAAAATCTTTCGACATAGCTGATTTAATTATCGAAACCAATTATTTCAGCAGGAGTAAAAATAATAAATAATCATCATAAAATTTTATTTATTTCCAATAATATTGATATTAAATTTAATTTAATATATAATATTATTGGAAATTTGTTGTTTTATATACTTATTTTTGACATATTGTCTTAAAAATATAAGCTACTAAATTAATAATGCCATGTGTGGGGGTAATTTTTATGGATGTTTATATGGCTAGACAACCTATTTTTGATAGAAATAATAGTACTTACGCTTATGAATTACTTTTCAGAGGTGGAGAAAATAATAGTTATGACGCCAACAATGATGATTTAGCAACAATTGAAGTCATAAAGAATACTTTTTACATATTAGGTATTCAGAATGTTACTAATGGAAAAAAAGCTTTTATTAATTTTACTGAAGACTTAATAAAAAACGATATAGTATCTATGATTTCCCCAGACATAGTTGTAATTGAAGTGCTTGAAAATGTTAAGGGTACGCAGGAAGTATTTGAGAGCTGCAGAAAGTTTAAAGAAAAAGGTTATATTATCGCATTAGATGATTTCCTTTTTGAAAATGGGAATAGTAAACTTATAAGCTTAGCAGATATAATTAAAGTTGATTTTAAATTGACTAGAGGTATTGAAAGAAAAAATATAGTAAGCAAACTTTCCAATAGAAAAATCAAATTTCTTGCAGAAAAAGTGGAAACTTATGAGGAATTTCAAGAAGCGTTAAAATACGGTTATTCATACTTTCAAGGATATTATTTCAGTAAGCCAGTTGTTTTATCAGGAAAAGATATTTCTCCCATGGAATATGTTATTACTGAAATAATAAAGGAATTAGGAAACCCTGAATTTAATATAAAGAAGTTAGAAAAATTAATTCTTAAAGACGTATCCATTTCATACAGATTGCTTAAATTAGTTAACTCCTCGGCTTTTCGAGGTGAAAATGAAGTGAAATCTATAAGGCAAGCTATTATGCTGTTAGGTGAAACAGAAATTAAAAAATGGTTATATATAGCTGTATTTAAAAATGTGACTTCATCAAAGCCTAATGAACTTTTAGATTATGCACTTCTTAGAGCTAAGTTCGCAGAAAACATAGTAAATAAGATTTCTAAAACTAGTATAAGCTATGATGCTTATATGCTTGGAATGATGTCATTACTGGATGCTATGTTAGATATATCTATGGAAGATATAATGAAAGAGATGTCTTTGCCTCAAGAAGTAAAAGAAGCATTGTGCGGAAAGGAAAATTTCTTTAAGCATTTGCTTGATCTAGTGGTTGGCTATCAAGAAGGAGATTGGAAAAAGGTAAATGAAAATCTAGATAGGATAGATATAAGCTGCGAGAATTTGGCTGAAGCCTATTTAACAGCTATAGACTGGGTTCAATGTAACGAATGCTTTTATTAATTAAGCTATGTTTTAAATCAGTGTAAAAATCAACACTGATTTAAAACAGATTAATTTATAAAGTTATTTTGTATTTTTAGAATGCCCAATTTCCATCTTTAAATATCTGAATTTTTTCCCCATCGTAGGTTTCGCCTATAATATCTAAATCCTTGCCACCAACCATAAAATCGTTATGAGTTAAGCTGCTGTTTACACCATGAAGCTTAAGCTCTTCACTATTCATTTTTGTTCCCCCTTTTATGCAGGAAGGATATCCTTTACCAATAGCTAAGTGACATGAAGCATTCTCATCAAATAATGTGTTATAGAATATAATTCCTGTATTTGATATAGGTGAATCATAAGGAACTAAAGCTACTTCTCCTAGATAATGAGAACCTTCATCCGTGGATATAAGATTTTTTAAAGCTTCGTAGCCAACTTCCGCAGAAAAATCTATAATTTTACCCTCCTTAAATACAAGAGTAAAATTATTTATAAGAGAACCTAAGTAAACTAGAGGTTTAGTACTCTTTATTGTGCCGTTAACTCCATCTTTTTTAGGTACAGTAAATACTTCTTCTGTTGGCATATTTGCTACAAAATATATGTTATTAGCACTTACTTCTCCGCAGCCGCACCATTGGTGATCTTTATCTAATTCAATATTTAAATCTGCAGTAGAAGATTTATAATGAAGAGTTTTAAAGTGCTTTTCATTTAAGAATTTTACGTTCTTATTGTTTTTCTCTATGTGCTTTTTCCATGCTTCAACAGCATCTCCTTGATCAACTCTTGTAGTATAGAATATTTTTTCCCAAAGTTTTTCTACAGCTTCTTCAACTGGCATATCAGGGAAAACTTTTTTAGCCCATCCTTTTGTAGGTACACCTATTACACACCAAGGAACATCATTGTTCATAGTATATTTAAGTAAAGATTGAATTACATCAGTATAGCCTTTATTAAAAGCAGATACTCTGTCGTTAGGAACTCCTTTTAATAAATCTGGATTTGCAGAAGATATGCTCAAAAAAGCAGCTCCTTTTTTTCCGTTGATTTCAAAGGCTTCTCCAAGCCAGTTGGGATAGTCACCAAGTTTTTCTTTTGGAGCCTTTAGCATTTTTATACGATCAAGCTCTGCATCAGCCCATATAACTTCAACATTTCCAGCGCCCAAATCGTAAGCAGCTTCAGCGGCTAACCTTACAAAATCTGAGCATTCAATGCTAGAACGTATCACTAGAGTTTGATCTGGTTGAATATTTAAACCTGTTTGAACCACTAATTTCGCATAATTTTTTATCATTTCATCAAAATTTTTCATATAAAAATCCTCTCCTTGCCAAAATATAGTCTCTCGAACTGGAGGTGGTTTTAAATCAGTGTAAAATTTAACATTGATTTAAAACAGAACCTCTGTAATTAATATTATAGTACAATGAATAAAAAAATGTAAATAAAGAGTTTTTTTAGTATTTACATTTTGGGATATGGACTAGGACTATCAAGGAAATTAGACTATTGTGAATTTCAATGCTTGCTTAGAGAAGAATTAAAATCATAGTGCGTTTCCTCATTAGGAGCTTTTATTAATATGATTCCTCCTATGATGAAAAGAATTATAATGCTGAAGATGCCATTGCTTGTTTTATGAGTTAATTGAGTAGTAAATCCTACTAAAGCCGGACCCATAATGGCTGAAAACTTTCCGAAGATATTGTAAAAACCGAAAAACTCATTAGAATTCTCTTTTGGTACAAGCTTGCCGAAATAGGAACGGCTAATAGCTTGTATGCCACCTTGGGAAGTTCCTACCAGCATAGCTAAAATCCAAAAATCCAGAGTAGTCTTTAAAAAATATGCATAAATACATATTCCTATGTATATGACTATTCCAACAAAAAGCATTGATTTTCCTCTGAATTTTTCTGATAATTTACCATAGATTAATGAAAAAGGGAAGGCTACAAATTGGGTAACTAATAGTATTATTAAAAGACTTGTTTGAGTTATACCTAAATCTGAACCGTAGGAGGTAGCCATGGTTATTATGGTATCTACGCCATCAATATAGAAGAAATATGCTAATAGAAATACAAATATGGGTTTATGATGTCTTATATTTTTAAAAGTACTAATTATTCTTTTAAAGCTGTTTATTATAGGTTTAGGTTCTACCTCAATACCGTGAAGCTGCTTAACATTTTTTATCATTGGAACTGTGAATAGCCCCCACCATAAAGCCGTTATTATAAAAGCTATTCGGCAGGATAATCCCATTGATATAGGAAGTTTTCCACTTTGAGATAAAAACACTATTGCTATGGAAATTATGAAAGGTATTGTACTGCCTATGTAACCCCAAGCAAAGCCTGCAGTGGATACTCTATCCATTTTTTCTTTAGTGGTTACATCTACCAGAAAGGCGTCATAAAATATGCAAGAACCGGAGAAACCTATAGCTGTTATTCCATAGAATATCAATAACAGTATCCAAAGATTGGTTGGAATTGTAGCTAAAGATGCAGTAGAGAAAACGCCAATTAAATAGAAGAGATTAAAAAATTTACTTTTATAGCCTTTATAATCTGCTATAGTGCCAAGCAAAGGGGCCAATATAGATATTATTAAAGTTGATATTGAATTGGCATATCCCCAATAAGCAGTGGAATCCGAGGAGAGAATTCCACTGCTGGAGGCTGAAGACTTAAAATACATTTGAAATATAGTAGAAGTTATGGTCAAAGAGTAAGCTGAGTTTGCCCAATCATAAAGCACCCAGCTTTTTTCAATTTTATTGAGCTTCATAATATTCCTCCAATACTATTCCTCTAAAAAATTTTTTATGACTTTTCCATCGGGACAGTCAAGACTTAAGCCCATAAGTTTTGCTATTGTAGGACCTTCATCTATTAAATTCATGCTGTCTATAACTACTTTAGATCTAATTCCTTTGCCAGAAGCAAAAAACATGGTAGTGTAATTTTCTATGGTGGGTAAGTAGCCGTGAGTGGCTAAGGTATATGGATTATCTTTAGCAGATGATTTAATGTCATCAGTATAGTTTCCAGAGGCTTCGTCCACAAAGTAATATCCTTTAGAGGCCTCAAGCATGAAGGTACAGCTTGGATCTGCACCTAGAGCAGCGGCTTCGCTAGAGGTATATATGCTTTTTATGCAATTGTTATTTTTATTATTAAATTCAACTAGTTTATTATAAACTGAATCTTTTATTGATTTTTCTTTTATATATACATAACAGGAACCATCACAGGTTTTGCCTAGAGCCTTCCATTGTTTAATATTATCTTTAGAATCTATCTGTAAAAGGCCATCTTTTTTAAACATAGAATTTATTCGTATAATTTTATTTTCATCTATGGAGGCATGGTCACCTAAAAGAATAATCGCAGAATCTTCATATACGCCTTTACTCTTCAGCCTATCAATTACATCGCCAAGCCTTTTGTCATGACGAATTAGCGCGTCGCTTGCTTCCTTAGAATAGAATCCATGGTGATGCCTTTGAGAATCTAAATCAGTATAGTGTATAAGCATAAGGTTTGGTAAATATTTATCTATTGTATAAAGCACACTTTCGTGCACAAAGTTATCTAATTCTGGTTCATGTATCCCTTTTAATATGTGACCAAATTTTTTTACCAGCTTTATCTGATAAATAGGGCTTCCATTTAATAAAGAAACAAGCACTTGATTCTGCCAAGGCCTGTTAGCAAATATTTCTGGAAGGTTATATTGTATTTTGGATTTTGCGGTTACCGGCCACAAAAGTGCGGCTGCAGTTAGTCCCTTTTCTATTGCCTTATCATAGAAAGTATCGCTCTTAATATATTTTCTGTACCAGAACCAATCCGGTATTTTTCTTTCCGGCTGTATAAGAGTGTTATTTATAACTCCATGATTTTTAGGATATTTTCCAGTGACTATAGTAGCATGAGCAGGGTAGGTCAGAGACGGATATATAGAATAAACATTTTTGCAATAAGAAGCGGTTTGAATATATTTCTTAAAGTTTGGAAGATTATAAATGGTGTTGAAATCCAGTGATGAAAGTGCATCAAAGGATATTATTATAACATGTTTTGGAATTTTCAAATTACCAGTCCTCTCCTACAGTTTATAGATTAATTTTAGCAGATAATGAAATTAGTAGTAAGTATTTAGCGGAGAATTTTACTTAAAATTAATATACCTTATAGCTGCTATTTTACTGTAAGTTGTCAAAAAAATTACATTATGCTATCATACAATTTATAGGATACACCCAATAAATAAGTCAGGAGTTTACAATATGTTGAAATTTCAAGATATAAAAGAACTTTCAGTGGAGGAAAAGGAAAAACTATTTAAAGAGAGATATGTCGGCAGGCTGAAATTTATAGGAAAGCAGCATGGAATAATAAAAAAAATAGAAGCTTTAAATAAGAATACTAAGCCCAATCCTGAGAGATTAGCTGTAATAGAAGGAATATGGGGACTAAATTTACTTGTGGAAAATGATATTCCTTTAAAATATCTAATCGTAAGCTTTGAAGATATTTATACCATAGAGGCACAAGTGTTAATTGATAAATTGATAGATAAAGCTGAAGAAATTTTTGTACTTTCTAAAAGAGTATTTACTACAATAAGCGAGAAGGAAAATTCTCATGGACTTCTTGCAGTATGTTACCTTCCTTATAAGGAATTCCAAGATATTCAGTTAAAGAAGAATAATATAGTACTTGTGCTGGATGGACTTGAAATACCAGGAAATGTAGGTACTATAGTAAGATCTGCAGATGCTACTGGAATAGATGCAATAATAATTAACAATAGAAAAACAAGATTAAATCATCCAAAGTTAATAAGAAGCAGTTTAGGAGCATGCTTCACTGTTCCAATAATAGATAGCAATTATGATGAAACTAAAAAATGGCTGAAGGATAATAAATTTAATATTGTACTCACGGATACCAGAGCTGAAAAAAGCTATTTTGAATTTGATTATAATAATAGAGTAGCCATAATAATGGGAAGCGAAAAATATGGAATAGACGAGAGCTGGTATGAAGAAAAATATACCGGGATTTCAATACCTATGCTTGGAGAATGTGATTCGCTTAATGTAGGGGTAGCTGCAACAATAATAATGTATGAAGCATCTATGAAAAACAAAGAATTTATGAAAAGATAATATAGTTGATGATAGCAAATTAATAATGGATTTTCTATCATCAACTTTTTATGTATCAACGTATAATATATTTTTCTAATTCCTGCATGGTTTCTCTTTCTTGCGAAATTATGTTCTTTACGAGAACTGCACTTTCTAAATCCAAATCTCCCTTAACGATTTCTTCTGCCATATTTAGTCCTTTTTTCTCTCCTTCAAAAGCCTTCTTGCATAAGGTTTCTTTAGAATGTGCTCCAATGTTTTTTAAGCTAAGCATCATTTCGCCGATAGTGCCTGATATTCCAACGCTCTGAATAGGGGTGCCACCTAATTGCTTTATTCTAGAATTTAATTGAATAGCATGCTGCCTATGCCTATTTAAGACCTTTATCATGGCATTTTTAGCGTTAATATCTTCTAGCTTTTGTATATATTTTTCATAACTGCTTATTGCCATGTACTCACCTTTTAAAAAGGTATTGAGCTCTGATATAGCCGATGATTTTTCTTTATCCACTTTAACATCTCCTCAACATATGGTTGCTTTAAAAATTTTAGCATTAATATATGTAGAAAAGTAAATATTATGCATTATAAAAATATGAATAATTATAGGAATATATTGCATAAATATAAAAAGAGTATTATAATATTCATATGCGATGAATAAAATAAAATTTTTAAATAATAATATATAGTAAGATGTTTATTTGTCTAGAGGCAAGGGGGAGTAAAAATGAAAGATAAAGTTGTTTTAGCATATTCAGGAGGACTTGACACATCAATTATTGTGCCATGGCTCAAAGAAAATTATGACTGTGAGGTAATAGCAGTATGTGCTGATGTTGGCCAAGGAGACGATATGGAATACGTGAAGGATAAGGCCATAAGAATCGGAGCAGATAAAATTTATGTAGAAGATATAAAACATGAATTTGTAACTGAATATTTATACAATTACATAAAAAGCGGAGCAAAGTATGAAGGAAAATATATGCTGGGAACATCTCTGGCAAGACCTTCTATAGCAAAAAAGTTAGTAGATATAGCTCACGCTGAAGGAGCAAAATATATATGTCACGGCTGTACAGGAAAAGGAAATGACCAGGTAAGATTTGAAACTGCTGTTGCTTGTTTTGATCCAACTATACAAATAATAGCTCCTTGGAGAATTTGGAACATAAAATCCAGAGAAGATGCTATAGATTATGCAGCTTCAAAGGGGGTAGAGGTACCTGTAACTAAAGAAAAGATATATTCTAGAGATAAAAATTTATGGCATCTAAGCCATGAAGGTGGGGATTTGGAAGATCCTAAAAATGAACATAAGAAAGATTTATATCAGATGACAGTTCATCCTGAAGATGCACCAGATAAACCAGAATATGTGGAAATTTATTTTGAAAAGGGAGTGCCTCTTAAAATTAATGGAGAGCAGCTTTCACCAGTAGATCTTATAAATGAATGCAATAAGATAGCTGGAAGAAATGGAGTAGGAGTAATAGACATAGTAGAAAATAGACTTGTTGGTATGAAGTCAAGAGGAGTATATGAAACTCCAGGCGGAACTTTATTGTATGAAGCACATGAAGCTTTGGAAAGATTAACCATAGATAAGAACACTTCTCATTATAAGCAAATGATTGGAATCAAATATGGAGAACTTGTTTATGATGGACTTTGGTTTACTGAGCTCAGAGAAGCTTTAGACGCATTCATAGATGTTACCCAGAAGAATGTTACTGGTACAGTTAAAATGAAATTATATAAAGGCTATATTATGGTTGCATCTGTAGATGCTGAAAAGCCGCTTTATGATGAAGGAATATCGTCCTTTGGAGCTAGTGAACTTTATGATCACAAGGATGCAGAAGGATTTATAAAATTATTCTCTCTACCATATAAAATAAAGGCAATGATTAAAGATAAGGAATGATATTATGAAGCTTTGGGGCGGAAGATTTAAAGAAAAAGAAAATAAGCTTATGGAAGATTTTAATTCTTCCTTGAGCTTTGATAAAAGATTATACCAAGAAGACATAAAAGGCAGCATTGTTCATGCTGAGATGCTTGAAAAATGTGGAATTATAAGCGGTGAAGATGGAAAAAAAATAATTGGGGGCTTAAACGATATATTTGAGAAGCTTGTCAATGGTGAAATGCAGCTTGACGGTGACTATGAAGATATACACTCTTTTATCGAATTAAATCTAACTGAAAAAATTGGTGATGCTGGCAAAAAACTTCACACTGCAAGAAGCAGAAATGATCAAGTAGCTGTGGATATGAGATTGTATTCTAGAAAGAAAGCCTGCGAAGTTATTGAATACATAGATGAGCTTGTAAATGTACTTATGAAAAAAGGAAATGAAAATGAGGTTATAATGCCTGGTTATACACATCTTCAAAGGGCTCAGGTAGTGACTTTCAGATATCATATGCTAGCATATGTAAATATGCTTTTGAGAGATAGAAGGCGTATAGAAAATGCTATGGATATTTTAAATGAAAGTCCACTGGGCTGCGGAGCTTTAGCTGGAACTACCTATGAAATAGATAGAAGATATACCGCTGAAAATCTTGGATTTAAAAAGCCGGTTGATAATTTCTTAGACGGAGTTAGTGATAGGGATTATCTAGTAGAATTGATATCAGATTTTTCAATAATTATGATGCATCTTAGCAGACTTAGCGAAGAACTGATACTTTGGAGCAGCAAAGAATTTAGTTTTGTTGAAATGAGCGATGAATATTCTACAGGAAGCAGTATAATGCCTCAAAAGAAAAATCCTGATGCAGTAGAGCTTATCAGAGGAAAAACTGGCAGAGTATATGGAGACCTTATAAGAATCCTTACAGTTCTTAAAGGAATACCTCTGGCTTATAATAAGGATATGCAAGAGGATAAAGAAGGATTCTTTGATGCTGTAGATACTGTTCTTTCATGTCTTAAGATAATGAGCGGCGTTGTAAGCACAATGACTGTAAAGAAGGACAATATGGAACAGGCAGTTAAGAAGGGCTTCTTAAATGCTACAGAAGTTGCAGATTATTTAGTTTGCAAAGGCATGCCTTTTAGAGATGCACATAAAGTGGTAGGAGAAATAGTTCTCTATTGTGAAGAAAAGAAAAAGGATATTCTATCTATTTCTATGGGCGAATTTAAAAGCTTCACTGAGCTTTTTGATGACAGCATATATGAATATATTGAATATAAAAATATATTGAAAAAAGGCATAAAGAAAGAAATAGGACTTTAAATAATAGAGCTGACGCTAATTGGTTTAGTGTCGGTTTTTTATTTGTAAAACGAAAGCTATGTTTATAATATTTGAATTAAAAAGTTGCATAGTTTTGTGCTATAAAGTAAAATCAATACTAATAGTATATAATGGTTAGCATTTATTGAAAAATGTAAACTGCAGACAGGGAGGGCTAGTATGTCTGAAAGACAAGAATATATGAAAAATGTGAAGAGAATAGTAGTAAAGGTAGGCTCTTCTACACTTACTTATTCTAATGGTCGTTTAAACTTAAAATGTATAGACAATTTAGCTTGGCAGATTGCTGATCTTCATAACAGAGGAATTGAAGTTGTTTTAGTTAGTTCCGGAGCAATAGCAGCAGGTATGGGGAAACTAGGAATTAATACTAAGCCAAAGAGCATACCTAAAAAGCAAGCGTGCGCTGCAGTGGGGCAGGTGGCACTTATGCATATGTACGATAAAATTTTTGGGGAATATGGGAAAAGCACTGCGCAAATACTTATAACAAGAGAGGATATGAATCATAAAGATAGGCTTATCAATGCTAAAAATACCTTTAATGCTTTGATAAAAGATGGAGTGATCCCAATAGTTAATGAGAACGATGCTATAGTTACGGAAGAAATAAAAATAGGAGATAATGATACGCTATCTGCATATGTATCTAATCTTGTACAAGCACAATTATTAATATTGCTTTCTGATATAGATGGTTTATATGACTCTAACCCAAACACTAACGAAAATGCTAAACTTATAGAATACATACAGAAAGTCAACGATGATGTTTATAGACTTGCTGATGGGGAAGGTTCAAAGTTTGGCACTGGAGGAATGTTTACAAAGTTGAAAGCGGCAGAAATAGTTAATTTAAATGGAGCTGCTATGGTTATAGTAAATGGAGCTACTAAAAATATTTTAGAAAGTGTAATTCAAGGAGAAAATATAGGAACATTTTTCGATTCCAAATATTAATTTAAGGGGCGAGAATATGGAGATTAAAGAATTAGTCACAACAAAAGCTAAAGAAGCCAAAAATGCAGCAAGAGTTATGGCGTATATAGATAGTGATGTAAAAAATAAGGCCTTGTCAGCAATGGCTGAGGGGCTTATTAAAAATAAAGAAAATATAAAAAAAGCTAACAGTCTGGATATGGAAAATGGAAAAGAAAAAGGATTATCTAATAGCCTTCTGGATAGGCTGCTTTTGAATGATGCCAGAATAGATTCTATGGCTCAAGGGCTTATGGATGTTAGCAAGCTTGAAGATCCCATAGGTGAAACTATAAGAGGATGGAAGAACGAGGATAAATTAGATATAGCTCAAATGCGAGTACCTTTAGGTGTAATAGGAATTATTTATGAAGCTAGGCCAAATGTAACTGTGGATGCGGCGGCACTTTGCATCAAATCTGGAAATGCTGTTATACTGAAAGGTGGATCAGAAGCTTTGAATTCGAATAAAGCTATTGTAGAAGTTATTTATGAAGCTGGAATTAAGGCTGGGCTTCCAGATGGATTCATCGAATTCTTAGATATTAAGGATAGAGAAGCAGTAAATGTGCTTATGAAGCTTAATACCTATGTGGATGTTATAATTCCAAGAGGAGGAGCGGGTCTTATAAAGAATGTGGTAGAAAATTCTACCGTTCCAGTTATAGAGACAGGTGTAGGAAATTGTCATGTTTTTGTAGATGAAAGTGCAAAAATCAAAGAGGCTATAAATATTATAGTTAATGCAAAGACTCAAAGGCCTGGTGTTTGTAATGCTATGGAAACATTGCTGGTGCATGAAAAAATAGCAAAAGAATTTTTACCTCTTCTCCATGAGGAACTTAAGAAATTCAAAGTTGAAATTAGAGGCTGTAAGGTGACAAATAGCATACTAAAGGATATTAAAGAAGCAGAAGAATCGGATTGGGAAGCAGAATTTTTAGACTTAATATTGGCGGTAAAGGTAGTGAAATCCATAGATGAGGCAATTGACCATATATACGAATACAGTACTAAGCATTCAGAAGCAATAATAACAGAAAATTACAGCAATGCACAAAAGTTTTTAAAGGAAGTAGATGCTGCAGCGGTATATGTAAATGCTTCAACCAGGTTTACTGACGGAGGTAAATTCGGCTTTGGCGGAGAGATAGGAATAAGTACTCAAAAGCTTCATGCAAGGGGACCTATGGGCCTTAGAGAGCTTACGAGCACGAAATATATCATATATGGAAATGGGCAGATAAGAAATAAATAATATACAATTAGGAATAATAACTGTTAAGTAGAGGAATACTACCATAAAAAAGAAAGGAATGTTTATAATGACATGGGGCTTTTTTAATTATGGCATGGGATTCCCTTATTTTCTTAACTCAGCAGATGACAATGGACTTAAAAACTATCACGATAAGTACGCAGTTTATGTAAACAACGACTATATAGGTGAGAAGGCATTGGTCACTCAGGGAGATAGCGTAAACAGCATTAGAAATTTTTTAAATGATCAAGGCTATGATAATTTTGCGACCAGTATTGAAGGCAGCAGATACAGCATAAAGTGCAATGAAGAGTCCAGCGGAAGCATAAAAAATGCAGTGAGCGTATATTTAAAGAATAAATAATAAAGGAATACTTGAAAGTTTTCTATGAATCTAATTAGAGGCGGCATAAACTTATGCCGCCTCTACATATATGTAATTAATTTCTTAAATTAATTATTTATCAAAATATCTTTCTAATAATCCTTTGAAAGCTCTTCCATGACTTGCTTCTTCTTGGATATGAGGAACAACTTCCCTACGGTGTAGGCTCTGCACGGAATTTCGTGGGAAAATCCCTTGAGTTTTCCCACGAGTTTTCAGAAATTTTAATTCTTCTATTACCTAAAGTGTAACATCTTTATAATTTTTTGTCTCTTTACAGCATTGCCAAGATAATATCCCCATATTTATAAAAAATATCGGCATCACCTTTTTCAAAACGTACTAACTCCTGAAATCCACGATAAAGCTCAATGCTCTTTGCTTCAAAGAATATAATATCCATTTCTTTTAAAACTTCTTTAATAGTAGGATATTCCCTAGCGCTTTCTTGAGGATAACCGTCAAACCAACATGAGTATAACGACCATGCAACATCACAAAGTATTGATAAGGTAATTGTTTCGTCATTTTTATCTAATTCGAACATATCCAAAATAACTGTTCGCGCAAGATATCGTTTTTTTGTGTTATTTTTAGAATCATTATTATTCAAAATTTATTACTCTTGACCAATAAAAAAAAGTAGACACAGTTCCAATAATATTACCTCTATGGCATATACCTTCGTTCCTCAATCCGTGTACTGCGTACATAGAGTTGGTACATAAAAAAGCTCCTACAACCCTTTATTTACAAAGGTCTATAGGAACTTTGTGAGCCACAAAAGTATATATGGTCGGCTTATTTAAAATATCTGTTCAAAAGACCTTGGAAAGCTCTTCCATGACGAGCTTCATCCTTACACATTTCATGAACTGTATCATGTATTGCATCTAAGTTTAACTTCTTAGCAAGAGTAGCTAAATCCTTTTTACCTTGGCAAGCACCATGCTCAGCATCAACTCTAGCTTGAAGATTTTTCTTAGTATCAGCCCATACAACTTCTCCAAGAAGTTCTGCAAATTTTGAAGCGTGCTCTGCTTCTTCGAAGGCTATTCTCTTATAAGCTTCAGCAATTTCAGGGTATCCTTCTCTATCAGCTTGTCTACTCATAGCTAAATACATTCCAACTTCTGAGCATTCTCCAGTAAAGTTAGCTCTTAATTCTTCAACTATTTTTTCATCTACTCCTTGAGCTACTCCGATAACATGTTCATCAGCCCAAGCCATTTCACCTTCAGTTTTTTCTATAAACTTTTCTTTTGGAGCCTTACAAACTGGACATACCTCTGGAGCAGTTTCTCCTTCATATACATAACCACATACTGAACAAACAAATTTCTTCATTTTTAATTCCTCCTATATCATTTATAATTTCCTTATTTTAAAATGGGTTTTTATATTTATATACCCGACAGCTATTATTATAGGATAATTATTATTAAAATGCAATAGATTTGGAAAAGTTTTTGGAAAAAGGTTTTTTATATGGATAATTCTAACCCTAAGTATTGTCTGCCGTCATCATCTATAAATTTAAGAGCTCCGTTATAAAGTATTGTCCCTGCATGGGAACCTTTTGTGATAACCACATAATTTTTTAGATTTCTATCCTCGCATATCGTATTAAATTTTAATGTATTAAATTCTTTTTTAAAAACAGCATTATCAAGTCCTGCCATTCCTAAGGAGTCAAACTCTTCATCTGATAACTTATTATCAAAATCAGTATCTCCAATTTTTATAAGTGCAGTTTTTAGATCCAAAGTAAGGGCAGCTTTTTTTATTGCTTTTCCATCAGAACCAAAGGCATTGATGTCTGAAGAGCTGTTGGATTTCCTTTCCATTTCTATTACATTGGCTGTTTCTGTAAGCATGCTTACATCAAATCTAAAATCAGCTGCATAAAGCCTTCTTGAATTTCCATCCTTGTATGCGCTGTTAATAAAAATTATTGCAGCAGAAAAAATAATTAATAATAAAATAAATGGAAGAAGTTTTTTTAATATATATATAACCGTATTAATCTTTGAGTGATGAATTTCAAAATTTTTGGACTGCATAATACTCTCATCCCTTTGAAATAAATTTATATAACTAATTTTAGTATTGCATTATTAATATATATTTATAACAAAGTAAAAAAGAAGTTAATTATATTCGCTCTTTTATTAATCCATTTCTGTAACACTCTAAAAGTAGCTCTAAATCCTTAATTTGATCCTTAAGTTCTATTCCTACGTCAGTGTTTTCAACTGTTTGCCTGTTAAGCACCTTTTCTAAAACTTGAGTAGTTGATATTATATCAGTTTCATCTTCAATAGCTTTTTCAGTGGATTCAAAGGGTTCATGAGTAGCAAGTACAAGTCCATAAGAATTATATATTAATGTATAGCCTGCGATTCCTGTCTTTCTCTGATAAGCTTTAGATAATCCTCCATCTATTACCAAAAGTTTACCATTTGCTTTTATGGGACTTTCACCATTTTTAGCTTCTACAGGAACATGTCCATTGATTATATGAGAAAGCTCTGAATTTAACCCAAAATCCATTAAAATATTATGAACGATTTTTTCATTATCTCTATATTTGTAATAGTAATTTTTAATCTCTTCATGAGTTTTAATATCATCAATAAAATATCTTTCAAAAGTTTTCATAACATTTTTTCCAAAGAGAGGAGAATTAGGACCTGACCACAGATACCATATGTAATCCATATTTTTTTGTTTGTCTGCATCTTGGTTATTAGAAAAATAAGCATTTCTAACAAAAGTTTCGTATTTACCTAAAAGCTCCTTTCCTTTGTATTCTTTTCCGTCTAACAATATGGATTGAAAATTTCCATCTTTATCAAGTGGAATACAGCCGTGGTACAGAAGATTGTAATTGTAATTTAAATATATACTACCCTTTGATAATAGAAATTTCATGTGCTTTTGAAGTTTATCACTGTTTAAAAATGAATTTTTTATTCTATTTATTAATTCTTCTTCCTCTGCAGTAAGTTTATATGGATCTTTTGGATCTATAGTAGGAAAATAATTATCTTTAAGGGTATAAGTTTTTCCATTAATATCAATAGTTCCCGCAGCATAATCAATATCTTCCAAAATAATTCTACTATTCATATTAAATTCAGGTCTTCTCTTTATCACAGCGCCTTCTAGTTTGAATTGAATTATAGATATAGCTTTATGCATCTTCGCAATTAAATCCATGTGTTTTTTATCGTAGCTGCAATCTGTTTCTATTTTAGCTTTAAAACTTTTGCAAGGATCATTTTTATATAATTCTAATGCAAAAGTAGCTAGTGGAAGAAGATTTATTCCATAACCTTCTTCTATAGTATCTAAATTAGCATATCGCAATGAAATTCTAAGCACAGTGGCAATGCAGGCCTCTGACCCTGCAGCGGCTCCCATCCATAATATATCATGATTTCCCCATTGAATATCAAGACTGTGATAATTCATAAGTGTATCCATTATAATATGAGCACCTGGTCCACGATCAAATATATCGCCTATTATATGAAGTCTATCAATAATTAATCTTTGAATAAGATGTGAAATGGCTATTATAAAATATTTAGCACGACGAATTTTGATTATGGTCTTAATTATCTCTTCATAATAGGCTTGCTTGTTCGAAATATTGTTCTGTTCATGAAGAAGTTCTTCTATGATATAAGCAAATTCCTGTGGCAGGGCTTTTCTAACTTTTGATCTGGTATATTTTGAAGATACAACTCTGCAGATTTCAATGAGTCTATAGAGTGTTACTTTATACCAATCATTTAGATTTCCTTCTGTAGCTTCTATGATTTCTAATTTTTCTTCAGGATAATAAATTAAAGTAGCTAAGGATTTTTTTTCTTCTACTCTTAAAGTATTGCCAAAGATTTCATTTATTTTAGTCTTTATAACGCCGGAACCATTCTTTAATACATGCTGGAAGGACTCGTATTCACCATGAACATCTGTAAGAAAATGTTCAGTACCTTTTGGCAGATTTATTATGGCTTGTAAGTTTATAATTTCTGTGCTGGCAGCTCCTATGTTGGGGTACTGTTTAGCTAATAGATTTAAATATTTTAAGTTTTCTTCATTAATATTCATATGGTTCATTGTCATTCCTCCTAGGAAGGATAATTTCTCTTCTTATGCATCTATTATATAGTATAAATACTATAAAGCCAAAGCTTATTGGATAGTTATATTTTTAACTTTTATATTAACAGATTGATGAAACATATATAATATTGATATACTATGCATATTAAGAACTATATATTTTATGGGAGAAGGATTATGGAAGAAAATAGACTTGATAGAATAGAAAAAATAATGTTATGTTTTTTCATTGTTTATCTTATAGTTAGCATTCCTATGGGGAGCTTAGGCTTTGTTCATCTATACATGATTTGGAATGTATTTTTGTCTTTATTACCTTTATTTTTTGCTAAGAGATTAAGAGGATATTTAGATTATTATAATAAAAAAATAATAGTGATAATATTATTTATCCTATGGTTTATATTTTTTCCTAATGCAGCCTATATGGTAACAGATTTTATACACATAAGCAATCAACCATTTTTTATAAAATCTAATATATATGGGCCAACAATGTATAACATGAATATTTATCCATGGTTAAAGCTCATACATATTACTGTAGGAGAAACTTTAGCTGCTTTTTCTGGAATGCTGTCTCTTTATATTGTGCACGGCATAATTGTGGAAAAAAAAGGAAAGTTGATTGGATGCATTATATTAGAAATAATATGTATATTGAGCGGTTATGCCATTTATGTTGGAAGATTTTTGAGATTTAATTCCTGGGATATATTAAGACCTTTTCATTTATTATCGGAGCTTGCATTAAATTTTAATTCGTTTACTCTAAGCTTTTCATTTTTGCTTTCGATATACATATTGTTTTCATATACTATTTTTTGTTTGTTTTATAAAAAATAATACAGGGCCATGTCTTAAAATGCTGATTGAAATAAATTACAGCATTTTTTAACATAGCCCATATATTATTTTACTACTTTAGTTATAGTAAACATGCTATCTAACAAATACCAATTCATTGGTGCCATCTTTCCTAGAGCCCAGAAACTAGCACCTCTTAGCCCGAATTGGTTAATAAGTTTATATTTTTCAAATAGACTCCTAGCATCTTCAAACCATACTACATGTTCAGCTCTGTTTTTATCATAATAATTGAAGTAGGGAGAAGCGGATTTTCTATCATAGTTTATAGCAGCTCTGTTTTGTGCAGCTATTTGCACAGCTTCAACATACCCAATACTTTTAGCAAATTCTCCACCGGGCATGTATGGAAGCGTCCAGTCATATCCATAGAGGGGAATTCCCATCATTATCTTCTTTGGGGGAATTACTGAAACTGCATAGGTAATAACTTTTCTAACTTCATTAATTGGAGCAACTGCCATAGGTGGGCCACCAGACCAGCCCCATTCGTAGGTCATAATTATTACAAAATCTACAATTTGGCCATGTGCTTTGTAGTCGTGTGCACCATGCCAAGCACCTTCTGTTATATCATAGGTTTTAGGAGCCAAAGCGGTTGCAACAGAGTATCTTGGATGAAGAGCATCTGTTAATTTTCTCAGAAAATTATTATAGGCCTGTCTATTAGCTGGAGATATTCTTTCAAAATCTACAATAACGCCGTAATAACCCTTGCTTTTTATGGTAGATAGAATATTGTTAATAAGAGTCTTCTGAAGAGAATCGCTGGTCATTATATTGTTAATTAAAGTAGTATCAAAGCCTGCACCGCTGATATTAGTTACAGAAAGCAGAGGGGCAGTGTTGTATTTTTTAGCTGAAGTTATTATATTTGAATCATTTATTGGGTCTAAGCCTCCGCTGGCATTTACATGATAGCTAAAAGGTGCTATATAGGTTAAGTAAGGGCCAGCTTCGTTAATCAATCTTGTTTCTCTTTCAGCATTTGATGGATTTATAAAGCCATTAGTTTCAATAACACCGTATCGTTTTGGCTTTTCAGGGATTATGATAGTTCTTCCGGGAGAAAGTGAATTAGGATCTGTTATATTATTAGATTTTATTATGCTTTCAGGAGTTACACCAAATCTTTTGGCTATAGAATAAACGGAATCCCTAGGTTTTACTGTATATATGGATTCTACTCCAGGTATAATCAGGGATTGACCCACTACTAAATATGGGATATCATTTAGTCCATTAATTTTTTTTAAGGTATCTTCGTTTACTCCATATCTTCTTGCAATGGACCAGGGAGAATCTCCTGAAGTTACTATATGGAATCTCAATAAAAGCACCTCTTTAATATTTTTACTGTATTATTATACTTAAGTTTGAGTAAATAAGTGAAGGAATATGAAAAAATACTTATTATTGGTGCACAATTAAAAAAATTTGTGATAGAATTATTTAATAAAGAAAATACACAATATAATTATAACTTTATAAGTTTTATGTATTTTTATATTTTATATATGGAGGGATTATATATGGCTGGAGTATTAGATGGATTAAAACCAGTTAAGGTTTTTAGTTTTTTTGAAGAAATAAGTAGGATTCCAAGAGGATCAGGAAATGAAAAGGGAATAAGTGATTACTTGGTTTCTTTTGCTAAGGAAAGAAATCTTGAGGTTATTCAGGATGAAGCTAATAATATAATCATAAAGAAAAATGGAAGCAAAGGTTATGAGAATTCTGCTACAGTAATCATTCAAGGGCATTTAGATATGGTATGCGAAAAAAATCGTGCCACTGTTCATGATTTTGAAAAAGATCCTATTGAACTAGTAGTGGATGGAGATTTTATAAAAGCTAAAGGAACCACCTTGGGAGGAGATGATGGAATAGCTGTTGCTTATGCTATGGCTCTTCTAGATTCTGATGATATAGCTCATCCTCCAATAGAAGTAGTTCTTACTACTGATGAGGAAAGCGGTATGTCTGGAGTAATGAATTTAAAACCAGATCATATAAATGGAAGAAGACTTCTGAACATAGATTCAGAAGAAGAAGGACAGCTTTTAGTAAGCTGCGCAGGCGGCATGAGAACCAATGTAGCACTTCCAATAGAATGGACTGAAAGCAGTATAAAAGGAACACACCTTCATTTAAGAATTGAAGGATTGAAGGGCGGTCATTCTGGATCTGACATAAAATTGGAAAGAGCCAATGCCAATGTTACTCTTGGAAGACTATTATATGATATTGCAAAAAGTGTTGAATTTGAGCTTTCTGCAATAAACGGAGGAGCTAAAAATAATGCTATTCCTAGAGAAAGCGAAGCTTTTATTATAGTTAAGCATGAAGATGTGGATAAAATAAAAGCTAAAGTGGAAGAGTGGGAATCTATTCTTAAAAATGAATATAGAAACAGTGATAAAGATATCAGAGTGGAACTAGATGTGATTGATGCAAAAGAGGAAAAAGTATTCTCTAAGGAAACAAAGGATAAAGCTATAAAGCTTTTAAATGTTATTCCTAATGGTATATATACTATGAGTACAGACATAGCAGGACTTGTACAAAGCTCTACCAATATAGGTGTACTTACTACCAAGGAAAATGAAATAGACTATGATAGTGCTGTAAGAAGCTCTGTAAGAACTCTTAAATACGATATACTTAATCAAACTATAATCATAGCAGAGGCTTTAGGTGCTAAAGTTAAGGTTACTTCAGAATATCCAGAATGGAAATATAATGCTAATTCAGAGCTTAGAGAAATTCTAAAAAAAGTATACAAGAGAATGTATGATGCAGAGCCTGAAGTAGTGGCTATACATGCTGGAGTTGAGTGTGGATTCCTTGAAGAGAAATTTGGAGCAATAGATATGATATCTTTTGGTCCTAATATATATGATGCTCATACTCCTGATGAAAGATTGAGCATATCTTCCACAGAAAGAACTTGGAACTATCTGCTTGAAGTTTTAAAAGAATTGAAATAACAATATTAAAATGCACATAAATTAACATTTATGTGCATTTTATTTATATATTTGTTGCTAAAATGTTAAAATTGCTAAAAATTATTTAATTCTACTGAAATATATTTACATATATTAGCTTTTGTATTATGATTAACTATCATAATGAGAATAAGCTTTAAGCATAGGTGGGGGAGTTATTTATGAGTTTGTGTCCATTTCTTTCAACTTCTGATGAAAAAATAAATTGCTATAAAGAATGCCCGTTTTATCACTATGAAGAAGATAGTGAAGGATGTCCTTTTAGAAAATCAAAGGCAAAAAGCACTATAAATATGAAAGAGATAGCTGGGTTTGATTTGACATATGATAATGAAGAAGATAAGCAATTTATAGAAAGAATTTATGTAAAAAACTATTTTTAATAAAAATTATTTAGATATTATGGGTCTGACATTTATTTAATGAATAAGGGTATGCATTAAATATTTAAACGTTTGCCTATATAATAGAGGTGCTTACTGGCTTTTGTAAAAGCGTGTAAGCACCTCTTTGACTTTTTACAAAGGTTCTGCTTTAAATTATTCTTCAAAATTACCAGAAAGCTTATGAAGAAGAGACTGTTTTAAATCCCAAAGGTTTTGAGATAGATCTATATAATAATTATGAGGATTTTCAAATCTTAGCACTTCAGGCCAAAGCTTATTTACTTCATCTTTAGCAAAACTTCTCAATGTGAGAGCATCAGGACTTTTGTATATTGTTTTCCCATTCTCGAATATTTTAACTTGAAGCTCTTTAATGTAATAGTTCTTAATTTTCTTCTTCTTCCAAGTATATACAGGGTCAAATATAGTTAAAGGCTTAGTAACGTCTATAACCTCATTATTTAGTGTAAGCAAATCTGCTATTGCCTTGTCAGAACTTTTTTCAAATATTCTATATATTTTTTTGAAACCAGGATTGGTTATTTTTTCCTCGTTTTCACTAATCTTAATCTTAGGAATTATTTCTCCATTTTCTTCTAGGGCAGAAAGCTTATATACACCGCCGAAAACAGGTTCTGATTTAGCAGTGATAAGTCTTTCTCCTACGCCGAAGCCGTCTACTTTTGCCCCTTGAGATAACACATCTGAAATTATATGCTCATCTAAGGAATTGGATATTATTATTTTAGCGTCTGAAAAACCCGCCTCATCCAGCATTTGTCTGCACATCTTAGTAAGATAAGTTATATCACCGCTATCGATTCTTATGCCTGCAGGTCTAATTCCTTGAGGAACTAAAATTTCTTTAAACACTTTTATAGCATTTGGCATGCCTGATTTTAGCACATTATAGGTATCAACTAAAAGTGTACAGTTATTTGGATAGGTTAATGCCCATGCCTTGAAAGCTTCATATTCTGTAGGAAATAACTGAACCCAGCTGTGAGCCATAGTACCTGTGCTAGGAACCTTAAACATTTCTTCAGAGATAGTGCAGGCTGTAGAAGAGCATCCGCCAATTACTGCAGCTCTAGCGCCATATATAGCTCCGTCGTAACCTTGAGCTCGTCTAGAACCAAATTCCATAACAGGTCTTCCATCAGCTGCTCTGCAAATCCTATTAGCTTTAGTTGCTATGAGAGTCTGATGATTAATGGTTAGAAGAATCATTGTTTCTACGAATTGAGCTTGTATAACAGGGCCCTTTACTGTAACCAAAGGCTCGTTTGGAAATACGGGGTTACCTTCAGGTACAGCCCAAACATCGCAGCTAAAATTAAAGTCTTTAAGATAGTTTATAAAGTCATCACTGAATATATTTTTACTTTTGAGAAATTGTATATCCTCATCAGTAAATTTTAAGTTGGAAAGATATTCTATAAGCTGCTCTACTCCAGCCATAATACAATATCCGCCTCCGTCTGGAACTCTTCTGAAAAACATATCAAAATAGGCAATTTTATTTCCTACACCGTTTTTTAGATATCCATTTCCCATGGTAAGCTCATAGAAATCTACTAACATAGTTAGATTTCTTTCATTTTTCACATCAAATCCATTAGAATTCATAATAAAAACTCCTATAAAAAAAATTTATAAAACATTAACATTAATTTTAATACTACATTCAAATTTATACAATAGTATATATTTTAAATAAATCAGATATATAAGAATAGAAATTTATTCATATGTCAATAATTTTGATAAAGCTTTTATAAAGGAGATTAGATATTGGTAAATAAATTAATTTTGGATGAAAATCAAAGAAATATAGTAGAAACACAAAATGAAAATGTATTGGTAGTGGCATCGCCTGGTTCTGGAAAGACCACCGTTATTGTTAACAGAGTAGGGTATTTAGTTAAAAATAAAGAAATAATGCCTAATTCTATAGTTATTATTACTTTTACTAGAGCTGCAGCTGAAAATATGAGAAAGAGGTATGAAGCTTATTTCTCTGAAAAAGAAATTCCTTTCTTTGGTACATTTCATTCTTTCTTTTATAAAATTTTGAGAAGTCACATAGGAAATATAAAAATTATTAATGAGGCTGATGTTTTTAATGTAATAAATAGAAATTTAAAAAAAATAATAGGTGAAGCTGGAGAAGAAGTAGTAAAAACCTTTATAAATTCTATATCAAGGTATAAAACAGAAGAAAGGCTAGAGAATGATAAGTTTTTTTATCCTATAAGTAAAGATGTATTTTTAAAATGCTTTTTGGAGTATGAAAATTATAAAAAGCAGCTGGGACTTTTAGATTTTGATGATATAATGGCTAAAACCAAAGAATTATTTAATGAGAAAGACATATTGAATTATTATAAAAGTATGTATCGATATTATTTAGTTGACGAATTTCAAGACTGTGATGATATACAAATGAATCTTCTAAAGCTTCTTTCAAAAGGCAATTCGGTATTTGCTGTGGGAGATGAGGATCAATGCATATATGGCTTTAGAGGAGCAAAGCCAAATTACATGGTGGATTTTCACAAACATTTTTTAAATGCAAGCAAGGTATATCTCACCAACAATTATAGAAGCGGAAAACAAATAGTTGATGCATCAGCATATCTTATAAATTGTAATGAAATGAGAAATAAGAAAATATTTAAATGCAATGAAAATAAGGATGGAAGTGTAAATTTTCAATGCATAAAAAATGAAAAGGACCAGAGCAAGCAGATTATTGACATTATAGACAGTTTAGTATATAACAATGAGATAAAATATAAGGATAATGCTATTTTATACAGGACTAATATTGAGAGCCGAAGCATAATAGATGAACTTATCATACGCAAAATACCTTTTGTTTTATTGGATAAGAGCTATAATTTCTTTAATCATTTTATTTGTAAGGATATAATGAGCTATATAAGATTAAGCATGGATTTAACTCATAGAGAAAGCTTTATAAGAATAGTAAACAGACCCTTTAGATATATAAGTAAAGTGAACTTAAATAAATTAAAATCGTATCCATATAAAAGCGATTGTTTCAATGTTGTGTTTTCAATATCATCTCTTCCTATATACCAATATAAGGATTTGCATAAATTGAAAGAAAAAATATTTTGGATTAACAGCTTAGATATTGAGGATATAGTTGATTATATATTGTATAAAATAAAATATATAGACTATCTTAAAGAATATTCTAAAAAAAGTGGTATGCCTATTGAAGAGATTTTAGATATAGTGCAGGAATTCAACTCCAGTATTACTCAGTTTTCTTCTATTTCAAACTTTTTTCAGCATGTTGAAAAAATAAATAAAAACATAGATAAAAGGAAAAGCAATGAAGATGGAGTTGTTTTAAGTACCATTCATGGAGTTAAAGGTATGGAATTCAATAATGTTTTCATCGTAAATTGCATAAATGGACAGATTCCCTATGAAAGGGAAAATAAAAAAACTAATATTGAAGAGGAAAGACGGTTGTTTTATGTAGCCATTACACGAGCAAAAGAAAATATTTTTATGTTTTCGCCAGGTGTTTTCAAGGAAAAAACTGTAGAAATATCTCCATTTATAAACGAATGTGGAATAAATCAATTGAATGTAGCAAATTCATGTAATATAATTTGTTTAGAGCATTAATTATATTATATGATGAGGTTGGATATATATGAACACTAAAGTTAATCCTAGTGAAGCAATATTTTCATTGGATATAGGGACTAGATCTGTCATTGGTACAGTAGGAGTGTTAAAAGAAAAAAAATTTCATGTGCTTTATGAAAATTATGTAGAGCATGAAGAGCGTGCGATGTTAGATGGTCAAATACATGATATAACTTTGGTAGCTAATGCAGTTAATAAAGTTAAGCGGTCACTGGAAGAAAAACTTGAAATTAAACTTGAAAAGGTAGCCATTGCAGCAGCAGGAAGATTTCTGAAGACATCCACCGAAAAGTCAGAATTTAATATAGATGAAGACAAAGAAGTTGATAGAAATATTATAAGAAGTCTTGAACTCACTGCTGTAAAGAAAGCAGAGGAATCTATAAACAAGAATACACAAGGTAAGCTGTACTGCGTAGGATATAGTGTTAAAAATTATTATCTTAATGGGTATGTTATTAATAATTTATTATCACACAAAGGTGAAGAAGTTGGTGTAGAAGTAATAGCAACTTTTCTTCCAAGGTCTGTAGTGGATAGCTTATATGCGGTTATGGATAAGGTTGGACTTAAGGTTGGAAGCTTAACTTTAGAGCCTATTGCAGCTATGGAAGCAGTTATACCTCAAAATCTTAGATTGCTTAATTTAGCACTTATAGATATAGGGGCGGGAACTTCTGATATAGCTATAAGCAGCAAAGACAGCATAGTAGCTTATGGAATGGTACCGATAGCTGGAGATGAGGTTACAGAAGTCTTAGCTCAGAATTTGCTTGTGGATTTTAATACGGCTGAAAAAATAAAACGCCAGATATCTTTAACAGGCTCGTTAAAATACATGGACATAATGGGCTTAGAGAATGAGATAACTAAGGAAGAAGTATATAAAATAATTCAGCCAGTGGTTGCAAAGCTTAGTGATGAAGTTTCAAGCAAGCTAATTGAACTCAATGGTGGTAAATCACCAAATGCTGTTTTTTTGGTAGGTGGAGGAGCACATACCCCAATGCTTATAGATATGCTTTCTGAAAAACTGAATTTGCCAACTCAAAGGATAGGAATAAGAGGCAGAGAGGCAGTGGTTGATGTAGCTGACAGTGATGTTAATTTGGGAAGCACTGGAGTAACTGTGCTTGGTATAGCACTTACTTATATTAAACAAATAGGACATGATTTTATTGATGTAAACTTAAACGGAAGCGTAGTAAGTCTATTTAACTACAATAAGCATACTGTTATGGATGTTTTGGTTCAAGCTGGAGTGAATGCTAAAGTTCTTTTGGCTAGAAATGGAAAAAATATAAGATTTAATTTTAACGGAGCAAAACGTTTGGCCTTTGGCACTATGGCAGAACCGGCTGAAATAAAAGTTAACGGTGAAATGGCCTCTGTAGATACTTCAGTAAAAGAAGGGGATAAAATTGAAATAAAATACGCTAAGGACGGTAAAGATGCGGAACCTAAAGTTATGGATTATGCATTGACTTACGATTCTTTAAGCTTTTATTTTAACGGAGAAATATGTAATATAGAACCTATGGCAATAGTAAACGGTAAAAAAGTTGAATTTACAGAAACTATTAAAGAACAGGATGAAGTTCAAATAGTTGTTGCTAAAACCTTAGGTGATTTTATAAAGTATTATGTTGGTAAAGTGGAGCCAGATGCAAAGTTTTATTTGGGAGGATATCCTATAAATTATGATTATGAAATTAAACTTGAAGATAGAATTAATATGATTGTTGATGTAAATACTTCTTCTGATTCATCAAAAAGAGAGGAACAGAATAAAGATAATATAGAAAATGACCGTATGATAAAAGAAGAAACTAAAGTTACTAAGGCTGTTAAGGTGATAGTTAATTCAGATACGATTGAACTTAAGGGAAAAGAAAAGTACATTTTTGTAGATGTTTTTAATTATATAAATTTTGATATGACTGTGCTAAGAGGAAAACTCATATTGAAACTTAATGGTAAAAATGCAAGCTACTATGATGATTTAAAAGAAAATGATGAGATAGAAATATATTGGCAGTAAAGTTAGGAGGAAACATATTGGAAAATAAATTTGATTTTTATTCTCTAGCTAATGGTTTATATACCCAGTTAGTAGAGTGGAGAAGATATTTTCATCAAAATCCTGAACTTGGATATGAAGAGTTTAATACATCTAAAACCATAAAAGCATTTCTAAAGGCTGAAGGAATTGAATATACAGAAGTAGCCGGTACAGGAATATGTGGAATAATATGTGGCGGAAAAAGCAGTGAAAATTCTAAAACTATAGCTTTAAGAGCTGACATGGACGCACTTCCACTTCAAGATAAAAAAGCTTGTGAGTATTCCTCAAAAAGCACAGGAAGGATGCATGCTTGTGGACATGATGGACATATGACCATACTTATGGGAGCGGCTAAAATATTAAATAGCATAAAATCTGAACTTAAAGGAAATGTTAAATTATTATTTGAGCCAGCAGAGGAAACGACAGGCGGCGCTAAAGTTATGATAGCGGAAAAAGCTTTAGAAAATCCTCATGTAGATGCAGTTATAGGACTTCATGTAGCAGAAGACTTAGAGTGTGGAAAAATTAAAATCAAGAAAAATGTTGTTAACGCTGCATCAAATCCTTTTAAAATAAAAATTATAGGAAAAGGAGGTCATGGGGCGCATCCTGAAGATACCATAGATCCAGTAGTTATTGCTTCTAACATAATAATTGCTCTTCAAACTATAGTAAGCAGAGAAATTCCTCCTGTGGATCCTGCGGTTGTGACTGTTGGTTATATTAATGGAGGAAGTGCACAAAATATAATACCAGAAGAAGTTAATATAGGCGGCATAATAAGAACTATGAAATCAGAGCATAGAGAATATGTAGTAAAGAGAGTTAAAGAAGTAGCTCAAGGCATAGCAGCGTCCATGAGAGGAAAGTGTGAAGTTGAAATAGAGGAAAGCTATCCTTGTCTTTATAATAATGATTTTATGGTGGATTTAGTAAGAAAAAGTGCTGAGGATGTAATAGGGGCAGATAATGTGTTTAATATGGAAAATCCTAGCATGGGAGTGGAAAGTTTTGCTTACTTCTCTTTAGAGAGGGATGCAGCATTTTATTTCCTCGGAAGTGGTAACAAAGAAAAAGGTATAGTGAATCCAGCTCATGGAAGCCTTTTTGATATAGATGAAAATTGCTTGCAATATGGTGTTGCCATCCAGTGCAAGGCAGCTTTTGATTATTTACAGAATTCTAATTAGTTTTTAATATAATTTAATATGGAGGTACTGATGAAGATAACTATAGGACAGAATGAGGCAGGGCAAAGGTTAGATAAGTTTTTAAGAAAATACCTAAAGGATGTTCCTCTTAGCGGTATTTATAGAGGTATAAGGACTGGGGATATAAAAGTTAATGGTAAAAAGGCTAAAGAGAAGTATGCACTTATAGAGGGAGATGAGCTTTTAATAAATTTGCAATCAAATGAAAAAAAGTCTCCTGATTATATTAAAGTAAATGCAGATTTAAAGATAAGCTTTGAAGATGGAAATATGGTTATTGTAGAAAAAAAACCTAATATTTTAGTTCATTCAGATAAAAAAAATGGAGAACCTACTTTAACCGACATTGTCATATCATACTTGGTAGAAAAAGGAGACTATGATCCTTCAAGTGAAAGAACCTTTACTCCGGCATCTTGCAACAGACTTGATAGAAATACTTCTGGCATGGTTATATTCGGTAAAAACTATGAAAGCTTAAGGTTTCTTAATGAAATGATAAGAGAAAGGGATATAAAAAAATATTATTCCTGCTTGGTAAAAGGAAGAATTAAGGATGGAATATATGAAGGATACATAAGAAAAGATGAGGAAAATAATATTTCTAAAGTATATTTTGAGCCAGTAAAGGATTCTAAAAAAATCGCTATGGAGGTTAAAAATATACAAAGCAATGGGCTCTTTTCTTTTATAGAAATTGAACTTATTACTGGAAGAAGCCATCAATTAAGGGCTCATTTAAGTGAATTAGGTAATCCACTAGTAGGGGACGGCAAGTATGGGGATAAAAAGCTAAACAGTTTCTTTTTTAATAAATTTGGTCTTGACTATCAATTCCTATATGCTTATAAATTAATATTTTCTAATTGTCCAGAAAAACTTAATTATATGAACAATAAAACTGTTGCGGAAACCCTTCCTCCAATTTTTAAAAAAATAAGAAATGATGTATTTAAATTTTAGTATAGAGAGGTTTATGATTAATGAAGGAGCAGTCTACCACTAAGGGATTTGCTATACTATCAGCAGCAAGTATGTTGGTAAAGGTACTTTCACTTTTATACGTACCTTTCTTAACACGTATTCTCACCCAAAATGGTTATGGTATTTATGGTACTACCTATGCTATTTTTACGGTTATATATGTATTAACAAATTCGGGAATACCTGTAGCTATATCTAAACTTATTTCTGAACTAATAGCACAAAAAAGATATAAAGATGTATCTCGAGCTTTCAAAATAGCTCGAGCTATGCTGCTTGCTTTGGGCCTGCTTATGGCATTGCTTATGATAATTTTAGCAAAACCTTTATCAAATTTAGGTAACGCAAAAGAAGCTTATTTATCTTTGCTGGCATTGTCACCTACGATTCTTATAACGGCAGTATTATCTGCCTATAGAGGATATTTTCAAGGAAGAGGAAATATGACACCTACAGCTGTATCTCAAGTTGGTGAACAAGTTCTAAACACTGTTTTTAGTCTGGTATTTGCAGCTATATTAATTAAGTCAAATGTTGAGTATGGAGTGGCTGGTGCCACCGTGGGAACTACAGCTGGAGCTCTTTTTGCATGTATATATCTGATGATTATGTATGAAAAAAATAAAGTTATAAAGCTTCCTAAGGGAGAGACCTATGAGGAGCAAGCAAGGCTTGCGCCTAAAACCTTAGTTAGAAGAATAATTCATTATGGATTTCCAATAACCATGAGCGTGGGACTCCAGAATGCAGGAAACTTGGTTGATACATTTAATATAAGAAATAGATTAATGAAGGCTGGATTTACTAGATTTATTTCTAACGAAAAGTATGGTACTTTATCACAATATAATACATTGATAAATGTACCTATAACTTTAATTTCCGCGTTAAGTGCAGCTATACTTCCGTCTATTTCAGGAGCAGCAGCGTTAAAAGATAGAAAGCTATTACAAGCTAAGATAGGTTATGCGTTTAAGCTTTGTCTTATGATTTCTGTTCCTTCGGCAGTTGGACTGGCCGTTTTAGGTGGAAATATATTTTATGTGTTATTTCCTAATGGTGCTAAAGATGGGACTCTGCTTATGAAGTTTGGAGCCGTGGTTATAGTTTTAATGTCTATAGTGCAAATACAAAACACCATTCTTCAGGGAATGGGGAAAATGTATGCAGTTACGCTGTCGATGCTTTTGGGCATAATTGTTAAAATAGTGGCTAATTATATATTTGTGGCTGTACCATCCATTAATATTCTTGGAGCCATATTTGGAAATATTCTATGCTTTTTAATACCTTTACTTATAAATAGGACATATATAAATAATACTTTAGGCATAAGAATAAGAACTTTAAGGTATGCAATAAGACCAGTCATAGCCTCCATTTTTATGGCTATTTCAATATACGCAGTAAAGCTGCCCTTAGATAAATTATTTGCAAATAAAGCTATGGGATCTACCTTCAAATTTACAGTTATTATAGTAGCTATAGCTGTAGGTGGAATCGTATATGCTTATTCACTAGTGCTTTGCGGAGGAATAACTAAAAAGGATATGAACACACTGCCTCCTAGATTAGTGAAAATTATGCCTAACTTTATAAAAGAGAGAATGAGATAATCATTCTCTCTTTTCAATTAGTCTCATCATTATAATACAGCAAGGAGTCATTAAAAAACCTAAAGATATTAATAGGATATTTTTGACAATGAATTTGTTAGATAAAATATAGATGAATGAAAATTTCATCAAGTCATAGAAAAGAAGAGCCACCAGTATAAATATAAGCACATTTACTAAATTGAATTTTAATTTAATATAATCAGATATAACAGATAAATTCATAACTAACAACAGGGTAGAAGTAATAAAAATATTTATGCCGTAACCATATATGTTTATAGATGGTATGCCAGTCAATATAGATAGCAAAATCAATTCTGTAATAGAGGTTATAATAGAATTTCTTAAGATAATATTTTGTTTACCAAGACCATTTAGTATACCAATACTAGATACCATAGTAAATAAAATAGGAGCTGATAAAGCTGAAAATCTAATAAAATCTCCTAAGTCATCTCTTTTAAAAAACATCCTACCAAGATTATCTCCAAGCACCATGCAGATAATTAATGTAGACATTCCAAGAACAAAGGATATTCTGAGAACCCATTGAATTCTTTTTTCTACAGCTATAAAGTCTTTTTTGCTTAAACTTTGAGATATATCTGGTATTAATAATGTGCTTATAGAAGAGACTATTATAAGTGGAAAAAAAGCTATCCCAGTTGCCATGGAGTTAAATCTTCCTATTAAGGATAGAGAGTCCTGGTAGGCAATGCCCGCCTGCATCAGTCTTCTAGGCACAATAAGAGCAGAGGTAGTAGACAGTATGGTTGTCAAAAAACCATTTATACATAGGGGCATAGATATGTACAACACATCAAATATTAATTGCCCTCTGCCTTCGCTTTTTAGGCTGCGGTTATTATACTTTTTTATATCTAATTTATAATATGAAAAAAGAAATATTAACGATATAAATTCACCTATGCATAGAGCTAAATATGCAATTGTTACCGTAGCAGTTAATGAGGTTGCTTCAGTTATTTTAAGTACACTCAATAATATCAATATTCTTACTGATTTTTCAAATATATCTATAAAAGCAGGTACGCCTACTTTTAATATTCCATAAAAATATCCTTTTAATGTACTGGTTAATGAAATGAAAAGCATAGCGGGACAAGTAAGCTTTAAAGCAAAAACCGTCCGGCGATCCTTTATTATGTATGTACAAATACTTTGTGAAAACAAATAAACTAGTGAAATAATTATTAATCCCCATATTAAGTTGAAAACTAAAGTAGTATTTATACTCTTTCTTAAATTTTCATATTGTTTTTTAGCATAATATTCTGCACTTACTTTTGATACGGCGGTGGTTATTCCTCCGCAAATTAAACAGATAAATAAATTATACACTGGCATAACTAGTCCATATAACCCCATGCCTTCCGCTTTAAGAGCGTTAGAAAGTATTATTGAAAAAATAAATCCTAGTATTCCAGTAGTTAAATTGGAGGTTATTAAGAGAAAAGAATTTTTTATAAAGGAATCAATTTTTACCATATAAAATCCTTTTTATTGCTTACACTAATATGTATTCATAAAAAAATAATATATACGTGATAGTATAAATAATGCATTTATGACAAGAAAATTAAACTAAAAAATATAGAGGGGGCAAACATACTAAAAAACATTCTCTAATATTACATAAAATCCAATTATTAGTTTGTGGTTGTGCCAAAATTAAATCTAATTAAATGTTTGACTAAAATGAGAAAAATGTTGTATAATTATTTCATATTATAAAGAAAGTTGCGTTTTTTTCGGGGGGATTTAATATGGCTTCAACAATGATTAAAGTGTATGATAAGCCTTCATTTCTAAGAAAACAGATATATAAGTTATCAGTAAATAATGCCCTTAGGCAATGTGAAAGCATGAAGGAAAATCTAAGGAAAAGGAAGAAATTATCTAGGGAAGACAGCTTTGTATATGTAGCTTTTTTAGATGTGAGTAATTCAAAATTTAATGGACTTCTTTTTACTAAAGGATATCACAGAGATGGCTCGTTAAAGCCTGTGGAGATTTTTGATGTAGAAAAAGGTAAAATAATTACGGTTAACGAAGAGCAGAGGGTTTCAATTGCAGCTTTAGATATGTATGAAAATACTATATTTCTACATAATTATAGCGCTGATGAAGAATACATAGAAGGCTACCTAATCAATGAAAGTAAGTATGATAATGTTCCACAAGTAATTTTTACAGAAGAAAGAGTAAAGATATATAAGAAAAATGTAAATAATTATGAAGAAGTTAATACAATGAAAGAATATTTATCTCGCTATGTACTTTAATGTATGTAGCTTTTTTTATTCTTGTAATTATATTTATATTTTTTTACAATGAAGAATATATTTCCAGTAACTGGAGGACTTTTTATTTTTTTGTTGAATTATAAAATTAAGAATTTACTTTAAAACGTGGCTATGCTTTAAGAGAATGCTGATAAATGCCTTAAGGGTCCCAAACTCTAGAAATAACATAAATATTTTAAAACATAGCCTAAATAGAACGATGTAAAAAATTAGTGTGTTGGAGGGCGTGTTATGAGTTTTCAATTTATGGGATTAAGCTATATTAAAAATACAGTTGAAATAGATATGAATGAAATAGTGATAAAAGGTGATATAATAGATATTGGTGATGAAAATTACGGAGTCATATATAACTTATGCAGGGAAACGGAAGAAACCTCAAAGGATGAAATAGCTGTAGAATATCTGTGTAAGGAGGATGAGGATATAATTATTTCAGAATCCTATGATGTGGTATCACTTTTTTTTTCAATAGGAAAGCTGAATACATTGTCTTCAAGAAAAAGATTTATAGAAAGTGCATTAAAATATTTGAAAAGCAGGGGAGAAATAATGATATGGGATATAAAAAAGCCTAGAGGATGTATCATTAATCTAAATATTACTACGAAACTTCCCAACAATAAAACAAAGAAAATTAAGATACGAAAATTAAATCCCTTTGTAAGCATAACAGCTGAGAATACAAAGAGGATAATAGAAAATTACTTTGATATAGTTGATACAAAAGAAAATGATGAAATTTTCTATATAAGGGCAAAACGAAAGGAGAAAATAAACATTGAAAGTACTATTATGCGCCATCAATGCTAAATTTGTTCACACTAATCTGGCGGTTAGGTATTTGAGAGAATACACTAAGGACATTGATTATAAATGTGATATATGCGAATTTTCCATAAATGATAGAATAGAAAAAGTACTTGAGCTTATAATGAAAGAGAAACCTGAGATTATTGCTTTTTCCTGCTATATATGGAATATAGAAATGATAATAAAACTTGCTAATTTAATAAAAAAGGTGGATAGGCATATAGAAATTTTATATGGTGGGCCTGAGGTATCCTATGACAGCGAAAGCTTTTTATTAAACAATGTTGGAGAGTATGTTATTCAGGGAGAAGGTGAAGAAACCTTCAGAGAATTTATTTTATATAAAAATGGTGATTTAGGCATAGAAGGTATAAAAGGGATATATTATAGAGAAGGTAACGAAATTAAATTCAATGGCAATAGGTCTCTTATGAATATGGATAAGCTTCCATTTCCATATAGAGAGGAGGAGTCCTTTGAGCATAAGATAATTTATTATGAGTCTATGAGAGGATGTCCGTTTAGTTGTAAATATTGTTTGTCCTCTACAACTCAAGGAGTAAGATTTAAAAATATTGAATTGGTGAAGCAGGAATTATTAAGAATAATAAAAAAAGGAGTGCCTTTAGTTAAATTCGTAGACAGGACCTTTAACTGCAATAAGAAGTATTCTAGAGAAATATGGACATTTTTAATGGATTTATCCACAGACACTACTTTTCATTTTGAAATATCAGCGGACCTGTTTTCAGAAGAGGATATAGAACTTCTGTCAAAGGCACCAAAGGGTAGGTTCCAGTTTGAGATAGGAGTTCAAACAACAAATCCTAAAGTAATAACTAACATAGATAGGACTATGAATGTACAGGAATTAGCTGACATCGTAAAGAAGCTAAAAAGAACTGATAATATAAATCTGCATCTAGACTTAATCGCAGGACTTCCAGAAGAAGATTTCCAATCTTTTATCAATTCTTTTAATGAAGTATTTTATATGGGAGGAGATGAAATTCAGCTTGGATTTCTTAAAATGCTAAAGGGATCATTAATGAGAGAAGAGACAGAAAAATGGGGAATAATATATTCGGATTACGCTCCCTACGAGATATTGAGATCTAACGACATATCCTATGATGAACTCATAACCTTAAAAAAGGTTGAAGAAATAGTAGACAGATATTATAATAGTGGAAATTTTAGAAATGTGATGAAATTTATGCTGGATGGAATAGATAATCCCTTTAATTTATTTTTTCAATTTTCCCAGCTATATGAATCGATGGGCTATTTCAACAGAAATATATCTCTTGCAGACTATTATAAGATAATTTTAGATTTTAATAAAAAATATGTTTTTAAGGATGAGCAGGTATTAAAAGATTTAATTAAATATGATTTTATTAGATCTAACAAGAAGAACTGGATACCTGAATTTTTAAGCAGGGATATAGCTAAAGATGAAGAAAGAGAATTAAAATTAAAATTTGCAAGCAAAAATAATATAGAGACACTTAATAGAATACACCTGGAGGACTTCTCTATTGATATACCTATGTTTTTAAATAATGGACTAATTCTAGAGAGAAGATGCTTTTATGTGTTTTTAAACTCCAACAAATTAATAGAAGAATTTTATTATATATAGTAATAGGGGGAGACTTAAAGGAATGGCAAAAAGAACAATTTTACAGTATGGAGATAAAATGCTAAAAAAAACTTGCAAGAAAGTAGAAACAATTGATGAAGAAATATTTAAGCTAGGGGAAGATTTAAAGGATACGCTAAAGGGAAAAGGAGTAGGCTTGGCAGCACCACAAATAGGAGTGTTAAAAAGGGTTATAATAATCCAGCTTACAGAAGACAGTGAAAGCATAATATTGATAAATCCTAAGATTGTAGAAAGGCATGGAAAAGAAATTAGTGTAGAAGGCTGCTTGAGTTATGAAGGATATGAAGGAGAATTAGTCAGACCAAAGCGGATAAAAGTAACAGGCATGAATATGAAAGGTGAGAATGTGGAATATAATGCAGAAGGACTACTCGCAAAAGTGTTCTGTCACGAAATAGATCATCTAGATGGAATAATGTATGTAGATAAGGCTAAAAAGATATATAAGATATCTTGATTATCAATTAAGAGCTTGTATATCTATACATATGGATATTACTATGGTAAAATATGCTTTAGCACGATTATGGAAAAGGAGTGTTACTTATGGAAGAAAAAGAAGTAATGGCATTTAAAGACGAAGATGGCAATAAGGTTGAGCTTGAAATAGTAGCAAAAATATATTTAGACGAATTAGAATATCTTATATTATCACCTACAGATGGAAATGAAGATGATGCTTTTGTATTTAGAGTAGATGAAGAAGATGGAAAAGTTGTTTACAATATGGTTGAAGATGATAAAGAATTTATCGAAGTAAAAAAAGAGTATTCTAAATTACTTTATGGTGAATAAAATTTTTTATATTTATAGGCTCTGTTTTAAATATTGATATTCTACCAAAGTTTATACCGATATTCTTTTAAGACATAGCCTGCTTATAAAAAATACAGATATATTTTGTGGAGGTGGAAAAATGGATAAAAAAGCAATCATAAACTATTTTGAACAAAGTGGTATGGAAGAGCATGAGGAAATAAAGTACAAAAATAATCTAATGATTATGAGACTTTTCTACGATTTTGATGAAGAAGAAATATCTGCGGCAAGGTCCTATGCTGATGATGAATGTAAAGAAGAGTCACAGGGAGAAGTGTGGTATTCAGAATATTTCCTTCCATATTTAAGTGAAATAGCTGTAGATAATGTGGGGGAAATTATTGAAGAGCTAATGGAATCACAGGAAGTCCAAGCACAATATGTTGCATATGATGTGGATAAGGAAGAATATGACTATTGTGAATTCATTGCAGTAATTGGAGAAGAAGATGATGAATTCGAGATAGAAGATGTGTTAGAAGAGCTTGAAATTTAGAGTGAAATTCTTCTAAAAAGATTTAAAAAAAAGAGAAATTCTAAGGTATGTAAAGCTTATCATAGCATTGGCTTTACATACCTTATTTTTTAGTATAAGCAGCTTATATCAGACATTGAAGATACAGGGATATGTGATATAATTACATTAAAAACGTATCTATTAATCCTGAGATGTGCGTGGCTTAATATGTTCAACCTACGAAATAATAACGGGATTTTCATCAATCATAATGTGTCAAGCTCCAGCAGCATAGGCTGTATTGGATTTCCAAGATGGAGACGACTGAGGTATGATGAGAAGAACCCACCTGCAAGATAGCAGGTTGTGAACATTTAGGATCACGGCATATTGGGAACGAGTTAAAACACCTCATTTGAGGTGTTTTTCATTATGATAGTGATACGCTCTCCAGATTCTTATAGGATTCATATAACACCAATAGCTTGTCCAATTGTTGACTTAGATATACAACTTTATTATCAGTTGGCTCTAAATAAATGAGATAAGAGTACAATTTTTCTCTTAATACCTCAATGTTTTTTATTAAGTAATTGTTATTCATCAAAAATCACACCTTATTTTTAATTATGCGCATTCATATATATTTTTGGTAAATAAAGTAATTAAAATGTTTGTAAACTAAAAACATAACCTATATATAGTGAATTTGTTACGCAAAATCTATTTTACCAAAAATAGTACAAATTGCAATAATAAATCAGTTACATTAATTTACAATAATGTTGACCATTTTCAATTATGTAAAATGTAAACGTATCAATAATTCCAAAAAACAAAATATAAATTATGAAATATTGAAAATAGTCGAAAGATACATATAAAAAATAAAAAAATAATAATGTAATTTCCTCATATAATTGAATATGGTATAATTTATTTGTCTTAGTGCAGAATTATATACGTAGGATTGGGGTGTATTTATGTCAGTATTGATACAGAATTTAATAGAAGACCTAAATTTAGAAATGCTAAATGAAGGAAATAAAGATAATATAATAGATGTGAGTGATTTTAATAGACCTGGACTTCAGTTTACAGGCTTTTATAATTATTTTGCAAATGAGAGAATTCAGGTAATAGGAATGGCAGAATGGAGCTTTTTAGAGGGAATGCAGCCTGAGCTCAGAAAGAAAAGATTAAATAAGTTCTTTTCCTTTGAAACTCCCTGTGTAATTATAACTAGAGGACTTAATCCTCAGCCTGAAATAACTCATTATGCCGCAAAATATGATAGATGGTTTTTAAGAACCAATATGAGTTCAACTAAGTTTATAAGTAGATTGACAAATTATCTATCTGATAAATTAGCTCCGGAAACAAGGCTTCATGGTGTACTTGTGGACGTATATGGAATAGGTATACTTATCACTGGTGAAAGTGGAATAGGTAAAAGTGAAACTGCTTTGGAACTGATTAAAAGGGGTCATAGATTGGTGGCTGATGATGCTGTAGATATAAAGAATATTGACGGAATGCTTGCTGGAAGATCTCCCTTTATTACAGGAGGGATGATGGAAGTAAGAGGAATGGGTATAATTGATGTTCCTGCCCTCTATGGCTTGAGCTCAATTCTTTATAAAAAGAACATAGATTTTATTATAAGTCTAGAGCAGTGGAAATCTGATGAAAATTACGATAGATTAGGTATAGATAATCAGACCATGGATATATTAGGGGTGCCGGTTAAAAAAATAGTCGTACCAATAAGGCCGGGAAGAAATGTAGCAGTAATTATAGAGGCTGCAGCAGTTAATTATAGATACAATTTAATGAGTAGAGAAAGCCCTGTGGATACCATAAATAAAAGAATGGAGATGCAGACAAAGAATGACCAAAGCTGGGGTTAGAAAATATATTTTTGATTTAAGAGCTGATATGGATAAGGATGTAAAGAAAATAAAGGACGAAAAAATATATTCTTCTCTAATTGGGAGTCAGCATTTTAATGAGGCAAAATGCATTTTTGCTTTTGTAAGTTTTCAAAATGAAGTTAATACGCATAAGTTTATAGATTATGCCTTAAAACAAGGAAAAACCTTAGCTGTTCCATTGGTGATTTCTAAGGAAAGAGGTATGGCAGCTGTGGTTATCGATAGTCTTAAAGAATTAAGACCAAATAAAATGGGAATATTGGAACCCGAAAATTATGAAGGAAAAATATTAAATCCTAATGAAATAGACTTAATGATAGTACCTGGACTAGCATTTGAAAAAAGTGGCGGAAGAATTGGCTACGGTGGTGGATTTTACGATAGGTACATACCAAAGCTGAAGAAAGATGCTGTAAAAATAGGAGTAGCCTATGATTTTCAGATATTGGATTCAATTCCTATGTATGAGCATGATATGAAAGTAGATTATGTGATTACAGCTTAATCACATAATCTACTTTTTTATAAAAAGCTTTATTCATAATAAAAAATTATTTTTAAATTTATTAAAATAATTTTCGGGATATTCAAGGCTGCCTATATAGCCATGTTTTGTATCGCCTATATCTCCTCCATGGTAATCTGAGCCGCAGGTTATAATTTTATTATTTTTAATAGCTAAATTAACAAAATTTTTAGTGTCATTTTCTTCATTTAAAGAATATATGGCTTCTATACCGTCAAAATCAAGAGCTAATAGATCTTCAGCTGAATTCTGTTTTACTAGTACAGGATGAGCAAGAACTGTTATAGCACCAGCAGATTTCAAAAGCCTCAAGCCTTCTTTCGGGGATAAATTTTTGTTTGGAACATAAGCGGGGCTGTCATTTCCAATGAGTTTGTCAAAAATATATTCCCAGCTAAAATCATAGCCAGCTTCAAGTATGGCTCTTGCTATATGAGGTCTACCTATGACTCCTTTTGCCTTATTTAATATATTCTCATAATTGAGACTGATATCAAAATATTTCTTTAAATTTTCTATTATCTTTCTACTTCTCCACTTCCTATGCTCTTCCATGCTCTTAAGTTCACCTTGGAATTTGTCGCTCAAATAATCCTCACTATTAAAGTACCCCAAAATATGGACATTTTCACCGTTTTTTTGAGTTGATAATTCTATTCCAGGAAAAACAGTAATTCCAGAATTTCTTGAAGACTTCAAGGCTTCTGATAATCCCTTAGTAGTATCATGATCTGTAACAGCTATATAGCTTAAATTTTCTTTCACTGCCAAAGCTACTAATTCCGATGGTGACAATTTGCCGTCAGAAGCAGTGGTGTGAAGGTGTAAATCTATTTTATGTTTCATCGTATCGCTCCTTGTAAAAGTAATGCTTAAGAAAATTTTCTAACAGTATTATATCATTACTTTTAGTAGATTTCTAATGTGAGTAAATCCTAATGTGAAGATTCAATATTGAGTTTTACTAAACCAATAATGGCACAAATCATATAAATTATATAACTTTTTTATATCAGACATGTCGATATTATCCATTTCGTATATGCCATCCCAAGGAAATAAAGAAATATTTTTCTCATCATAAATATTAATAACATATTTATTTTTATTGGTGTCAACAAAAAATTTGTAGGCAGGCTTTTTATTTTGAGAAGAACCTTTAAAATTTTTAGCATTTAGTGAAGTAAGAAAATTGCAAAATAAAACGGTGTCATCCTTGTCAAGTTTCTTTTCCTTTTGCAGATTTGTTTCCAGTACCGTGATGTTTTTTATATTATATTTTTTTATGTCATTTACCATACTTTGAGTATAGTAATTTGAAGAGCTTTTTTTACCTTGCACAAAGCTTACAAGAGGATCCATGGAACATCCTGTAAATAACAGCATTGATAATATTATTGATATGTAAACAAATATTTTTTTCACAGCGTTACCCCCTGAACTGAATGGAGTTATAAAACTTTATTTAAAGCAGTAGATATGTCAGAAAATTATAAATATCTATAATAAAAAATATGAGGTTTGCAAGAAAATTATTACTTAACAAAGGATTTTCACAAATTAAAAATATTTTTAAATATGAGAATAAAACATAGCAATAAAGGAAAATATTTATATATGTATAACTAAAAACTAATTTATATAAATTAAAGCAGGTGATGATATGAGGATTGGTATACCCAAAGGATTGATGTATTGGAAATATGGATATATGGTAGAAGATTATCTAAAGGAATTGGGTATTGATTACATAGTATCTCCAAATACAGATAAAGAAATATTAGATAGAGGAGTAAATTGCTGTGTAGATGAAGCATGTCTTCCGATAAAGGTTTTTCATGGTCATGTGGATTGGTTAAAAGATAAGTGTGATTTAATAGTAGTTCCCAGAATAATGCAAATTAAAAAAGATGAATTTATATGTCCTAAATTTTGTGGAATTATAGAGATGCTTAAAAGTTCTATTGATAATCTTCCTAAACTTACTGAAATGCCCATTTATGCTTTTAATGAAAAAAATTTATTTAACTGGTTTTTAAGCATATCAGAAAGCTGTACATCAAAAAATAAAAGTAAGGAAGCTTTTAGAAAAATAAGAACTATTGAAAAAGTCCATCAAAAAATAGACAATAAAAACTTTAATATCAATGTGGCGCTTCTTGGTCACCCTTATAGTATAAGCGATGAATTCTGCAATATGAATATAGAAAGAAAACTCAAAAGCATGGACTTCAATGTATTTACGGAAGAAAATGTGAGAGAAGATATTATAGATGAAGAGATTAAAACACTCTTTAAGAAGCCATTCTGGACTTTTGCACGAAGAAGCTATGGTGCGGCAATGTATCTCTATCATACCAAGGCCGTGGATGGAATGATATATATATCTTCTTTTGGATGCGGTATAGATTCAGTAGTTATAGAGCTTATAAGAGAGCAGCTTGGAGATTTCCCCTTTATGATAATTAAAATAGATGAGCATACAGGAGAGGCAGGATTAGATACAAGAATAGAAGCTTTTAAAGATATGCTTGAAAGGAGGAATTTAAATGAAGGTGAGCTTCCCAAACTTGGGTAATTCATATGTAGCCGGCAAAGCTCTTATGGATGATTTAGGCATAGAGTGCATAATACCAAGTCCAAGCAATAAAAATTCTTTAAGCTTAGGAGAAAAATTTGCACCAGATGAGATATGCCTTCCCTTTAAAATAATGGTAGGAAATTATATTGAAGCTATAGAAAAAGGTGCAGATACCATTATCATAACTGGAAGCTGCGGACCTTGCAGATATGGTGAATATTGTGAACTTCAGCTTAATATATTAAAAAAAATAAAGAATGATTTGAAGCTCATAGTGGTAGATTCACCTAAGGATATAGGAAGAGATGATTTTATGAAGAGAATAAGTTACATATCTAAAGGCAGTGACTTACCTTTAATAGCAAAATTATCTGCAGCGGCAAATGCACTAAAAGTTATTAATTTAATGGATTCATTTGAAAAAGAGGTAAAGATAAAGGCTGGCTTCGAGAAAAAAAGAGGAGAATGTAAAGATTTATTATATAACTGTAGAAGGGATGTATCTCAATCCAAAGGAAGCCGACAGATGCTTGAGGTATTAAAAAGTTATAAAAATAAACTAAAAAATATAGCTCTGGATAATAGTAAAACTCCTATAAAGATAGCTATTATAGGAGAAATATATACCATTATAGAACCCTTTACTAATGTATATCTAGAAGAGAAGCTTATGGATTACGGAGTTATAAGCACTAGAACCTTGTACCCAAGTTGGTGGGTAAAAAATCTTCTTATGTCAGTTATTAGGCTTAATTCTCTCGATATAAGATTAGCATCTCAAAAGTATTTACCCTACTACATAGGGGGGCATGGACGAGAATGTGTTGGAGAGGCTGTGCTGGCTCAAAAGCATGGCTGCGATGGTGCTATTCAAATATTTCCGACAGGTTGTATGCCTGAAATTGTTTCGAAAGCTATACTACCAAGCATATCAAAAGATAAAGATTTTCCTATAATGACATTAATAGTAGATGAGCTTTCTGGAGAAGGAGGCTATATAACAAGATTAGAAGCTTTTGTGGATCTTTTGGAAAGGAGAGATAAAAATGTATTATATAGGTGTTGATGTAGGATCTGTAAGCACAGATGTAGCGGTAATAGATGAAAAATTTAATGTAACAGATAAACTTTATTTAAGAACTATGGGCAATCCAATAAAGGTGGTTCAAAGCGCATTTAAAAAACTATCTGAGAAATATGATAATTCAGATATAAAAGGTATAGGAACTACAGGTAGCGGGAGAATTATTGCTTCATACATTATTGGAGGAGATGCAGTAAAAAACGAGATAACTGCACATGCAGTAGCTGCACTTTCTGAGGATGAAAATGTAGAAACTATCATAGAGATAGGAGGGCAGGATTCCAAGATAATAATATTAAGAAAAGGGATAGTTACGGATTTTGCCATGAATACTGTATGCGCTGCTGGCACAGGTTCTTTTCTTGACAGGCAAGCTGAAAGACTTGGAATTGCTATAGAGAATTTTGGGGAGTACGCTCTTAAGTCTGAAGCTCCAGTAAGAATTGCAGGAAGGTGTGCAGTTTTTGCAGAGTCAGATATGATACATAAACAGCAGGTAGGATACAATCAAAGTGATATAATAAGAGGGCTTTGTGATGCACTGGTAAGGAACTATTTAGGTAACGTGGCCAAAGGAAAAACTATACAAGGGAAAATATTTTTCCAAGGAGGAGTTGCAGCAAACTTAGGCATGAAAAAAGCTTTTCGGGAATGTTTACAAAGAGAAATATATGTACCTGAACATTATAACGTTATGGGAGCTATAGGAGCGGCGATATTAGCAAAAGAAGCAGTTGATAGAAAAGGAATGACTAATTTTAGAGGGTTTGAAATAGGAGACAGCAATTTTCAATCCAGAAGCTTTGAATGCAATGGCTGTTATAACGGTTGTGAAGTAGTGGAACTTTCCGATGATCAGTGCATAATAGGTTATCTGGGAGACAGATGTGAAAAGTGGAGCAATAAATTAGCTAAGCAAAAAATGAATGCATAATAGATTAAATACCTCACTTAAATGAGAAAGTGGGGTATTAGTATTTTTAAAGCACTATCTCAGTTTATTAAGCTTAACAAATTCAGAAGATATGCCACTATACCTAGTTATATAGTTATAATGGCATAGATAGCTTAATTGAGATTACTAAAATTATAGGTGAGAGTGTACAAACATTAAAAAATATAGTAAATAGAGAAATAACTCTAAAAATTAGATATGTTTATTGAAATATATACCAATACAACGAAGAAAATGATAATATTATATTGACAAAAATTTAATATTTAATTTTATACGAAAGGAGGTTATTAAAATAAATTATGGCAAGCCTGAAAAAAGAAAAATAATTATATTCTTTTTAATTATCATGACAATGTTTTCTGTTGCTTGTTCATCTAAAGACACAAATGAAAATAAGGATAATCCGTTACCTGTTAGTGGTAAAGGTATTAAAGAATTGAAAATTACAAATAGAAGTTATATAGACAAAAAGGTTGCAAATGATGCAGATATAAAAAAGATAATTAATTTAATAAACAGAGTAAAAGTTAAAAAAATAAGCAATGAAAGTCTTTCAGGGGAAGGATATATTGTAGCAATAACATATTCAAATGGTGAGAAAATAAGTCTTGGTTTTTTGAGTACAACTTTAGAGTTTAAATGTAATGAATTTAATGCTAGTTATGTGATTGATAAAAACATTCTTGACGGATTAGATGATATATACAATGAAGCATAATTGCAGAATATGAAATATGTAGGACTATCTTAAAAATGGACATAAAAAAGCGGTTTCAGAGATATCTCAAAAACCACTTTAACTGTTTATTAATGCCGAAGGCGGGAATCGAACCCGCACGGTTGTTACACCACTGGATTTTGAGTCCAACGTGGTATTTTAAAGGGCTGAAAGCATTGAAAATACATGTATTTATCCAATTTGTAAAAATATACATTGAAAAATACACGCACGACTGTTATAATAAATTTATAACAGCAAAACGATTTTTTAGGGGGTAAAATACATGAGTATTGATAAACTTTTAGATGCTGATTATGAAGAACTAACTAGAGAAAAGACACCTAAAGAGATACATAATAAACAAAGGAAAGAGCAAAAGATAAAGAAGAGAAATCAAATTCCAAACAATTGGAATATGGCTATAGAAAGTTTTTTAGAAGATAGAAGGATAAGAAATTGTGCCACACAGACACTCGTTTTTTATAGGGATAATCTAAAATACTTCTATCGTGATTTTATTGAACCTGAAGGAATTGAAAGACCTATTGATTTTACAGAAGATGATTTAAAAGACTATATAGACTTTTTAAGAGAAAACGCAAATAAAACAAGTTCAATTAATATTCGATTAAGAGCGTTGAGGTCATTTTATAACTATCTATTTGAAAATGAATATATGACTAAAAAACTAAAGATAAAGCAACTAAAAGAAGATAAAGAAATTATTGAAACTTTTACTCAAGAGCAAATAAAGAAAATGTTAATAAAGCCTGCTATAAAAGGCTCACTTGCAATTTATAGGGACTATATTACAATTTTAACTTTGTTAGGCACTGGAGTAAGATTGAATAGTTTAGTCAACATTCGCATAGGTGACATAGACTTTGAAAAGAAAGAAATAAGAATTAATACTACAAAAGGTAGGGAGCAACTTATATTGCCATTAGACAATTATCTCAAAAAAAATTTACAAGAATATATTAATACTTTCGATTTTGATGAAGATAATTACTTGATTTGTACACAATTTGGAGAAAAAATTGCAAAAAGAACTGTACAAGATAGAATAAATATTTATTGTAAAAAACTTTTAGGTGAAGACGTAAGATGCAATATTCATAAATTTCGCCACACATTTGCCCTTGAATATATAAGGAGTAGAAGTAAAAACGGGTCATTTGAACATGGTAGTTTATTGGTTTTACAGCGTTTAATGGCTCACAAACAGATTCAAACTACGATGGTGTACCTAAATCTTCTGCAAGAGGATATTAGGCGTGATTTTTTCAATAATTCTCCTTTATCTGTAATGGCAGATATTAAACAAAAGAACGGAAGAAAAGCAATAAAAATGAATGTTGATAAAGAATAAAATAAGAAAATCCAAGCATTAAAACTTGGATTTTTTTATTTATATGACGTGTGGTAAAATTCAACAAAAAAGAATTTTTATAGAATTAACATATAAAATTTGACTCTTGCTTTTATTTAATTTACAATAAACACCAATAATAAAATTATGAGAACGGAATATAAGAAGGTGAAAATAATGTATAAATAAAGATAAAAAAAGAATGTTGACAGCCGACCAAAGCAAAATCAACATTCTATCTAAAAGAATTTGTAACAATTATTATGTAATAATAATACTATGCTTACAATTGAAAAGCAAGTTTTATATACAATTTTAGATAGAAATTTTTCGGTATGGCTGTACAACTAAAATAAGGTACAGCCTTTTTTATATTCCCTGTAAGGGGGGATGTAAAATGTTAAGCGAAACAAACATGATAGTTAAAGTAAATTTTTTTGATAATACAATATATATAAAAGACTATTTATTTGCAAGTAAAGACTACAGTAATACTACTATTGCAAATAATAAGAGTAAAAATGATAGTAATATTATTGCAGAATCCAATACTGAAATAAAAGACAATGTAAAGACTACAACTGTAACTTTGAAAAATAAGAAAGACTTAAGCAAAAAAGAACTTAAAGAAATAAAAGCAAAGAAAGAGAAAGCAAACAAAATAAGAACTATGGAAAATGCATTAGACGAGTTTTATAATATACATTCGTTAAATGTAGACAGAAGTAATAAAGTAATTTTCTTCACGATAGATACTCGCTATGCTGTTAAAAAGCGTAGCGACATGAAAAACTTAGCAAACAAATATATTAAACTATTAAACTATGAAATTTATAAAAGTAATGAAATTAAACTCAGAGTGTCTTATGTCTTAGAAGAGCACATAAATGGCTATCTGCACGTTCATGGCTTTATATACAACGCTACAAAATTTGAATATGATATCATACAACATAAAGCAAATAGAATGTTTGATAGATACTGTGAAGAGAAAAATATTAAATTCAAGCCTCGCAAACTCGTAGGAACAAGTAAAAACAATGTTTATATAACATATAAGATTATAAATACAACTAACGAAAAAGGTATAAAGCAAACAAAAGAATATGTAAGCAAATATGTACAAAAGCAATTAAAAGACGCAAAGTACAAAATACAACAGAAAGACAATAAGAAGGAACTTAAGAAATTTAAAAATGTGCAGTTCTTCTTCTATACAAAAGAGTGCAGAGATTTAAAGAAAGTATATAAATTTAATATGTTCTTACATGATATGCAGAAAGAAGATTTTTACAAGCAAATCAATAAATATATAAATAAAATAAATGAAAGTAAAGAATATAAGAAAGTAAATATTTACAATAAAACTTATGAAAATATATACATGAATAAGAATTACACTTTTGATAAAAAAGATTTAGAAGAGATAATAAGGATACTTTCTGTATTTGTAAGTATTTCTGCATATAACGTAAGCAGAGACGCATTAAAGAAAAATAATGATGCAACTGACTTTAACTATATAAAATATTATAGACAAATACAAGACGTAAGTGTATGTAGAAAGTATAACGTATTTTTACAAAAAATCGGAGTGAATGATAAGGAGTTGTTTGAACTTGCAAGTTAGAAATATCTTTAAAAAATTGAATATTAAACAGGCTTATTTTTTAAAAATGTAAAAAAGTAAGTCTTTTTGTGCTGTCAAGAAACTTATATGCTAAAACGCAAAGCGTTTTAGCTAAGAAGTTTTTTTGTGAATGTAAAGAAAAATAAACAAGAAAAATGCAGGAAAACAATTTTAAATTAAAGTTTGTCTACTGCTCGCTATACTTGTTGTAGAAATGCTTAAACTTTAGAGAAAATTATATAAGAAATATTGCATTATCAATACTTTTAAGGCTTTTAGATGAACATTTTAAAAATACTTTTAGGATAAATAAAAAGAGCAATAAATGCTCTCTTATTTCAATAAAAAACTAATATTTATTATCTTTTATATATGTTTTAATATCCAATAACTTCCGACGAGACTTGTTCTATAATGTCATTAGAAATTTTACCTATTTCTAGTAAATATACATTATTTAATCTAGGATTAAATATTCCTAGGTTTCTAATTGCTTTGAACTCTTTATGTATTGAGTGAATTCCCATTAAATAATACATTAGCAATTGCAAAGTATGAGCATTGGTAGGTGCTTTTACTGAAACTTTAAAATCCCATAAAGTATCTTCAGTAAGAAAATCACCATCACCCTTTGAAACTACGTCAGTGTACCCACCTTCAAATGTGAAACCATCCTTAGTTATAGGGCCATATTCCTTAATAAAATTTATGCTCCTATTAACCATAGTTCTAATATTAAATATAGTATCAATATCAGGTTCAATATTTTTAACAGGTTTATATCCAATTAAACCTGCTCTAAAGCAAACATCATACCCTGCTAATTTACAGGCATTGGATATAGAGTTATCATCTAAACCTGATATACCTTTTAATAATTTTTTCGCATAAGGCTCATCTTTAATTAAAGAAGCACCTAAAAGTGAAATTCTAAATGCCTCCTCCTTTGGAGTTCCTATAATATATCTTGTCATATAATCTACTGCTATGCCTACTAAACTGCTATGTATATTTTCGTCACATTTCAAGTCAATACCATCGTTTAAATTTATAACGGCAAACTCTTTCGGTTTTATATATCCGCCAGTAGGTTGCTTTATCTGTTTTATTCTTTGTGTTACTGAAGCCACTATGTAACCCCTCCTTAATATTTTATATTTCTCCCCAAGATTCTCCATAACATTCAAGGCTTAAATAATAATTTTATCATTAAATTCACATTAGATTACAAGTATGAATTAATATGTTTATTATTATACCATATCTATCTTTTTTATCCTACATATACCTACTTCTATTTTACAATATATTTATAATAAAATTATCATAAAATAATTAATACATATAAATACTCTATATTAATTAATTATAGTTATAAAGCATAATAAATATATTATGTTTTTTACATTTATTTTTGATTTTGGAATATATGTATATAGTTGTAATTCCATAATAAAAATATAATGAAATTATTATAAAGTAATAACTAGGTATAAATATTCTATATTAACTAAATATAATTACAAAGTGTAATAAATATATTATGTTTTTACACTCTAAAATTGATTTCATAGCAATTATACTTTTGTAAAATAATTCTAAAAAAATATTGCTTTTACAACCTGTGCATGTTAACATCACCACCATGATACATAATTTTATATATTAAAGGGGGCTGATAACATGAACAAGAAACTAAAAATACTTATGATAGCAAGTTTAATTATAATACTAATTGGAGGACTTACAGGCTGTGGTACTACTAAAAAAGCAGTAAATACTACAACTACACAAGTGGAAACACAAAAGGTTGAAGATAAGCAGGAGGCTCTTAAAAAAGAATTGCAACCATTACTATTGAATTTTGCAAGAAGCGGATTAACTTTTGACTATACAACATATACAGTTGATGACTACAAGAAAATAAAGAATTTTGAAACACAAGATTCACAAAAATTAGAGGTAGAGCAAAGTTTTGTAGACCAATGTAACAGAATTAAAAAAAATAAAGGAATCGCCAACGTAGAAAGTATAACTATAGATTCCATAGAGCAAAAAAGTGAAAATGTAATTGATGTTATATTTACTGCAAAACAAAACGTTAAATCCTATACGGAAAACGGAAAAGACTATTCCAATTCCGTAGACAATGTAAAAATATCTGCAACACTTGTAAAAGAAGATAACGGATGGTTAGTAAAAAGTTATGCATTTGATATAAAGTAAGTGTGTTTAAACACACTTATTTTTTTATGCAAAAAAAGTTGAAAAACAATTCTTTCTTAAATATTATTTTCTTATAATAAAAATATACAAGGGGGCGATAACAATGAATAAGAAATATAAATTTTTAGTAATCTTATTTTTAATAATAAGTTTCTGTGTTATAAATACAAATGTAAATGTGTATGCAGTTGGAAACGGCAAAGTCCTTGATGGAAATGATGCTAATACAGGGGGAAATAGTAATAGTGGCGGAAGTAATAATAAGCCATCTATTCCAAAGCCTAAGCCACCAACTACACAATGGTATGATAAAATTTTATGGGATAAAGTTAATAGTAGTATTTCTTGGATTGATGATAGCGATAGACTTGTTATTACAGATAATCAAGCCACTAAGAATCGTGAGTCAACCGTTGGAAAGGACTGGAGGTGGACATTTTCTTATGGAGAGAAAGAAGGAAATATAACCCAAAGTCTAGGAGAGAAATTTGATAAGCAACAAATTACTTTTATTGCTCCCCGAAACGGATACTACTATATTACATCTACACCAAGAGTAACAAAAACCACATATTTTTATAATAGACTTGTAACTACAAAATATTGGCTAAAACAAGATGAGGATGGTACTTATATGGTTTCAAGATTTATTTCTCGTGAGGGGGAAGTACCTACGAAAAATATTGTAAAACAAGAAGATGTTTTGCAAAGTTATTTGATGAAAGATTTTAAAATCTATTTAGAGCAAGGGCAAAAATTTGAACCAAGCACTATAACAAAAATTACATCTGAAACCACAGATATAAATACAACTTCTACATTAGTTAAATAAGTAAAAGAGATAGTAAACCAACTATCTCTTTTTTTATGCTCTGAAAACATAATATATTTATTATAAATCTTATATAATAAATTCTATTTATATATAATTGCTTATAATTAAAAATAAATCTTTAAAAATATAATATATTTATTAGAAAATAGAAAAGACACTATTTTTTAGTGTCTTTTTCCATGCTTAAAAACTTATAAAATGTAGTTTTTTTTAGGTTTACTAAACGCATAAATTCTGTACTTGTTATCTTCCCATCTATATATAACTTATAATATTTATCCCACGACTTTGGCTTTTGAGCCTGTGGTCTGCCGAACTTTTGCCCTCTAGCCTTACATGCATCGTACCCCTCTTTTTGCCTTTCACGAATAGTCCTGCGTTCATTTTCGCTTATGGTTGTATAAACTTCTATTAAAATATTATTAACCATGTCAAATAACCATTCTTGACCTTGGGAGAAATCCTGCATTGTTGTAGGAATATCTAATACTTTAATCTTTATACCTTGTTTTCTAAAGTATTCTAATTCCTCTTTAGTCTGCGTCTTGTTTCTTCCCATACGGTCTAAAGATTTAACATAAACGACATCATTTTTCTTTGCTATCCTCTTTAAGATTTGGTAATTTTCCCTATTAAAATCTTTACCACTCATGCGGTCGATAAAAAGATTTTCTTGTTTTACATATTTTAATAGAGCATCCACCTGCCTGTCAATTTTCTGACTCCCATCGTTTGTACTGATTCGTATGTATCCATAGATATTATTTTCCATAAGTATCACTTCCTTTCAATTTTATTGAATCCAATTGAACCACATCTTCCGTAAAACTTCAACTTTTTTTACGGAAAAAATAACGTTATTTTTTATAGCAAAAACAATAGCAAAAAAGGTATAAATTAATAGTTCGCTTGAGTTTACTTTTGCGGAATAGACAAAATCAATAAAATATCTATTATAAACATTATAAACTGTTGATGTTGTTTCCATAATTTGCTATATTATTTGCAAGGAGATATAATTAATACGAATGTAAGAGTATTTATAAATTTTTTATATTAATAGAGTTTTATTTATATGTACGTACAAAAGGATAATTTAACAATTAATTAAGTATCTATTCGAGTAAAACTTGCAACAAGGGAGTAATAATCCCAATCATAAGTATTAAAAAAGACTTTAGAAAAGAGGTAGTGTAAAAGCACTACTTCTTTTCTTTTTAAGAAAGATTTGAAAAGTTATCCTTTTATTATTATTATTTTAAAAAAGTAATAAAAGTAATAAAGGAGGCTGATAACATGAATAAGAAACATAAAATAATTAAAAACATTTTATTAACAACTACATTTACTATAATATTTACTGCTTGTTTAATACCTGTTAGACAAAGTAGTGCTAATCCACTTCTTGCATTATTAGTAAAAGTTGCAACAGCAGATGCAACAACTACAGCAGTAGTAGCCGAAAAATTTGATATGCTCAAAGATTTTCTTAAAGACAATAATTTTTCTACGGAAGGAATGACAAAAGAAGAAATATTTGATAAAGCACAAGGGTTAGGAGGTATGGAAGATTTTAAACCAAGTGAACCAACAGATTTTGGTACAAAAATAATGAATAACCTATTCGGTAATGATAATCTAATCTTTTTTAGGTCTGATGAGGGTTATGACTTTATTTCAAAACCTGGGGAGGATGGGTTTGGATTTAATGATATAGTAACAGAATTTCTTGCAAATACTCTTACAGATACGATGGATAACCTAATGCACCCAATCGATTCAGCGATAAATACCGCAAGTAATAAAATAAATGAAACCTTACATCCTATAGAAACTCTTGAAAAACAATTCGATTTTTTAGATGGTCAATCTAATTTTTTAGATAAATTTGATAGCGATAAATACGAAACTAAAACTAATGAAAATGAGCCATCTTACGATATGGCAAACGAAAAGGATTGGACAGAAGATTATATTATGCAGTTAGAATTAATGGAAAATAAACTAGAAGTAACAACGGATTTTACGCAACAAGAGGAAGAGCATATAAATATGCAAGAAGATTTTATGCTTAATACACAATTGCAAATGGAACAGCAACAAGAGTTACAAGAAAATATGCAACAATTCCAAGAGCAACAACAAAGTCAAATGTTAGATATAATTATTAAATAAGCAAGTTTCATACTTGCTTTTTTTAATGCATAAATTGACTTCATTTTGCTATATAGAGGTTAAAAAGAAAATAAAGCATATTGGAACAAAAAAAGCCAATTCTTCCTTACACCATCAGCAACGCTCTGCGTTGCTATGCTGTTGTTAAATATATCTTTCTCCCCTTCTTTATAAATAAAAAAAGCCAAGCTTTTTTTATTTTACTTTATTTCTTCTTTATTTCTTTAATAATGAAAAGAAAAACTTGAAAAACTGATTTATTAATATTTACATGTATGTATACCATTATTTATATTATGCAAGAGTTTTTTTATATTTTATTTTTTATATTACTTGGAGATATTTTTATTTTACTTTAACTTTTTTATATACTACTTGGAGATATTTTTATTTATAACTTTTTAATATAACTTGGAGATTTTTAGACTATAACTTTTTAAGAACAATGGAGGATTTTAAATTATCAACTTTTATTATAAGATTTGGAGATTTTTTAAATTGCAAAGAACTAAACTATTATTACTTTATTACTAAACTATTTTTTAACTCTATATAGAGTTGGTATTTTTACACCGTTTTGGTGTGGGTTGCATGTTTATAAGTTGCAATAACATACTTGCTTATAAAATGTGCTTTTTTACTAATCTTAGCGTATTTACTAAATCGTAAGATTAGTGGTGTAGTCTTAACTTAAAGTGTGTTGAAGAGGCTATGGCTTGGGAGAAATCCCTTGCCGAAGGCAAAGGGATTTTCAAGGGTGCTGAAAGGCACTCTAAAAAAATAATACATATATCTACTATCGGGATTAACGCTTGGACACGATAGTGAACAAGTGTGTTAATCCCGTATAGTGCGTGTTAATAGATATATTTTCTATAATAAAAAGGAGTAAAAACAATAAAAACGTAGTTTTTAATAATTAAATTAGGCTAAATGCCTATATTTAATTATTTATAACGAATTTTGATTGAATATTGATAAATTTTAAATAAATAAAGATATAAATAAAGAAATTAAGGGGGTGAAATTGTGTCGACAATATATGTCGCAAATAAAATTAGAAAGGTTGTGATATTATGGCTAGTCTTAAACATCAGTTTTTAACTTGTATAGATAGAAATTTTAATGAAAGTGGCTCTGATAAACATTCTGCTAAAGGAGGACAGCACAGCGGAACTGAGGACACTATGGGACGTGTTTGGTCTTATGCGGAAAGAAAGAGTTTGATAGATATATCTTCGCAATTGGCTGTTTTCTGTAAAGAGAATTTTGGTACAAAGCAAATAAAAGATATAACAGCAAGTAATATTCAAGATTTTTTGAAAAGTAAAGCCGACACCTGCAATCGAAATTCTTTAGAGAATTATGTAAGCAGACTAAATAAAATTGAAATTCTTGTTAATAAAACATTTGAAACTGCAGATGTACATTGGAGGGGTAATATTGTTGCTCCTCAAAGTAATATAAGCATGGAAGGTAAAATAAGGAACGTATTCATGGAAAGGTCAGATTTTAACCGAATATTAGAATTTGGGAAAGATAGCAAAAGCCTTGCACCGATTGCTGTGGAACTTGCAGGAATTTGTGGATTTCGTGCAAGTGAATTAGAAAAATTACAATTAAGGGATATTAACTTTAGTAATAATACAATACACATTCACGAATCCAAGGGTGGAAAGTCAAGAGATATAGAAGTAACACAAGAACAAATGGATAGAATAAAAGAAATTGTACAAGAAAGAGGATTAACAAACCCAACCGACCATATAGTAGGCATAAAAGCCGAATCTATAGATAGATGGCTTAATCGTGCTTGTTCTTCCGAAGAATTAAAATTAAATAAGTATAGCGATGCGAAATCTGGAATACATGCAATTCGCAAGATGGTAGCAACAGAAAAATACGAACAATTTATAAGCGAAGGTTATAATAAAAAAGAAGCAATAGATAAGGTTAGTAATTTCCTTGGGCATGGAGAAAATCGCAAGGATATTGCACAAGCATATATCAAAAATTTATAGAAAATAGCAGTTTTTACTGCTATTTTTTGCTGTAAATACGATTTAAGCATTTTTAAAAACGTTCTAAAACATAGTAAAATCAAGGGTTTAGGATTCTATTAATATAAATTAATAGAAATTAATTTGGGTCAATTTGTATTAATACAAGCCAATGAAAAACAATTTCAGCCCGCCTAAAAGTCGTTCAATTTTTTGATAAAAAAATTTAATGGCTTTTGGGTGGAAATAAAAAAGCACCTTGCATTTCTGCAAAAGTGCCTTTCAATTAAGAAATTTTTTAAAAAAGATAATATGAATAAGAAACTAACATTAGAATATTTTAAATAAAAATAAAAAGCAAGTTTTTTATAAAAAATTTAAAAAATGATAGAAAAAAATATGCGTACGACTATATTTTTTATAAACATGCAGAAAAATAAAAAAAGTGTATTTTTATACACTTTTCATTTGGTGCTGATGGAGGGACTCGAACCCTCACGATTTGTGGTCGTCGCATTTTGAGTGCGATGCGTCTGCCGTTCCGCCACATCAGCATATTAATAAATATACAATAATTTTATAATATTTTGTGTGGCTTGTAAACACGATTTTGAGTCCAGCGCGTCTGCCAGTTCCACCACTTCGGCGGGAACATTGATATAATATCATGATGGGGATAATATGTCAATAATTTTTTATACTTTATTTTCTGTGGAATATATTTCTAGAAAGTAAATAGAAGATAAATAAGCAAATTTTGTCGCAAACGTATTGTTACTTTCAAGTATATTTGTTAAAATAGATTTGAACTCGGTTTACATATGACCCAGCGGGACTATTTTAGTCCAAGCGAGGCAATATAAATTATGTAAAAGAAATATAGGAAGGAGATTGAATTATGATCTATTCACATGAAGTTGAACAAATGGTATGTGTAGCTAAAGGACCAAACCATGGACCAGCACCAATTCCTGAAGAAGGAAAATGGGTACAAGCTAAAGAAATAAAGGATATATCAGGCTTAACACACGGAGTGGGCTGGTGTGCTCCACAGCAGGGTGCTTGTAAGCTTACATTAAATGTAAAGGAAGGTGTTATTGAAGAGGCTCTAGTTGAGACAATTGGATGTTCAGGAATGACACATTCAGCTGCAATGGCTTCAGAAATACTTCCTGGAAAGACTATACTTGAAGCATTAAACACAGACTTAGTTTGTGATGCTATAAATACAGCAATGAGAGAATTATTCTTACAGATAGTATACGGAAGAACTCAGAGTGCTTTCTCAGAAGGTGGATTACCAATAGGAGCAGGTCTTGAGGATTTAGGAAAAGGACTTAGAAGCCAGGTTGGTACTATGTACGGAACTAAGGCTAAGGGAACTAGATATCTTGAAATGGCTGAAGGCTATGTAAACAGAATAGCTTTAGACAATGATGGACAAGTTATAGGATATGAATTTATATCCCTTGGTAAAGTTATGGATGCTCTTAAAAAGGGTGTTGATGCTAACGAAGCAATAAAGAATGCTACTGGTACTTATGGTAGATTTGTTGAAGCTGCTAAGTTAATCGACCCAAGGCACGAATAAGAGAAGGAGGAAGAGTTAATTATGGCATTATTTGAAAGTTATGAAAGAAGAATTAATCAAATCATACCAGCATTACAGAAGTATGGCATAAATTCAATAGAAGAAGCTAAGGCTGTTTGTGATGAAAAAGGTATAGATGTTTATAATATGGTTAAAGGAATTCAGCAGATATGCTTCGAAAATGCTTGCTGGGCTTACACTGTAGGTGCTGCAATAGCAATAAAGAAGGGCTGTACAAAGGCTGCTGAAGCTGCTGAAGCAATAGGAGAAGGCTTACAGTCTTTCTGTATACCAGGTTCTGTTGCAGATGACAGAAAAGTTGGTTTAGGACATGGAAATCTTGCTGCAATGCTTTTAAGAGAAGAAACTAAGTGTTTCGCATTCCTTGCAGGACATGAATCTTTCGCTGCTGCTGAAGGTGCAATCGGACTTGCTAAATCAGCAAACAGAGTAAGAAAAGAGCCATTAAGAGTTATACTTAACGGACTTGGAAAAGATGCTGCAATGGTAATCTCTAGAATCAACGGATTTACTTATGTTCAGACTCAGTTTGATTACTATACTGGAGAACTTAAAATAGTTAAAGAAACAGCTTACTCCAACGGAGAAAGAGCTAAAGTTAGATGCTACGGCGCTGACGATGTTAGAGAAGGCGTTGCTATAATGCACAAGGAAGGCGTTGATGTTTCAATAACTGGAAACTCAACTAACCCAACTAGATTCCAGCATCCAGTTGCAGGTACATACAAGAAAGAATGTAATGATCAAGGAAAGAAATACTTCTCAGTAGCATCTGGTGGTGGTACTGGAAGAACTCTTCACCCAGATAACATGGCTGCAGGTCCAGCTTCTTATGGTATGACTGATACAATGGGAAGAATGCATTCAGATGCTCAGTTCGCAGGATCTTCATCAGTTCCAGCTCACGTTGAAATGATGGGTCTTATAGGAATGGGTAACAATCCAATGGTTGGTGCTACTGTTGCTGTAGCTGTTGCTATAGAAGAAGCAATGAGCAAATAGTAATTGACCTGTATTAATTAAAAAACATTAGACACGTATATTAAAGAAATTTAATGTAACGTGTCTTTTTACGTTCGCTTAAAAAGAGGGTTATATTATTATCCGGTAATTGTAGAAGTAGATAAATTCAATCTGTAAGTACCATATTCCATAATATTATCAAGCAATAAATTGATTTCATCCATATTGGAACAAACGACTTTAAGTAAATAACATCCATCACCACTAATTCTATGTGCCTCAGTTATAATTGTATTTGCTTTAATAAACCTAACGAATTTATCGTGTTTTGTTGTTTTCATGAAAATAGTAATAAATGCAATAATATTTTTGCCAAGCAAAGAATTGTTAGTGCAGATAGTATACTGAGTTATAATACCTAAATCTTGAAGCCGTATGATTCGATTGGATACTCCTTGAGGAGTTAAGTGAATATGCTCACCAATTTCTTTAAGTGATATTTTTGAGTTAATCTTTAGCATATCCAAAATTTTTAAATCTATTTCATCAACCATAATGCAAAAAATCCTTTCATTTTTAAAGGAAAACCAATGAATTCCTCTCACATTTCAACCTTAATTTAAGATAACATTAGTATAACAAATATAAGCAAATCATTAAATGTAAGGTGGAATAAAAATGAAAAAAGCATTACTTGTAATTGATGTCCAAAATGAATATTTTACTGGTAAATTAAAGGTAACCTATCCTATTAATAGTCTTGATAACATACTAAAAGTCATGGATCATGCACGAAAAAATAATATGATTATTATAATTGTTCAACATGCAAGTATTTCAGGAGATACATTTATTAGAAATTCAAATGAGTGGCAGATACATCCAAAAATTATTGAAAAATCTTATGACTATCTTATTGAGAAAACTAAACCAAGCAGTTTTTATGAAACTAATTTGGAAGAAATATTGAAAAAAGAAAATATAACAGGAGTGGTTATTTCAGGATATATGACTCAAATGTGCTGTGATACAACATCCAGAGAAGCATTTCATAAAGGATACTATGTTGAATTTTTATCAGATGCTACTGGAACTATCGATGTAAATAATAAAGTTGGTGTTGTAAGCAGTGAGGAACTCCATAAAGTTACTTTAATTACTCAAAGTTTAAAATTTAGTGATGTAATAAGTAGTGATGAATGGATGAAATCAAATAACAGTTAAGTGAAAAAATATAATTGGTTCAGAAGGCCAACCTTTAATATTATCATCAATATTAAATGCTAAGCCTTTATTTTTAATTAAAAATACACTTTGCTCAAATGATTTATATTAATCTTACCTAAAATAGTGCATTTATTGTGAGAATTTATGTATAATGTAATTATAAATTCTACAAAAAGGGAGCCACTTCTCTTTATTATTTATATCAAGTGGAAAACGAGTAACTCCCTAAGGTTGGGAGCTATAGCATCATTACAAATTGGGACGGAATTGCAGAATGCATAATAAAAACTAAAAAAGTAACAGTGCTTCCTTTTAATGAAGTAGATGAAGAATTAGCTGAGATAGAAGGAGAGGGAGATAAAACCCTAGAATATTGGCAAAAAGTGCATATAGATTTTTTTACAGCAGAGTTAAGAGAATTAGGAATGCAATTTGCTTCTGATTCCTTGGTAGTATTCGAAGAATTTGAAGTTATCTATAAATAGATTTAAAACATAGCAATGGCAAGTTTGGTGCATTGTACACTAAATAATGAAAGGAGAAAATAAAATGGATGAAATAAAAGCTATATTCCATGTAGATGAACTACACAAATGGGGGATAGTATTAAAAAATGTTTCTAATTTGTTAAACGCGGTAGATATTGAAAAAGTGGATATTGAGGTGTTAGCAAATGGAGAGGCTGTTAAGGGCTGTATTTTAGATAGTGATAAAAAGATATTAGCATCCATGCAGGAGTTAAGTGAGAAGGGAGTTAAGTTTGTAGCCTGTAATAATGCATTAAATTCAAATAACATAAAAAAAGAGGAACTAATGAAATTTATAGACATAGTTCCAGCTGGAGCTTTAGAGCTTGTAATTAAGCAAAACCAAGGATATGCTTATATAAAGCCTTAATTCCCAAATTGATTAAAGCTTGTTAGGACATTGATTAAGGTCGCAGAATTTGCAGCCGTGATTTTTTGAGTTACGCTTTATGATTAATTCTAAGTTATTAAATAGTGTGAAGTAGTTACAATTATCGCACTTATCAATAATAAAATTTACTCCATAATGAATTTCGTTATTTTCTTGTTCTTTTTTCCATACTATGTTACCTTTAATAAAGTATCTTTTATGTAAAATAGGAATCTTAAATTGGTAGACTATACTATCTCCCATTGGAAACTTCAATTTTGATGAAAATCTTAGGCCTCCAATTCCAATATCTTTAACACATATAAAGCTTGTACTTGTTTTAACTTCTCTATTATCTAATTCTACAATTGACACTTCTGTGAAATCGGCACATCAACATATACTCTGAAAAACCTTCTTTTGCTTAAAAAAATTTTATTCTCTTTTATATCCATTGAAAATGCCCTTTCTATAGGTCTACCAAAAATGTAAATTTAACCATATGGAATATTATAACTCAAAAATCTATAAAAGTAATGATGAATTGTCGTATTTTTATTAAAAAATCGTATTATTTTAGGAAAGCATTAAGAGTTCTATTTGCAGTATAAAATAAGTTTACACATTATTAATAAATCCAACACTCAAATTACACTAAACAGAATTATTTTTATAGTGCTAAATACAAAAAAATATGTCAACAATAATAGAATAGTAAAAATTTCATTATGGTAGGAGGTATTATTTTGAGAGAGAAATCATTGATCTTAAAGCAAAATATAGGAATAATATTAATTTTATTACTATCGGCTATGTTGAATTTTGCTAATTTAGGCATTGAGAATTATGCTAATACCTATTACTCGGCAGGAGTAAAGAGCATGTTGATGAATTTAAAAAATTTCTTTTTTGTATCTTCAGACCCTTCTGGATTTGTTACCATTGATAAACCACCTGTAGGATTCTGGATTCAAACAATATCTGCGAAAATATTTGGATTTAGCGGATTAAGTGTTATACTTCCTCAGGCCGCCGCTGGGGTATTGTCAGTATGGATAATGTATAGGATTGTTAAAAAGTACTTCGGCAATATTGCTGGATTATTTTCCGCGTTAATATTATCTATAACTCCAATATTTGTAGCAGCAAGCAGAAATAATACTATAGATAATATGCTGGTTTTATTTTTAATGCTGGCAGCTTGGGCTATTTTAAAAGCTACGGAGGAGAAAACTTTTAAATATTTTATGATTAGCTTGGTGTTTGTAGGCATAGGCTTTAATGTTAAGATGGTGGAAGCTTACATGATCGTTCCAGCTATTTATATAGCTTATTTGCTTTATAATAGATTTAACCTAAAAACAAGAATAAAGCATCTTGCTGCAGGAGCTCTAGTACTGATTATAATATCATTATCTTGGGCTATAATAGTTGATTTAGTTCCTAAAAGCCAAAGACCCTTCGTAGGAAGTAGTACCGACAACTCTGTTATGCAGCTTATCATAGGCCATAATGGACTAGAAAGAGTAGGTATAAAGACAAGTGAAGCAAAAGGAGCCGTAAATCAGCAGAAACAACCTGATAAATCAAAAAATAGAAATAATGTTTATAAATTAAGTTTTGATGAAAAAGGTAATTTTGATAGAAATAGAAATGATTTTTCTATGGTTAGGGGGCCTGTTAGTAACAATAATTCTACTCCAGGCATTAATAGATTGTTCTACTATAATAATTTATCTGATCAAATAGGATGGCTTCTTACCTTCTCTATCATTGGATTTATAGTGGCAGCTCTGCAAGAAAAATTAAAAAGACCTTTTGATAGCAGTAGAAAAATATCCTTAGTGTTTTGGGGAATTTGGCTTGCCACGGAATTTATATATTTTAGTTTTTCAAGGAGTATAACTCATACTTATTACATGACTACAATGGCACCGGCTATTTCTGCTCTTTCAGGCATTGGTTTTGCTGCTATGCTTAAGTTTTACAGAGAAGAATCCTGGAAAAAGTTTATTTTGCCAGTGTCACTGCTTATAAATGGTTTAGTAGAAATAAATATTCTGAGTACTAAGTACAATACATCTATGGCTTATAAAATAACTTTTATATTGACTGTTATTTTATGTTTAGCAGCAGCTGTATTTATAATTATTAACTTAGCTATTGGAAACAAATATAAAAAGATTAATAAAACATTTATCATAACAGCACTGATTGGAATGCTGCTTCCATCTTTAATTTGGTCGGCTACAACTGTATTTTATCCTATGAATGGAAGCAGCCCATCAGCAGGCTTGGAACTTGTTTCTAATAAACAGAATAGAAATACATTTTCTAACGAAAAAATAGATTCAAAACTGATAGGATTTTTGGAGGAAAATAGAAATGGATCTAAGTATCTGGCTGCAGTTCCGTCAGCAATGACCTATGCATCTGATTTAATACTAAAAACAGGGGAACCAGTGATGACTATTGGAGGGTATAGCGGTAATGACAAAATAATAACATTGGATAAGTTTAAACAAGTTGTCAGTTCAGGTCAGCTTAGATATGCGCTTATAAGTGGAGCAAGTGCTTCTTCTGGAGGTATGCGCAGTGGAGGCGGAGGCAATTCACAAATTATAAATTGGATTGAACAAAATGGGAAAATTGTTTCTGACGGTGAATTAAATTCTAAAAATAGTAATAGCAAGGAAAGAAACTCTTCTAATATAGCAAACTCTATAAGAATATATGATTTATCCAATATAGAATAAAGTATGAAAAAATGGCTTAAAGCATGTTGTGTTTTAAGCCATTAATTATTATTTCATTTGAAACAAAATTTCAATCAGCCTTTATTTAGCTTTTTCCTTTTCATTATGTCGTAACCAAACAATAATATTCCTATCAATAAACTTAGACTACCAATATCAGTTAATACTGATTGGTCTATCAAAGCACCAGTCTTAGGTAGTTTTTGATCTTCATTATAAGTTTTGCTAGCTGGAGTTGAGGAGGTTTGATTGTTAGCTGTACTATCAGAAACTGGAGATACAATAACTGGAGCTGGTATAACTGTAGTACTATCTGCCTCTTGAGCTACAGTGGTGGTATAAAGTTTCCAGTTGTTTGAACATACTGGGGTTATTACTTTATTAGCTTTAATATAGTTCATCATTAAGCTCCTAACTTGACCATCATCACCTAAGGCTTTTGCAGAACTATAAGTTACTATGCTTGAATCTGTGCTGCTGATACCAGCTGCTTTCATAAATCCACCGCCGCCGTTATATCTATAATCATTTATGGCTACAGTAAAAGTATCTGTATCTTTAACCAATTTACCATTGAACTTTAAATTTTTTATTCTATTGCCAGAGGTTACTTTTCCAGTATTTTGGTCAATGGTGCAAGCAGGCTGGGTTAAATCTACATCGTAGCTAGCGCCGTATAATTCATCTAAATTATAATCAGGAACATTTAAAGTGCTGTCTTTTGCAATGGCATCACTTGGATTATTTGATTGCTTGTAATATCTAACGGAGTATTCCATCCAATCCTTAAGCTGTTTACCGGTCATTTTTACTCCGTACAGATAATTTTCATATACATATACTGACATGATATCTTTTATGGTTACATCACCCTTTGGAATATAAGCAGAAGAGCTTAAAGGCGCAGCTATAGACAGTTCTGTTTCTGCAGCATCCTTTTGCACTTTATTTATTAGTTCCATTATGGCAGTAGACTTTATAGTTTGACCATCACCGCTATATTCACCAGTGGAGGTTCCCAGTTTAGTTTGAATATAAGTTAAAGTTTTATTTTGGTAAGGCTGAATTATATTAACTATCTCTGGATCCTCTGAGATACTATCAGTCATTTGTACGTTTTTTGTAGATAATCCAGTGAAGTTTCCGTTAGCATCGATATTTATATCTATCTGTGATACATAAGTTCCCCATTTGTTTGGTTCAACCACAGGGACAATCTTTCCGTCTGGATTTTTAAGGCTTAAATCATTTACTGTATTGTGGACATGTCCTGCAACAATAGCATCTATTCCAGAAACCTGAGTAGCCATGGCCTTTACTTGGTTTTCTGGTATTATATCTGAAGCGCTTTCTTCACCACTGTGAGCTGCTACTATCACTACATCTGCACCAGCAGCTCTTACTTTTGGAACCCATAATTCTGCCTCATACACTAGATCGTTAAAGTGAAGTCCGCTATAATGAGAAGGATCTTCCCAGTTTGGTATGCATTTCGTAGTGAGTCCTAATATACCAACTTTAATGGATTTTCCATTAACATTAAAGGTTTTAATATAATAGGGATTAACAAAGTTTGTATTATCATTTTTATAAGTATTTGCTGAAAGCACGTTTATATTTTCTTTATCTGCGTCGTTTATAATTCTGTTTAAAGTATCCAAACCATAGTTGAATTCATGATTGCCTAGTGTCCAGGTATCATAATGCATAGCACCCATTACTTTCATTAATGGATATTCGGAAGTAGTATCAATTTTATCAAAATAATAAGAGAGGGGAGTTCCTTGGATTGTATCTCCATCATCAATAAGCATCACATTTGGATTGGAAGCTCTGACACTCTTTACGTAGGTATACACTTTAGCCAAACCCTGTGACTTGGAGGGTGCTTTTCCAGAGGCATAATCATAATTAAGTACATTTCCGTGAATATCAGATGTAGCCAACACGGATATAGTTGCAGTAGAACTTTGATTTCCGCTTCCAGTAACTTTTGTTATGTTAGAAGCATTGTCCACAAGCAATTCGTAATTTGATTGATACTGAGAGATAGCTGCTGCTACATTTACAGTATCCCCTGCTGCAACTCCATTTAATTCAGGAATCTTATAGATACTTATGCTTCCTGTTTTATCCTTTATTATTGAATCACCAGCTGGATCATAGCTATCTAAAATAACATTATTTAATTGTACTAATTGTCCCTCTAAATCTTCATTGATATCACTTATGTTGATGGTTTTTGCAGCAACTGCATTACCATGGTTGATAATTGTGACATCACTGTCTTTCTGGGGAGTGATCTCTAGAAGGTTATTATATACTGATATGGGTGCTGTGACTTGAATTTTATCTCCTTTATTTAATGTAAGCTTAGCCTTAGAGTTATAAACACATATGCCAGCAGTAGCATCCTGAATGAACACATTGCTTCCGCTTACAGTGGTGACTATCCCTGTTACTGTTACAGTGCCGGAAGTAAGCTTTCTTGCATCCTTTATACTAGTTATGGCAGGATTGCTAGGATTTGAAGGTGTTGATGGTGTTTGTGGCATAATTCTGTCATTCATAACATATTTAATTGTTCCATTTGCAGAAACATCATCAATTAATGCATCTCTTACTAGTTTATGGGTATCAAATAGAGTAGGCTTAATAGAAGAATCATTAAATTCTGTGAAGCCATCTCCAGCAGTAAGTATAAAATCTGGTCCAGCAAGCTTTAAACTTTCACTGTCTCCTATAGAAGCACCATTCTCTCTTGTTATAGTTAAAATTTTGCTGCCGTAAGGGTTTGATGGATCGTAAGTGAATTTAATACCTGAAACCTGAATGCCTTTTCCGCCTATACTCTGATTAGGATTATTAGGATCGGTGTAGGTGCCTACGGCTTGCTCTAAAATATTTTTTAGCTGACTTTTGTTAACAGTTACAGTGTCGATTTCATTATCAAAGGGCATAAAAGCATAAATCTGACCAACGGTTATAGCTCCTTTGCTAAAGTCCGTTCTTAGGCCTCCATTATTGGCAATTCCTATGTCTGCTTTTGTGTATTTTTTTACAACATCGGAGGCCCAATTTCCAAGCGGAGATTCTCCATACGGTTGCTGATCCTGAGATCTATTTATGTCAGAATTTATGCTGCCGATTATTTTATTAACGGTAGGACCAATATCAGTCTTTGCATCATTAACTATTTGATCTATGGAGGCATCTCTCGTTGGATTTTTAGCTTTATAGCCATTGGAATTGTCTAAAGCAACATAGCTGGAGGTGACGTTGGAAAAGCTTATTTTGTTACCCGGAGCCACAGTCATTTTTAAATCTCCATAACCTTTTCCGCTGCAATTAGAATTTATTACAGGGATTCCATTGACAAGCTTTTCTTCTATGGTATGGGAATGGCCACCAAATACCGCATTTACGTTGGATAGCTTACTTACAATAGTATCTAGTACATCTCCGCCTTCATGAACTACAGCTATAGTAACATCTGCCAAGTTTTTGCTTTTGATATCCTTAGCTACAGAATTGATTTCTGTGGCAGCATTTGTAAATATTTTATCTTTTACATATGCAGGCATAACTATATTTGGAGTATCATTTGTAATGGCTCCAACAAAAGCTATTCTTACTCCATCTCTTGTGATAATTTTATAGGGATCGAAAACTCTAGAACCAGCAGAGCCATCAGAATTTTTATTATATAGATTTGCACAAATTATATTGTAGCTGGCTCTTTCCATAGTAGTGTTTGTAATTGTGTCCAGTCCCCAATCAAATTCATGGTTACCTAATGCGGTAAGTTCCATGCCTATATTGCTCATCACCTTCTGAACTGGTACACCTTTTAGTATATTAGAAATTGCAGTTCCTTGGTAAAGATCTCCTCCGCCAAATACAATTGTGTCTGGATTATTGGCTTTAATAGCTTTGATTCTATTTCCTAGCACTGAGGCTACTGGATTAGGAGGATTGCTAGTATCCTCCAGAGCACCGTGAAAATCAGTGATTTCAATTAAATCAAAAGTTTTATCGCTAGTTGAAGCTTTTACCTTTAGTGGAAATTCTGTAGAAAAATTAAAGATTATTAATAGTAGTGTTAATAGTAATGATATTTTTTTGATGGATTTTTTTAAGCTAAACAAAATTTAACATCCCCCTTTTAAGTATTTCATGTAAATTGTACCATAATATTACTTTTTTGAAGATTTGACGCTAGTTAAATAAATGTTAAAATATAGAAAAAGCCTTGTGGCAATTAACTATTCACGGATTATTATTATATTATTTTACATAATATAGAGCTTAGTCATAAAAAATATTTAAGTACGCAACTAAAATATAAAAAATATCTTGACCATTACCTAAGGTCACGCATTATTATTTAAATAAAGAATTTCTTATGAGGGGGAATATAAAATATAATGAAAAATAGTTTGTTTACTACAGGTGAATTCGCTGAAAAAGCTGGCGTAACTATAAGAACCATAAGATATTATGATAAAAAGGATATATTGAAGCCTCATGATTATACTCAGGCTGGATATAGATTGTATACTCAGGAGGATTTCGCTAGATTACAAAAAATATTGACTTTAAAATATTTAGGATTTTCTTTAAATGAGATAAAAGAAGTGCTGGATAACGAAAAAAAATTCAGCTTGAAGCAGTCTATGAAAGTGCAGAAGGAAATTATAAGTAATAAGATGAATCATATGAAACTAGTAGAAAAAGCTATAAATTCAGCTGAAATAATGGTTAATAGCGGAGATGAAGTAGACTGGGATAAGGTAATAGACGTAATTAAAGTAATAAATATGGAGAGAAATATATTAGAGCAATATAGAAATTCTTCTAATTTAATAAAACGGATAAGCTTGCATGATAAATTCAGTACAAATAAAACAGGGTGGTTTAGATGGATGCTGGGGAAAATGAAGCTAAAGGCAGGGAAGAATATTTTAGAACTAGGCTGCGGCATAGGGACGTTTTGGCTTACTAATATAGATTACATACCTAAAGGTTGCAATATTGTTTTGACGGACATATCTGGGGGTATGATTGAAGATGCGAAAAATAATTTAGGGGATAATAGATCTAGATTTATTTTTGAAGTAGCAGATGCAAACAGACTTCCTTATAAAGATGAAAGCTTTGATGTGGTAATAGCTAATCATATGTTGTTCTATTGCAGTGACAGGAAAAAGGTGCTTTCCGAGATAAAAAGAGTTTTAAAATCAGGAGGATATTTTTACTGCTCAACCGTAGGGAAAGAGCATATGAAAGAACTGGACAAGCTTTGTAAAGAATATGATGATAGAATTTTTCTTACTGAAAAAGATCTCGCTGAAGAATTTGGACTTGAAAATGGTAAGGTTCAACTAGAAAAATACTTTTTTGACATCAATAGATATGACTATGATGACAAACTCATAGTGAATGAATCAGAACCATTACTTAATTATTTGTTCTCTACCCATGGAAATATTAAGGAAATCTTAAAAGATAATAAAACTCAATTTGAGGAATTTGTTAGAAACAAGCTTAATGAATGTGGAAGAATGGAAATAACTAAAAGCAGTGGATTATTCGAAAGCAGGAGGTCAAATGATGGATTGGAAAAATGATAGAATAGGTTCAGCTTTAAAGGGAGATAACCCAACAGTTTTACTAAGAATGAGAAGTGGGTTTGCTGTTATAGGAGACCCCCAGTTTTTGCCTGGATACTGTGTGCTGCTTGCATATCCAAAGGTAAACAGTATAAATGATTTAGATGTCATTAAAAGAAAAGAATTTTTGCTGGATATGACTTTGATAGGAGATGCTATAACTGAAGTATGTCATCCCATAAGGATCAATTATGATATTCTTGGAAATCTAGATACATTTTTGCATGCTCATATTTTTCCTAGATATCAGTGGGAGGAAGAGGAGCTTAGAAAAAATCCAGTATGGAAATATCCTAAAGAAAATTGGATGAAAGAGGAACATCAATTTACTGAGAAAAAGCACGGTAAAATGAAAAAAGCAATAGCTAAAAAATTAGAAGAATTAATGTCAACAATTTATTAGACTCACTATATTATATAAATAGAATAATAAATATAGGAGAGTAAAAATGTCAACAGTCACTAAAGGTTTTTCAAAGACTTTAGAATTATCTGATTTTCAATATAGCAGTATAATTGATTGCAAAACAAAGCTTTTAGATATATTTGTGAAAACAATGCCTCAGGGTAAAATAGGTATATTTGGTGAATATCAAGTATATGTGTTTTACAAAAGAAACTCCAATAGGAGAGATGATAATTATAGTATAAGAACAATTAAAAAAAGCTTTTGTGATGTAATAAATTGTGAAGAGGTTAAGGAAGAGGACATAACAGTAGAAAAAATTAACTTTGAACCTGCTTGTAAATTTATACTAGACAGAAGAAATCACATTTCTAAGATACAGATAGAGGCACCTATAGAGGTTTCGTATTTGGTTGGAGAAAATAATGAAAAAACAGAAGAAAACGACAATGAATCCACTGAGGTATCAGAGGAGGAACATACATCAAGTGAAAATGAAGAAAAGGATGAGGAAATTGATGTACTTCAATTCAATGACGAAAAATACTCTATAGAAGAAATGATGAATATGGATCTAGACACATTAAAGGAAATAGCTAAAAAAGATTGACTAATATTTAGGCACGTTAATTTGATTAACGTGCCTAAAGTATTTAACATTCTTTTTCGTCAAAATGATGATCTTTTTCTACTTTAACATGAATATGCTCTATTTTTGTAACTTTAAGTTTTATTTTAACAACCATTTTTTCAAGCAACTTATTATAAGTTACAGCCCAATCTGGTCCACAGGATTCTGCAGGATTTGGATCAAGTAATTCTTCTTTTTCCCCTTCTACAAAGGCTTCTAGTATTTCTACATTATCATCTTTGTCAAATGGTTCGTCAGCATATACGTCTACGAAAGTCGCAAAATCTACTCTTGTAGTAAATTGAAATACTGGCCCGTTTACAGCATCTTTTTCAGTGTCAGAGATAGTTTTATACAGTACATTTTTATCTATATAGCCATCTAAAATTACCTTTCCAACCCATTTGTCACCATATGGCTTACACGGAGGAATTATACCGAAATTAGTGATTACTACAGTTTTATCTACATCTACAATTCTGAAGATAGGAGGGCTTGGAGGTGCTACTTTAATAACCTTAACCACTAATTCTTGTTTCTCACCAAAGCCTACTACTACAGGAACTTGGAGCAGCTTTTTTTCTGGTTTTTCACAAGTTAATATCTCTTTATTATCCATAGTTTTTACACTCCTTTTAATGAGTTTATCAATTTATTTTATATAGTAAGAGTATCCAGAAATAAGTTTATTTAAATTTCTATTTCTAATTACATTATATTTGTTTAAATAAAACATGTTACAACAATATTGGTTATTTATATCAAAAAAAATTGCTGAATGTCAAAAAATAAAAAACAAAGTAACAATATGCAGTAAAAAGTAAAGGACGAACAAAACTTGTTAAGTAATATATCGACATATGAAAACATATACAATGTATTTAATAAAGTGGTGGAGTTTTATGAAAAAAGTATTAGCTATTGTTATGACAGCAGCAGTTGCCGCTGGAATACTTTCTGGATGTGGCAGTAAGCCAGGAGGAAGCGGATCTAAAGATATTACATTAAGTGTTTTTTTCAATAGAACAGATTTACAGGACACGTATTTGAAAGATTATGCAGACAAATATAAAAAGAAAACAGGAGTTACTATAAAATGGACTACCATAACTAACTATGATGATGACGTAAAAGTAAAAATGAATTCAAGTGATTATGGTGATGTATTATTGGTTCCTAGTGGCGTTGCAACAGGCGACTTTGCTAACTTCTTTGAACCCCTTGGAAAAAATACAGACGATAAGAATAGGCTATGTTTTAAAAGAATGTTGATAAAGGCGTTTTTCGTAAAAGAACTCTAAGGGTTGCTTTGTTATAATTGGCTACCAATTTTACTGCGCCGTCCATGGTGCTAAAATTGCTTTGCCCGTCCTGGGCAAAATTACGCCAATTATAAGTCGCAATCCCCAAGAGTTCCTAGAACTAAAACGATAATATCAACATTTTAAAACATAGCCTAACGAACTGAAGGAAGTTTTAAATCAGTGTAAAAATCAACACTGATTTAAAACAGAGCCTAAGAATAAAGACTATTCTTACAACACACAGGATGCAGTTAACAACTCATCAGGAGACTATACTGTATACGGTTTAACTTATGGTCTTAATACTACAGGAATTGTATACAACAAAGCTGCATTTAAAAAAGCTGGAATAACAGCTACTCCAAAAACTTTAGATGATTTATATGCAGATGCTGCAAAATTTAATACTGCTGGAATCATACTAATGGCAATCAATTTTAAGGACAAGTGGCCATTGTCTAGCTGGGATGCAGTTGACTAAAGACGGAGATCTTTGGAATACAATTAAAGACGATTCAGCACCGTTTGCAGAAGGAAAACCTATGAGAACTTCTATGGACATATTGTATAAATTCGTAAATAGCGGCTGTGTAGAAAAAGATATAACTACTTCAAACTGGGAAGCTTCAAAGACTGATTTAGGATATATGGCATTTCCAACTGATAATTCTGGAAGCTTATATTCAGTATCAAGTGCAGATAGATTCTTTGCTGTAAATAAGAATAGCAAACATACAAAAGAAGCAAAAGATTTCTTATATTCTTTCTTAGACTCTGATTATGCAGATACTCAAGGATTTATCCCAGCTAAAAAAGGAATGACATCTAATAATACTGTTATAAAAGACTTCTTATCTTCAGGAGTTCAGCTTATAACAACAAAAGATGGAAAAAATGGTGATGAAGCAGATAAGAGACAAAAAATAGCTGACAATTCAGGAGTTGACATAAATGGTGGTGGAGCTTATGAACAAAATGTAGCTTTAGCAGCTAAAAAAGGTCAGTCAGATTATGCAAATCTAATGAATGATATGAATAAAAAATGGGCTGACGCAAAGACAAAATTAGAATACTAATTGAAGCAGGAGGATATTTTCCTCCTTACTTTTATACAAAAGATATTTTGAAAGAAAATTATAATTTATTTAAGGATGTGAGAATATGCTTTCTAAGCTTAATTATAAGCATCAAAAGATTTTGATTATTACATTGTTTTTAGGAATAGTTTGTATTATTTCATAGGAGGAATAATTCAGCTGATAATAGCTTTTTATTTAGCGGTAATGCTTAATACTAAGATAAAAGGTCAAAAAGTATTTAAAGCGTTATTCTTTTTTCCATATTTAATAAACAGTGTAGTTAATAAAATAAAAAATGCATTTGTCATGAAGATGGCGAATGCATTTTTTATTACTTAAAAGTATATAAAGCTTAAAAATGATAAAAATATATTCGAAGAATAACAAATAAGAAATGGGGTAATAGATATGAAAAAAGTAATAGCATTACTAATGTCTGTTCAGATAGCTCTTGGAATATTCGCTGGATGTAACAAAAAGACATCCGAAGGAGGAACTCCAGGAACCAGCACTGTGAATTTAACTGTACTTACTAATAGAACAGATATTGTAGATACTTATTTAAAGGATTATGCGAAGAAATATAAAGAAAAAACAGGGGTAAATATTAAGTGGGAAGCCATAACAAATTATTATGATGATGTTAAGGTAAGAATGAATTCTAAGAATTATGGAGATGTGCTGTGCATACCTACAGGAATATCTGTAAGTGATTTGCCGCAGTTCTTTGAACCGCTGGGTAAAAATACAGATGCCCAAAACAAGGACTATGCATATAATACAACTTATGCTGTAAAGAATGCAAACAGCAATGATTACACTGTATATGGTTTAACCTACGGCCTAAGTGCTACAGGAATTGTTTATAACAAGGCGGCATTTAAAAAGGCAGGAATAGATAAGCTTCCTACTACTTTAGATGATCTATATGCAGCAGCAGGCAAACTTAATGCAGCAGGAATTATACCTCTTGCTACAAACTTTAAAGATAAATGGCCCTTATCTGCTTGGGATACTGTAGGTATGACTGCTTCAAAAGCCGGAACACTATGGAATGATGTAGTTAAAATCAATGAACCTTTTGCTGCAGGTCAGCCTTTGAGAACTGCTATGGATATATTATATAAATTTGTAAATAGCGGATGGGTAGAAAAGGATATAACTACAACTAACTGGGAGCAGTCAAAATCTGATTTGGGTCAAGGAAGAGTAGCTATGATGCCTCTAGGAACTTGGGCTATTTCACAAATTCAGGGTAAAGCAACCAATAAAGATGATATAGGATACATGGCATTTCCCATAGATAACTCTGGAAAAACATATTCTGTTTCAAGTCCGGATTTATTCATGGGAGTAAATAAAAATAGTAAAAATATAAAAGAAGCTAAAGCTTTTTTATATGATTTCATTAATTCTGATTACGCTGATACTCAGGGTTTTATACCTTCTAAAACAGGCAAAGCATCCTCAAATTCTGTCATAAAAGAATTTTTGTCTTCAGGAGTTCAGCTTATTACTATAGTAACCTCAGATACCGAATCTGATAAGAGACAGAAGATTGCAGATAATTCGGGAGTAGATATAAATGGCGGCGGAGATTATGAACAGCAGGTAGCTCTAGCGGCTAAAAAAGGTCAAACTGACTATATAAATGTATTGAATGATTTAAATAAAAAATGGTCAGATGCAAAGAAAAAGTTAGGATATTAAAAATTGGGGGAATTGGAATTCCCCTAATTTTTATCTATTGCTGCCAAAGGATGTGATTTTATGTTTTCAAAACTTAGTTATAAAAAACAAAAGAATATACTTATAACATTATTTTTAGTTATTCCATTAATATTTTTGATCACATTTACCTATATACCTACTTTCAATATGGTGAGGTATAGCTTCTATGATTGGAATGGCTTTAGTCCAAATAAACAATGGATTGGCGTTAATAATTACATTGAAGTTTTTACTAACAAAGATTATTTTACTGTATTCGAAAATAGTGTTTATTATTTTGTTGGAGGAATAATACAGTTAATAATAGCTTTTTATTTAGCTGCTGTGTTAAGTACAAAGACAAAGTGGAAGAACACTTTTAAAGCTCTGTTTTTCTTTCCGTATTTAATAAATAGTGTAGCGGTTTCTCTTATTTTCATATTTTTCTTTAGGCCTGATGGAACTTTGGATAGCATATTGAAACTTTTAGGGTTAAGAGCTCTAATAAGAGAATGGATAGGAAATGAACATATAATTAATTTATCCTTAGCTTTTGTATCCATATGGAGATATATGGGATTTAATTTTATTGTGTTTCTAGGAGCAATTCAATCAATTTCAAGTGAAGTGCTGGAGGCAGCTGATATAGATGGCGCCAATGAATGGCAAAAGGTAAGATTCATACTTCTCCCAAGTGTTAAGAGAATGGTTCAGTTGGCGCTTATATTAAATGTGTCGGGAGCTATAAGCGTTTTCGAGATACCATTTATAATGACGGGAGGAGCTAATAATAGTATGACCTTCGTAATTCAGACTGTTTATACAGCTTTCAAATTTAATAGAGTAGGTTTGGCGTCAGCTATGGCTGTCATTGTTTTGCTAATAGTAGCTGTTGTTACTATCCTGCAGCAGAGTCTATTTAAGGAGGAAGCATAATGAATAATAGTGCCTATATGCTGAAAAGATATTTTTTGATATTTATTAAGTATCTTTCATTAATATTTTTTGCTCTGGTTTTTATTGTACCTATTTTAGTAGTTGTATTTGGAGCTTTTAAGACCGCTAATGAGTTTGATATTACCTCTAAGATATCACCACCTAAAAACTTTCTGTATTTTGAAAATTTTAGTACAGCATTTATAACTGGAGGAATGTTAAAAGGGCTTATAAATACGGCGATAATAATGATAATAGCATTGATAGGTATAGTGTTATTTGGAGCTATGGTTGCTTTTGTACTGCATAGGTTTGTTTTCAGGGGTAAGAAATTTATTTTGCTGCTTTATTTAGCGGCTATGCTTATACCTATGGTAACAACTCAAGTAACAACCTTTAAAATCATAAATAGTTTAGGACTTTTTAACACAAGATGGTCCGCCATAGTTTTATACCTTGGGGCGGATGTTATGAGTATATACATAATGATGCAATTTATGGATTCTATATCTATAAGCTTAGATGAAGCTGCCATGCTGGAAGGAGCATCATATTTTTATATATTCTACAAATTAATATTGCCGCTTTTAAAGCCAGCTATTGCTACCATAATAATAATTAAAGGAGTTGGAATCTATAATGATTTCTATATACCTTATTTGTATATGCCTGATCAAGATCTTCAGACGCTGTCCTTATCGTTATACAAATTCATGGGACCCTATGGAGGGCAGTGGAATGTGATATGTGCGGGTATAATATTGATCATGATACCAACAACTATGGTGTTTTTGCTTTTGCAAAAATATATATACAATGGATTTGTGGCAGGTTCGGTAAAGTGATTTTTAATAAGGCTCTGTTTTAAAATGTTGATATTATTTTTGAAGTTTCATCCATGGGTTCTGAAAAAAACATGCTAAAAGCGACAAAAGCCTATATCAGCATTCTTTTAAAACATAGCCTTTTGCTATATATTTGACAATTTATTTAGATTAGATTATAGTCATTATAAGATTTTTAAGGGAAGGTGATGAAGATGGGGAAATACAGGGTGATACTATTTGATGCGGATAATACATTGTTTGATTATGATAAAGCTGAGAAGGTTGCTCTTATAAATGCTTTGAAACGTAACGGTATTGAATATGAAGATTATATACATAATAAGTATAGAGAAATAAATGGACAGCTTTGGCTTGATTATGAAAAGGCTTTAGTGACAAAGGATGAGCTGCAAACCAAAAGATTTGAAGAGCTTTTTAAGATAATGAAGGTAGCAAGAGATGCTGAACTGTTTAATAAAGATTATATGGACGAGCTAGGAAATGGCATATTTTTAATGGATGAGGCAGAAGAGGTATGCAAAATTTTAAGCACCCAGTGTAAGCTTATAATAGTCACTAATGGAATTTCTGAAACTCAAAAAAGAAGATTGGAAAATTCTGCATTAAAAGCTTATATAAATGATATGATTATATCAGAGGATACTGGATATCAAAAACCTCAATTGGAGTTTTTTGATTATACCTTTAAGAAAATAGGAGAGGTTGATAGAGATGAAATCCTATTGGTTGGTGATTCTCTTACTGCAGATATACAGGGAGGGATAAACGCAAATATAACTACCTGCTGGTATAACCCTCGCCTATTAGAAAATACTAATGAAATTAAAAGTGATTTTGAAATCCACAAGCTTAGTGAATTGCTAGAGTTAATGTTAGAAAATAATTAGATTTTTGTGCTTTGTTTAATAAATTTGCTTGAAAGCTCTAAAAATGCTTTAAGTGCTGGAGATAACCATTTATCCTTGTGATATAGTACTTGAGATACGATTCCGAAGTCTGGTCCACTCCAGTCCAGCGGAATCAATCTTCCTTGAGATATCTCTTCGTAAACAGCTATCTTAGGAAGAAGAGTTATGCCGAGACCGCTCATAGTGAATTGCTTTATAGCTTGAACACTTCCAGTTTCTAAAATAGTATTTGGTTTCAAGTTGTTCTCGCTTAAAATATTTTCGAATACAGCCCTATAGCTGCAGCCCATCTCTGTAAGAATTAAAGGTTCATTTTCAATATCTTCTGGTTGTATATTTTTCTTGGACAACATATGATTTCCTGGGGCGGCAAGAAGCAGCATAGGTTCATCAACCTCTACGGAGGCTATAAAATCTTCGGATACTATTCTTGTGCCTAAGGAAAAAGCTACATCTATAATGTTGTCTCTCAGGTAATGCCTGAAATCTGCACAGCTGCCGAATTTTAAGGAAACCTCCACTTCGGGATAAAGTTTTCTGTATTCTTTTAATATTTCGGGCAGCCTTATAACACATAAAGATTCTGCGGCACCTATGGTTAGAGTGCCTTTTGGAGTTTCTGGATTTCCAACTATATTTTTAATATCAGTGGATAATTTTATCATCTGTTTTGCGTAAGGAATTAATTTCTTTCCTTCGTGTGTCAGCGTAACGGTTTTACCTATTCTATCAAAAAGGCGTATGCCTAATTCTTCTTCTAAAAGTTTAATTTGAGTTGTTATGGTAGATTGTGCATAACCTAACTCTTCAGCAGCTTGAGTAAAACTATTTAATCTGCCGATGGTGAGAAAAGTATTTAGTTGCTTTAAATCCATTGAATATCATCCTTATCAAAATTATTGAAGATAATTATAGAAATTATCAATTTTACTAATGCATATTATTATGGTAACATATATATATTGAATAATCAATTTCTTATGGGGAGGAAAACTTTATGGAAAGTAAATTAAAGGTTGGAATAATAGGGGCTACAGGTATGGTAGGACAAAGATTTATTTGTCTCTTGGAGAATCATCCTTGGTTCAATATAGAAGTATTAGCTGCAAGTCCTAAATCAGCAGGAGTTTCTTATGAGGAAGCTGTTAAAAACAGATGGAAAATGGCAAAACCAATACCTGAGAAAGTTAAAAATATGATTTTAATGGATGCGGCAAAAGTAGATGATATATGTGATAAAGTAGATTTTGTATTCTGTGCAGTTTCTATGGGTAAAGAAGAAACTAAGGCTTTAGAGGAAAGCTATGCTAAGAGAGAAACACCTGTAGTTTCCAATAATTCAGCTAATAGATGGCAAAGCGATGTACCTATGATAATACCAGAGATAAATGGGCATCACATGGAAATAGTAGATGTTCAAAGAAAAAGATTAGGGACTAAAAATGGATTTATAGCAGTTAAACCTAATTGTTCTATACAAAGCTATGTGCCTGCATTAAGTGCTCTTAAGAAATTTGAACCAGAAACTATAGTTGCATGTACTTACCAAGCTATATCTGGAGCGGGTAAGAACTTTAATGATTGGCCAGAGATGCTGGACAATGTTATTCCATATATAGGCGGAGAAGAAGAAAAAAGTGAAAAAGAGCCCTTGAAAATATGGGGAACCATAGAGGACGGAGGGATTGTTAATGCAAAATCTCCAATAATAACCACACAATGTATAAGGGTGCCTGTAACAGACGGACATTTAGCAGCGGTTTTTGTAAATTTTAAGAATAAGCCTTCAAAGGAAGAAATAATAGATTTGTGGGAAAACTATGTAATTCCGGATGCTGTTAAGAATCTTCCGAGTGCTCCTAAGAAATTTATTCAGTATTTTCAGGAAGAAAACAGACCTCAAACTAAACTGGATAGAGATTTCGAGAATGGGATGGGTATAAGTGTAGGAAGACTTAGAGAAGATAAGATATATCAATATAAATTTGTAAGTTTATCCCACAATACCATGCGTGGAGCTGCCGGCGGCGGAGTTCTTACAGCAGAATTTTTGAAATATCATGGTTATATAACTAGAAAGTAGTTTTATAAAAATGGCTATTGCTCAATGAAGATAAAGTTATTTTAGAGAGAAATAGATAAGAACAGATTAATGATTAAAAATTAATAATTAAAAGTGAAGGTAAGAATTCAGCCTTGCTGAATTTATTATAAGCTTATAAGTTAAAGAAATCGGCTCATAAAGAGACAATTTCCTCAATAACTATTAATTTTTACCTCTTACTTCTTAATTGAAATATATCATTTACTAAACTTATCTTAATATCTTAAAATAAATAATCTTTTTGCAACAGCCCTTTTTTCTAATGTATAGCTCTTTTTTTGTATTTTTTCCCTGAGACTTCTACGCTGCCTATGGTTACCAAAGCATCCTCATCAAAACCTTGGACTATTGATTTTAGCTTAGAGATTTCCAATCTGGATATTACTACGTAAAGCACGTTAGTTGGAGAGCCTTTGTAGGCACCTTTCCCATCTAATATAGTTACACCTCTGCCAAGTCTTGACATTATAGCTTCGCATATGTCTTCGTGTTTTTCAGAGATTATCATTATAGCTTTTGATTCATCTATACCTTCCACTACTATATCTATAGCTTTGAAAGCTATGAAATAGGTTATAAGGGAATACATGGCTCTGTCCCAGCCAAAAACCAAACCTGCACTGCTCAATATAAATAAATTAAAGAACATAACAATTTCTCCTATAGAGAAACTTAGTTTTTTATCTAAAATTATTGCTACTATTTCAGTTCCGTCCAAGGAACCGCCATTTCTTATAATTATTCCGACTCCGGTACCGAGGATTATTCCTCCGAAAACTGAGGCTAATAAAACATCGTGAGTTAACCCGGGAATAGGGTGTAAAAAAGATACTGCTATAGAGAAGCAACTTACTGCAAATAAAGTAGACAAAGTAAAAGTTTTACCGATTTGCTTGTACCCTACTATAAAAAAGGGAATATTTAATGCAAAAGTAAATAACCCCAATGGTATGTTTGTAAGATAGCTTGCCATTATAGAAATACCAACTACGCCTCCGTCGATTACATTATTAGGAACTAAGAATATTTCTAGACCGATAGCAGCTAAAATTGATCCTACGAGTATTAATACTATTTTTGATAAATTATTATGAAGTATTTTTGTATATGTTTTCATGTAAGACCCTCTTTCATATTTAAGTTGAATTTGCAAGCAGACAGAATGGTTTTAAATTATATATATAAGTAAATGATAACATATTAGCAGCCAATTTTGAGAAAAAATTTTTAAAACAATATCTAAATTTTATATGAATATATATTAATATTTGACTATACTGATGAAAACTTTGTTTCAAAATTAAATAAAGTGTGGTAGCATATATGTGGAGGTGGAATTGCAGTGAAAGACGAAGAAATATTTAAGGATATTGATAATAGATGCTTAAGACTGTTTGACTTAATATTCGTAAATGGATCCTATACTAATTCTGAACTTTTACATATTACCAAAATGAAAAAAAGTACACTTCTCCGCAGTATGAAAATATTAATGGAAAATAATTTGGTAGTAGATACGGCAGTTGGAGAATCTACTGGAGGGCGAAGGCCAACAGTATTTGATGTAAACATAAACAAATACTATCTTATAGGAGTGGATATTTCTAGAACTTATGTGGATATAGTAGTTACTGATTTAAAAATGAATGTTATTAAATATAAACAGCTTCAGGCAGCTTTTGAATATGAGAGGAATGTTAATATAATCTCTGAAGAAATAATAAGTATTTACAATGGAATATCACCTTTGTTTAAGGTTATTGGAATTGGAATAAGTATTGTGGGAATAGAAGAGAAAATTAAGAACAATATAATATCCATAGAAAAAAAATTAAGCGAAAAGCTTAATATACCGATTTTTACTGAACATGGAGCCAGTGCTGCAGTTATGCTGGAACATCATATAGGTCATGGAAAAGGAATGGAAAACGTATCTTATATAAATTGTGGTGTAGGTATAAGAACAGGCAGTATATGCAATGGCAAACTTGTAAAAAATATTATGGAAGATGCTTTGGGACATAATATCATAGACATTGATGGTGAGCTGTGTAAGTGTGGAAATTACGGATGCCTTCAGAATTATGTATCCATAGAAAAGATAAAGAATAGATATATCAGTGAGATGAAAAAATGGAAGAAAGGCGCAGAAATTACCTATAAGGATGTTTGTGATTTAGCTGAAGAGAATGACGAAATTGCAAAGTACATAATAAAAGATGCAGCTGTATACTTTGGAACAGTAATGGCAAACTTTATAAAAATGTTAAATCAGCAGCTTATAATACTCAGCGGTCCGCTAATAAATAATTCTAATATTTTTTATGATTTTGCCACTAGTACAGCCTTGAAGAAATCTCCTGGATATGAAGTGAAATTTATTAGAGGAGGATATTTTGAAAACAAGTCTATGGCAGTAGGAGCTGCTTATTCTGCTTTTTATAGAATAATGCAGCAATATAAAGGTGAGGATATTTAGGAAGGAGTGATGGATTTTGGTTTTGATTGCATTTAAAATATTTATTCTATCTATATTAGCAGGTGTTTTTGGAGCTATACTTGGGCTTGGAGGCGGAATAATAATAACCCCTGCGCTAACTGTATTTTTTGGCATAGATATAAAATATGCCATAGGAGCAAGTATTGTTTCAGTTATAGCTACCTCCAGCGGAGCAGCTGTAGCTTACGTTAGAGATAAGATAACTAATATAAGAGTAGGCATGTTTTTAGAGATAGCTACCACTACTGGAGCTATAACAGGAGCTTTTGTCAGCGGACTTATATCCCCTAAGTATCTGTATATTATTTTCGGCATCATACTTTTGTATTCAGCTATAATGATGTTTAAAAAAAAGAATCAAGAGATACCGCAAAATATCACTCCTCATCCGCTTGCTGATAAGCTAAAACTTAATGGCAGCTATTATGACAAAGTGCTGCAAAAGGATATAAAATACAATGTAACTGGTGTATATGGTGGATTTGGAATGATGTATGTAGCTGGAGTTATATCTGGATTGTTAGGTATCGGAAGTGGTATTTTTAAGGTTATGGCCATGGATTTATTTATGAAGTTGCCCTTAAAGGTATCCAGCGCCACCAGCAATTTTATGATAGGAGTAACGGCAGCAGCCAGTGCTGGGGTTTATCTTTTAAGAGGTGCTATAGATCCTAAAATTGCTGCCCCTGTTGCTTTGGGCGTGCTTATTGGAGCTAATGGCGGAACAAAAATTATGCAAAATTTAAAAAGCAAGACTATAAGAATTATTTTTATACCTGTACTTGTATACGTATCTTTACAGATGATTTTTAAAGGAGTTGGGTTATAATTATGGAAAACAAAGAATTAGAAGAAATGGAGTTAACCATAAGCAGGTTTTTAAAATTTGGAGTTATGCTCAGTGCTGCTGTTATAGCTTTGGGATTTTTGATATTTATTTTTACAGGCAATAGCGGATATAACGGAGAGTATTTTCCTAAGACTCCTGTTGAAATTTTCAAAGGACTTGCGTCTTTAAAAGCCTATGCTATAATTCTTACGGGACTTATGCTTTTAATACTTACACCTGTGTTTAGAGTAGGGATATCTATATTGGTATTTATTAAGGAAAAAGACTTCCTTTATGCTAAGATAACTGCTTTAGTCTTTATTATACTTATAGTAAGTTTTCTATTAGGGAAGGTCGAATAGCAATGAATGAAGGAAGGAAAAATGTAAATTTTCCTTCCTTCACTATTAATTGTAATCTAATTTAAGATGATGAGTATCGTTAATTGTAACGATAACTGGTTTTAACTCATCTGTAAAATATATTTCGCTGATAGAAGTGTTGCCTAAAAATATTTTGTGATACATGCTGATATCCCAATTAAATATTGCTATGAGAGCAGCTTTTATTATTCCTCCATGAGCCACCACAACGATATCCTTGCCTAAGTTTGAATTTACTATATCCATAATTGAAGCTTTTGCTCTTTCGCAAGCCAGCTTTATACTCTTATCTCCCCCGCAAATCGGCCCTTCCACAGTGTCTTTTTTCCACAAAGCAAATTCTTTGGGAAAATTTTGCTCTATCTCGCTGACGGTTAAGCCTTCCCAATCTCCAAAGTTTATTTCTGTTATACCTGGGCATATCAAAGGTTTAATGTCCTTACTTTTAGCAATCGTTTCAGCTGTTTTATAAGCTCTTTTTAATGGACTGGAATATATTGCATCAAATTTATTTATAAGCTGCTGAGCTACATATTCTGCTTGTTTTAATCCAGCTTCATTTAACTCTATATCAGTGCTACCTTGAAATTTTCCGAGTTTATTCCAATCGGTTTCTCCATGTCTTACTAAAAATAATCTTGTAATCATAGTTTGTCTGCTCCTTTTAAAATGAAATAGATATATGAAATTTTTTATGTTTTACATTAAAACCTAAAAAATTAAAAGTCTTTTGTGATAATTAAAGTGTAGCAATATAGCAAAATATCGTCAAGGAAAGAGAAGGATTACAATAGAATTTAATTAAATATTTATTATGATTTGATTCTATAGACTAAAATATAAATAAAGGGTAAAATAATAAATGATTTATGGAATTGCACATACATATAAAATATTGTGCAGCCTCAAATAAATTTTGGAGGAAATAGTATGGAAAGATTAGTTATTTTGGATGGAAATAGTTTATTAAATAGAGCTTTTTACGCATTGCCCCCTCTAACAAATTCAGAAGGCATTTACACTAATGCTGTATTTGGATTTACTAATATGCTTTTAAAGATACAAGATGAAATAAAACCGGATTATATAGTTTCTACATTTGATAGAAAAGCTCCTACCTTTAGGCATAAGGAGTATGATGAATATAAAGCCGGAAGAAAGAAAATGCCGGAGGAGCTTGCACAGCAATTTCCATTGGTTAAGGATATGCTTAAACTATTTGCCATAAATTCCTTTGAGATTGACGGATTTGAGGCAGATGATTTAATTGGAACCTTAGCTAAGTTTGCTGAAAATAAGAGTATAGAGGTTTACATAGTAACCGGAGATAGAGATGCGCTTCAGCTGGCTAGTGAAAATATAAAAGTTGTGATAACTAAAAAAGGAATAACAGAAAAAGAGATTTATGATAGAAAAAGAATGATAGAAGAGTTTGGAGTAACTCCAACTCAGTTTATAGATGTAAAAGGACTTATGGGAGATGCTTCAGACAACATTCCTGGAGTGCCGGGAGTGGGAGAAAAAACTGCTTTTAAATTAATCAAAGAATATGGAAGCATAGAAGAAGTTTATAAGAATATAGATAAAATATCAGGGAAAAAGTTAAAAGAAAATCTTGTGGAAAATATGGAAAGCGCCTTTTTTAGCAAGAAGCTTGCCACAATTGTAGTAGATGCACCGATAGAAATAGATATGGAAGACATAAAATCTAAAGAAGATTATGATGTAGAAGAAATTAAAAAGCTATTTTTTAGGCTACAATTTAAAAGTCTTATTGACAGACTGCCTAAGAAAGAAAATGACAATATAAAAAAAGAAGCTGAAGAAAAAATAGATTTTCAGGAAGTTAGCAGCATTGGCAACCTGGAGGTGGCTATTAATAAGTTAATAAGTAAAAGCATGGTATATATAACGTCTCATATAAATAATGAAACCAATTTTTCCACTCTTGAATTGAAAAATATAGTGCTTTCAACCCAAGAAAACGAAAATTTCGTATTTTACATAGATCAATTGCTAAGTGAAGACTCTGAAAATACCATAAGAAATTTAAAGAAATTATTTGAAAATGGCAGCATTAAAAAAATAGGCTACGACATGAAAAACACCTATACCGCTCTAAGAAAGCATAGCATAGAACTGGAAGGTATAGTTTTTGATGTTAAGATAGCGGCTTATATAATCGATTCTTCTAAAGGGGAATATGAACTTATAAATATAATAAGAGATTATTTGCGGACAGATGTTTTAGGAGAAGGTGTAGCTTTAGAAGTTAAAGAGAACTCTATGCTGGGACTTCTGTATGAAAAGCTTAATGAAAGCATTAAAGAATTTGGTATGGAAAAGCTTTATTATGAAGTAGAGCTTCCTTTGAGCAGGGTACTGGCTAGCATGGAGGAAATTGGCTTTAAAGTTAATGCAGAAAAGTTAGAGGAACTTAAAAGTAAATTCACTTCGGAAATAGGCAAAGTTCAAGAAGAGATATATGCTATTTCGGAGGAGAATTTTAATATTAATTCACCAAAACAGTTGGGAAAAATTTTGTTTGAAAAGCTTGATTTACCTGTAATCAAAAAAACAAAGACAGGGTACTCTACAAACGCAGAAGTTTTAGAGGAATTATCTGATAAACATCCTATAATAGAAAAAATAATATATTATAGACAGCTTACTAAGCTTTATTCTACATATATAGAAGGCTTAAAAGCTGTTATGGATGAAAAAAGCAGAATTCATTCAAACTTTAATCAGACTGTTACTACTACAGGGAGGCTTTCCAGCACGGAACCTAATCTTCAAAATATACCAGTAAAATATCAAATGGGGAAAGAGATAAGAAAGGTTTTCGAAGCAGATAGCGCTGAATGTGACATACTTTCAGCAGACTACTCTCAAATTGAATTAAGAGTTCTTGCACATGCTGCCAAGGATGAGAATTTAATATCTGCCTTTAAGCATCATAGTGATATCCATACTAAAACAGCCTCTGAAGTGTTTAAAGTGCCTATAGAAGAGGTTACGCAAACTATGAGAAGCAGGGCGAAAGCGGTTAACTTCGGAATAGTTTATGGAATAAGCGATTTTAGCTTGGCTAAAGATTTAAAAATACCTAAAAAAGAAGCTAAGCAGTATATGGATACATATTTTGAAAGATATCCCTTAGTTAAAAAATATCTTGAAGATACAATAAAAAGTGCTGAAAAAGACAGTTTTGTAAAAACAATAATGAATAGAAGAAGATATGTTCCAGAAGTGAATGCTTCAAATAAAATAACTAAAGCACTAGGAGATAGGCTGGCTATGAATGCGCCAATTCAAGGAAGTGCGGCAGATATAATTAAATTAGCTATGGTAAATGTTTATAATAAATTTAAAGAGAATAAACTTAAATCTACATTGATTTTACAAGTTCACGATGAACTTATAGTGAATTTATGGAAAGATGAAGAAGAAATAGTTAAGAAGATAGTAAAAGAAGAGATGGAGAATGTTATTGAATTTTCCGTACCTCTTGAAGTGGATATAAATGTGGGTCATACCTGGTATGACGCCAAATAAAAGAAGGGTGAGAGAGTGTTTAAAGTAGGATTAACTGGGGGTATTGGTTCAGGCAAAAGTACAGTATCAAAAATGCTCATGGAAAAAGGCATGACTATTATAGATGCTGATTTTATAGCTAGAGATGTGCTGGATAAATATCCCGATTTAAAAGAAGCTATAAAAAAAATTTTTGGTGATCATTTTTTTGATTACTATGGAAATCTTAAAAGAAAATATTTAGGTGATTATGTTTTTAAATATCCATCAGAAAGAAAAAAACTAGAAAATATTTTAATACCCGCTATAAAAAAAGAAATAAATGAATATTTTAAAGCCTATGAAGAGAAAGGTGTAGGAGTATGCATCCTAGATGCACCTACACTGATAGAAAATGGACTTCATGAAGAGATGGATATGAATATATTAGTGTGGGTAGATAAAAATAAGCAGATTGAAAGAATAAAACAAAGAGATAATATGGATAAAGAGAGTATAATTAATAGAATAAACTCTCAAATGAGCTTAGACAGCAAAAAGGAATTGGTTAACTTTATAGTCGATAATAGCAAAAGTATAGAAAGTACAAGGCTTCAAGTTGATGAAATATTAAGTATATTAAATGTTTATAAATAATATAGGCTTTTTAATAGTATGAAATTGAGGTAATGTATGAATAGAAATAGAAGATTGCTCGCACTTGCAGTATTGCTTATTACGCTTATGGTTGGTTTGGTTTCATTAGCAAAATATGCAGTGAAGCGAGCATACCCATTAGAACATGAAGAAATAATAAAAGAGTTCTCTAAAGAATATAATATAGATCCCTATTTGGTTGCTGCCCTTATAAGAGCTGAAAGCAATTATGATAAGAATGCTATATCGCATAAATCTGCCAATGGACTTATGCAGATAACAGGTGAAACTTCTCAGTGGATTGCTGATCAAATGAAGATTAGTAATTTTCAGCAATCTATGCTTTACGATCCGGAAGTAAATATAAAGATGGGATGCTGGTATTTAAATAACTTAAGAAAAGAATTTGGAAGCGATGAATTAATGCTGGCTGCTTACAACGCTGGAAGAGGTAATGTGGAGCAGTGGCTTAAAAATGAAAAGTATTCTAAGGATGGTAAAACCTTGACCAATATTCCGTTTAAAGAAACGGATCAATATATTAAAAAAATTAAAACTAATTACAATATATATAAATTTATTTATGGAAAGCAGCTTTCAAATTAGAAAATGTATACAATATTTGAGAAAATATCATATATAATCTTGAAAAAAAGTGCTTGCAAAATGTATAGAAGGGTATTATAATCTATACTTGTAACAAACGAAATACCCTATGCGGGGATGGCGGAATCGGCAGACGCGTACGTTTGAGGTGCGTATGGGAGACCATGCGGGTTCAAGTCCCGCTCTCCGCATCATAATTTCTGGAATATGCGTTAAGCTCTTATTTTGAACCTACATCACAATTGCGGGAGTTCGATATTTTGATGTGTATATGTACTGCTTATGAGACCTTTTAGGCATTGCTGAGATAGAAGCGTCAGTGAGGGCACCCACCTATCGACAGATAGGGGTCAAAATAGAGTACCGGTATTTTGGATTTTAAAACGATATTTAGAGAGAGATCGAGAGATCTCTCTTTTTCGTTTTGCTATATTTTAAATCAGTGTTGATTTTTATACTGATTTAAAGCATTTCTTTGAAACAAAATTTTCCTAGAAAAGGATTTTTAATATCAGTGTAGAATTATACTATTGAATTAAGTATATAGAAAAGAGGTGGTGTGATGTTAGATATGGAGTTGTATTTTGATGATATATCCATATCCAGTGTTAATAACCGAGATATAGATAACCTAGAAATTTGGATGAGAGAGCAAATTGATGAAAGCTTTAAAAATAGTTGGATGAACATTGATGAGATAAGAGAAAGATTTGTAGAATACTATATAAGCGAAAATGAAATTTTTCTTAAAATATTAAGAGAAAATAAAATATTGGGAATATTTAAAGGTAGGGCTGAATTTAATCCTAATGGAGAACTTGTTATTTGGTGCTACATAATAGATAGGCAATACAGGAATAAAGGCATTGGAAGTAAAGTGCTTGGGGAAATAATAAAATATCTGTATTCCAGTCTGGGAATAAAAAATTGCCTAGCTGGAGTTGTGGACGGAAGCAGAGAGGCTTTTAATTTTTGGAATAAGAATGAATTTATGTTTTCAAGAGTATCTAAAAATTTCTTTGAAGACGGTAATATAAAAAAGGATATGATTATTTTGAAAAGAAATGAAATTTTAGGGTAATTTTTTATTTGAAAATTACATATCTATTATTATACGTTAAAAATATTTATAAGTTCATAAAAAAGTAAAAAAATACATAATATGATTAGCTTTTTTATTGACTTTGCAAAGCATAAAAATTATAATTTTACTTGTGCCGAATCTATATTAGTACGGAGGAACCACAAATAGGGGTTAATCTGATAATTTATTATCAGTAGGGAATCTTCTCCACCGAACCCGACAGCTAACTCCGGAGGCAGTGAGGAGTGATTATAAATGTCAAAGATTAGAACTTTTCTTTTGGCTGCTTTGTTTTTTATTATTGTTATATGTATATGTTTACAATTACAAAGCTATAATGTAAAAGCAGATGCAGCAATCAGTAAAATTCAAGGAGTCTCTCTTAGGTCAGCTACCATAGGAATTAATAAAAGTATTGTTGTTTCGGATAAGAAGGAAGTTACAGAAGTCAATAATTCTGATAATAAAGACAATGTAACTTACTCAAGAGGCGAGACAAGCAATGCGCAGGGTAGTTCCGTGAAATTATTGCAGTATGCATATAGTTTTATAGGAACTCCTTATGTATATGGAGCATCAGGAAGCAAGGCATTTGATTGTTCAGGATTTACTTCTTATGTATATCGTTCACTAGGAATTGAATTACCTCACAGTGCTGCTGGACAAGCATCCTTTGGTAAGAATGTTTCGAAAGGAAGCTTAGCGCCAGGAGATTTAATATTCTTTGCACAAGGCGGAGGAATATCACATGTGGGCATTTATATTGGAGAAGGACAATTTATACATGCATCCTCAGGAAGTCATAAGGTTACAATAAGTGATCTTAGTGAAGATTATTATGTAAGATATTATGCAGGTGCCAGAAGGCTTCTAAATTAATTAGATATTTAAAATAGCTATTATTGAACTTATATCCGGCTTTTTATAGTCGGTTTTTTCTTTTTGACTCTGTTTTAAATAAGTGTTAATTTTACACTTATTTAAAACTTCATTCGGTGAGTAAGTCTCTGTTTTAATCAGCACCTTATTGTTCTAAAATATGTTAACTTAAAATAAATATTTATTATAGGTACTTATTTTGAGTGAGGGGTGATAAAATGAAATACACAAGATATGATTTTAGAAAGAAGAAAGACGATAGAATGGTTGTTCTTATAATGATAGTAAGTATGCTTCTAGCTGCTGTGGTAATAGCAACGATTCTGTCAAGTATATTCTTTAAAAATGGGACGGGAGATGCGGCTAAAGGAAATGATTCTAATAAAAATAATGCAGAATTAGGAAGGTATACTTTTGTTGTGCTTCAGGGGGGGCTTTTTCAGGTAAAAGATTATGCATCAGCTTTAAAAACTAAACTTTCGGATGACAATAATCCATTCATTGTGGAGGATAATGGCAAGTATAGAGTTTTGGTAGGAATATATAAGAAAGAAGATGCAGATAAAGTCTCGCAGAATTTGAGCAGCAAGCAGCTCACTCCATCTAAAATGACCTTTAATATTAACGTAAAGGATGATTCGGTAAAAATGATGGGGGAGATTATAGACGCGCATGTGAAAATAATTAATGCTATGAAACCAAAAGGTCAAATCTCATATGTTACTGATGATCTTAAAAATTGGTCAAATACTAAATTAGTGCTAAATGATAAGAGCTTAAAGGATTATGATATGGTACAGGAGGAAAAGAAATATATAGCCTCTATGCCAAAAGAAATTAATAAAGATAATTTAGAGGATTACTTAAAACACATATTCAGTATTTTAAGCAAAATAGGTGAAAAGGCATAAACAGCTATAAAAATAACTGCAATTAGAAATTTATATTTATAAAATGGTATTTTTGTATAGGCTATGTTTTAAAATGTAGATATTTATTAACATTTTGAAATATAGCCTTTATATTTTACTCTCAAAAAAGCTACTATTAGCAAATGAATTTAGACTGCAGAAATTCTTTCATTTTTTTACATAGAATATTCCAAAACCGTGTAAAAAAGTTGTTATTTCTTAGACCAATGCACTTGTTAAAGCTAATATTAAATGTTAAACTATATTAGATGTAAAACAAAAGTGAGGGATGAAATTGAAAAACACTTCAAAGTCTTCTGCTTTTTTTATCTTTGTTGTGCTCTTAGGCGCTATAGCAGGAGAGCTTATCGGTAACTTATTTGGTCACAATAGTACACTAAATTTTTTAAGCCACGTATATACAATAGGTACTACTTCGCCAATAGATATTAATCTTATAATCTTAGAAATTACTTTTGGAATAAAATTTACATTAAATATTATGTCTATAATTGGTATAATTGTGGCAATAATATTCTATAAAAGGTTTTAAGGTGGAATAATATGAAAATTGTATTGGCATCGGCATCAGAAAGAAGAATTGAACTTCTAAAGAGGCTTACTGAAAATTTTTCAGTAATTGTCAGTGGTTTTGACGAAGAAAGTGTGAGCTTTGAAGGTGATTTTGAAGATTATGTTATTTCATTATCCAAAGGGAAAGCTTTAAGTACTAGTAAAAAAATTAACGAAGGGGCGCTGATATTAGCCTGTGATACAGTAGTAGCATATCAAAATAAGCTTTTAGAAAAGCCTAAAAGTAAAGAAGAGGCTATAGATATGCTAAAAATACTCAGCGGGAATAGACATAAGGTTTATTCTGGCATTACAGTTCTAGATACTGAAAGTGGTAAGAGCATAAGTGATTATGCCGTAACAGAGGTTGTTTTTTCAAAGCTGGATGATAATGAAATATTAAAATATGTAGACACCGGTGAACCTATGGATAAAGCTGGAAGCTATGGCATACAGGGCATTGGAGGTACCTTTGTAGAAGAAATACATGGGTGTTTTTATAATGTTGTAGGCCTTCCGCTAAATAAGCTTAAAAAGATGTTAAGGGGTATGGGGGCAAATCTATAGAAGGAGCAGTTAATATGAATGTTCTTAAAATAATGGATTTACCTCAAAATGAAAGACCGCAGGAAAAATTGTTTAGATATGGAGTGGATACTTTATCTAATACTGAACTTATGGCGGTGGTATTAAGAAACGGTATTCAAGGCGATAATATAATTAATTTGTGTGCAAGAATACTTAAAGAATGCGGCGGTATAAATGGACTTTTGGACTTTAGTGCAGAAGACTTTATGAAAATAAAGGGCGTAAAGCATGCTAAGGCAGCTCAAATTCTTGCCATGGTTGAATTATCAAAGCGTCTTAAATCCTACAAATCTGGTGAGGAATTTAAAATAACTCAGCCAAGTGATGCCGCTTATATTGTTATGGAATCTATGAGAAGCCTTAAGCAAGAGATGCTGAAAGTGTTACATTTGAACACTAAAAATATTGTAACTCTTGTTAAAGACGTATCATTAGGTACCGTAAATTCATCAATAGTTCATCCTAGAGAAGTGTTTTCAGAAGCTGTAAAAAGGAGTTCTACTTCCATAATAATATGTCATAATCATCCATCTGGAGATCCTACTCCTAGCAATGAAGATATTAATATAACCCTTAGACTTAAGGAATGTGGTAAACTTTTGGGTATAGAGTTATTGGATCACGTAATAATTGGAAATGGAATATATGTAAGCTTAAAAGACAAAGGAATCATATAATTGAAAGGAGATTTATTCATGGGATTATTTTCGATTTCTAAAGATATGGGAATAGATTTAGGAACAGCAAATACACTAATATATGTTAAAGGGAGAGGTATAGTTTTAAGGGAGCCTTCTGTTGTAGCTATAAACACCATAAACAAAAAAGTGCTGGCAGTAGGTGAAGAAGCTAAAAAGATGATAGGAAGAACACCAGGAAATATAGTAGCTATAAGACCTCTAAAGGACGGAGTTATTGCAGATTTTGATGTTACACAGACCATGCTTAAGAAATTTATAGCAAAGGCTATGGGAAAGAGCAATTTTACCAGTCCAAGAATAATTGTATGCTATCCTTCTGGAGTAACAGAAGTCGAGAAGAGGGCAATAAACGAGGCAGCAAAAACTGCAGGAGCAAGGGATGTACTTCTTATGGAAGAACCAATGGCAGCTTCTATAGGAGCAGGACTCCCAGTAGATGAACCAACCGGAAGCATGATTGTAGATATTGGCGGAGGAACTACTGAAGTAGCAGTAATATCTCTTGATGGTATTGTTACAAGCAAGTCTCTTAGAATAGCAGGAGACGAATTGGATCAGTCAATAATAAGCTACATAAAGAAAGAATATAATCTTATGATAGGTGAGAGAACAGCAGAGCTTATAAAAGTTCAGCTAGGTTCAGCTTTCAAATTGGAAGAGGATGAAACTATGGAAATCAAAGGAAGAGATTTGATTTCAGGACTTCCAAAAACCATAACCATAACCCAAGATCAAATAAGAGAAGCCTTAAGTGAACCTGTAGCAGCTATAATAGATGCGATAAAAACAACCCTAGAGAAGACACCACCAGAATTAGCTTCTGATATCATGGAAAAAGGAATTATGCTAGCAGGTGGTGGAGCCTTACTTAAAGGACTTGACAGCTTAATAAATCATGAAACTCATATGCCTGTGCATGTAGCAGAAACACCTCTTGACTGTGTAGCTTTAGGTGCTGGAAAGGCATTGGAGTATTTTGATAAATTAAGTGCTAACAGAAGAGGCTAAATATGAAGTTTTTTAGAAATAAACTGGCAGTAATAATAGTTTTGCTGTCAGTTACATTTTTAATATTAATTGGAGTGACAGTTAAAAGGGATAAAAATACCTCCATTGAGAATGGTATAGGTTCAACTCTTAATAAGGTGCAGGGTGTATTATATGGTGCGAACAGTAAAGTGAATGATTTTTTTAGCTTTGTTTTTAATTTTTCAAAAATAAAGGAACAAAACAGTCAGTTAGAAGCTAAAAATGCTAATCTTCAAAGTAAGGCTGATGATTATGATGAATTAAAAGCAGAAAATGAGAGACTTCAGCAAGCTCTTAATTTTACAAAAACAAATCAGCAGTATGATTATGTAGGATGCGAAATAATAGCTAGAGGAGATGACCTTCTAAGCAGCTTTACCATAAATAAAGGCACAAAGGATGGAGTTATTGATGGACGAGTTGTAATAACTCAAGATGGTATAGTGGGTCAAGTTACTGAAGCCAATTCCAGCTATTCTATAGTTGAAACTCTTGGCAGTGCTAACATTGCTATAGCTGCCTACGTTCAAGGGAGCAATGATACAGGAATAGTTAAGGGATATAGGGACAGTGACAACAATCTTATGTGCGAAATTTCTAATCTTCCCTTAGATTCTACTGTTAAAAAAGGTGATATTATCAAAAGCGATAACAACCATTTTATTTATCCTAAGGGTGTAAAAATTGGAGAAGTGGTTGATGTTCAAGAAGATGCATCAAAAATTATGAAAACTGCTACTGTGAAACCTTTTGTAAATTTTAATAAGCTTCAGGAAGTACTGATAGTAATTCCTAAAGATAAAAATAGCAGTGAATATAAGGGTGATGAAATAAAATGAGAAGGATTATAATTTTTTTAATAGGACTTTTACTTTTCATATTGGATAATACCTTGATGCCTTTTTTCTCTATTAAAGGGTATTATCCAAGTCTTCTTTTCATATTTATGATCTTTTATTCTATAAACAGTGAAAAATTTGATGCAGTTATCTTTGGTGTATTTATTGGTTTGTTTCAAGATTTGTATATGTCTAGGATAATAGGTATAAATCCATTAGCTAACATCTGCGTGTGTCTCATTGCAGCTATAATAGGTGAAAACATTATAAAGGTAAAAAAAATTGTACCAGTGTTTTCACTTTTTCTTTTGTCCATACTTAAATCTTCTATTGTGGTAGGGCTTTTATATGTGGTAGGGATAAAAACTTATTACAATGTTATATTGTACAGAGCAATCTACACAACAATAATATCCGTATTTTTATATAGAATTATATATAATTTTATGCAGAAATCATTTATGAAAAAAGAATGGAGGTTTTAAGTAGTATATATGAAAAAAAGAACTATATTTAATAGGTATACTTCATTAATAGTTATTATGACTTTGATTTTTTCACTGCTTGGAGTAAGGCTTTCCTATCTTCAGATAGTTAATGCAGAAAGCTATAAGGATAAGGTTAATAATCAATCTATAAAATCAATACCGGAAGCTGCTCCAAGAGGCAAAATATATGATAGAAATGGTGTAGAACTTGCATCAAATAAACAGAGCTATGACTTAGAGTATATGAAGACAGATGAAAGCGAAGCTCAGTTTTTTACTACCTTTAAGCAGGTATTTTCGTACATTGACAGCAGTACAAAAACCAATGATGATGGAACTACTTCTAAGGAAACAATCTATGACGATTTTCCTCTAAAGGTAAATCCCTTTAGATTTGAATTTACTGCCACTACGGATGATGGAAAAGCATCTCAGGAGCTTCAGTTCAAGAAAGACATAGGGCTAGGAGATGCCTTGAGAAATAAGTATTATCCAAAAGCTAATACAAACAATGATTTAAATGACAGCCAGCTAAAAAATATAAATTCTCAGCTTATGAAAATAACACCTGAGCAGGTGTTTGATTATTTGGTTTTTAAATATGATTTATACAAAATGCTTGGACTTAGTGATACAGAAAATAAAAATATAGTGAATAATGAAGAAAACATATTTGGACCTAAAAATTCAAAGGCTAAAAATAAGCTTAATGATGCGGATATAACTAAAATGTTAACTCAAAAATATTCTTTAGATGAAATCAGAAGATATATGGTAATAAAAAATAAGGTATATTTGCAGAGCTTTTCTGGGTACAAGCCTGTAGTTGTTGCTTCAAATATAGAAAAAAATACCGCCTTTCTTTTTGAGCAGGAACAGAGCAAGCTTCCAGGAATAAGCGTAAGTATGCAGCCGATAAGATACTACCCTCAGGGATCACTAGGTTCTAATTTCATAGGTTATATTTCTAAAATAGGTTCTTCTAACCAAGAGAAATATGAAGAAAAAGGTTACGATTCAAGTACGGATTATATAGGCATGTCAGGACTTGAAAGTGCCTATGAGGATAAGTTAAAGGGAACTAAGGGTGGTTCCATAGTAAAAGTAAATAAAGAAGGAAGAGCTACCGAGGAGTTGTTTAGTCAGGATGCTTCCCCAGGGCAGAATCTTACTTTAACTATAGATGCAAATCTTCAGAAGGTGGCGGAGGACTCCCTTAGGGATACAATGGTAGAATTGCAGAAAAACTTAAATTATGATGGTCATACAAGTTCTGCCAATGCTACAAGAGGAGCAGTGGTAGCCTCTGATCCTAACACTGGAGCGATACTGGCTATGGCATCTTACCCAAGCTATGATCCTAATATATTTTCAGTGCCTGGAAAGCTTACGACCAGCATGTATAATGAACTTTTTAATCCTGACTATGAGACTTTTGCAAAAAATTATATTGCAAAGAACGGGTTAAAGGTTACAGTGGATGACCTTTTCCCTAAAAATGCCGATGGGACAAGAAGTGATAAGTATGATATATATCCAAAATCATTATTTAATTATGCCACTTCCTATCCAGTGCCTCCAGGATCTACCTTTAAGCCTGTTACTTCTGCAGCAGCACTCACAGAAGGAGTAGTTACCCCAACAGAAAATTACAACAGTACAGGTATATTTAGTAAAAATGGGTTTACTGGCTATAGCGAAACCTATAATGAAAATGGATATGGAGCAGGTGTGGAAAATATAATTCATGCTATGATGATATCTGATAACCCATTCTTTTTTGAAATGGGAGATAGGCTCTACAATAGAGGAGGCTTGAATTTATTAGCAAAGTATGCTTGGAAATTTGGTTTGGGTTCTGATCCAACTTCTAATGCTAAAAAAGGAACAGGACTAGAAATCAGCGAAGCTTTTGGTCAAACTTATAATGATACTTATAATAGGCAGCTTCAATCCTATTACTATAGATTTGATTTATCGGATATATTTAAAAAAGGTCTTTACCAATCTGGAGGAGGTTTTACTGTTAAATTTACTCCACTTGATATAAGTTCAAATGATAATGACAGTGATGCTTTAGCAGATGCTAAAAAGGTTATAAAGGATAAGATAGCTTATTATATAAATAATAAATCCAATAAGGTAGAGATATATAAAGGACTTAAGAGTGATCTGTTACCAATGTTTAATAATCTTATTGCAGCACTGCCAGATAATCAGAAGTCTAAATATAACAGCAGCGATGCGAAAAATATGACTGAGGCTGCTGCAAGCTATATAGCTAATGATGTGATGACTCAGATATTAAGCCCGGGAAATGTATATAATGCTTCCATAGGACAAGGTACTAATCAGTTTACTGTGGTGCAGATGGCAAATTATGTAGCTACTCTTGCCAATGGCGGTACTAGATATAAGGCTCATTTAGTAGATAAGATTACAGATGCTAATGGCAATGTAGTAGAGCAGACTAAGCCGGAAGTAGAGGATAAATTGAATCTTAGTGCTGAAACCATGAGCACGATAAAGGAAGCCATGAAGAAGGTTACTGATGAGGGAGGTACTGCAGCTACTGTATTTGATAATTTTCCTATTCAGACAGCGGGTAAAACTGGATCTGCAACCTATCAAGGCAATGGTGTTCAGGAATCTGTAGGAAGAAGTTCCTACGGTGTATATATTGGATTCGCTCCTGCAGATAATCCTAAGATTGCCATAAGCGTAGTTATATTTGATGGTGGTCACGGAGGCTATGTTGCTCCAGTAGCTAAAGCTATGTATGAGGAATATTTAAAGGATGACATATTGAAAATTAAGCCGGATTATCAATTTAAATATAGTTCAGATATAAAGAATAAATAAAGATTTATTAAGGACACTATATAGATATGAGGAAGCTCATTATATATGGTGTCTTTTTTTAATGTATAGAAAACTATATAACTATATATCTAGCTATATAGTTGAATCAATGGAACTATTCTCTGAAGGATGACATTGCTGGGAGCCACTTTTTGTTCTTTCACTCTATTCTGTATGAATGTACATTTTTATATTTGGTAAAATAATTTATTAAAAAATCAAGAATAATGGTAATAAAATACATAGTTTATAAAAAATATAAACCATATGTATAATATTTACGTATATGGTAATATATAAATATAGAAGTGTTTGGGAGGATTAAAAGGGGCTATGAGAAAGAAAAATATATTTAACAGATATACAGCACTTATAATTATTATGGCATTACTTTTTTCATCATTAGGTGTAAGATTATCATATCTTCAAATAGTAGATGCTGATGAATATAGAAGCAGAGTAAGCAACCAATCTGTAAAACTTATTCCAGAAGCTGCACCCAGAGGTAAAATTTACGACAGAAACGGTATTGAATTAGCATCTAATAAGCAAAGCTATGACTTACAGTATATGAAAACTGATGAAAGTGAGAAAAAATTTTTTGATACCTTTAAACAGGTATTTTCCTATTTAGACAACAGTGAAAAAACAAATGATGATGGAACTACTTCTAAAGAAGAAATATTGGATGATTTTCCTGTGAAGACCAATCCTTTTAGATTTGAATTCACATCTACCACGGAAGATGGCAGGAAGTCTCAGGAGCTTCAGTTTAAAAAAGATATAGGTCTTGGAGATGCACTTAGAAATAAATATTTTCCTGAAAAGGGCAATAATGATTTAAATGATGATGAGGTTAACATAATTAATGCCGAGCTTATGAAAATAAATCCTGAACAGGTTTTTGACTATTTAGTATTTAAATATGACCTTTACAAGCTGCTGAAGCTTAGTGATGATGAATATAAAAATATAATTAAAAATGAAGAAAATATATTTGGACCAACTAATAAAAAAGCGTCTGAAAAGCTTACTGATGCTGATATAACAAAAATGCTGCTAAAAAAATACTCAGAGGATGAAATAAGAAGATATATGATTGTAAAGCATAAAATATATATACAAAGCTTTTCTGGCTATAAGCCTGTAGTTATATCTTCAAATATAGATAAGAGCACAGCCTTTCTTTTTCAGGAGCAGCAAAGCAGACTTCCCGGCATAACTGTAAGTATGCAGCCTATAAGATATTATCCTCAGGGCTCCTTAGGTGCAAATTTTATTGGATACATATCTAAAATAAATTCTTCCAGTCAAGAGAAGTATGAAGAAAAGGGCTATGATGCAAGTGCTGACTATATAGGAATGGCTGGACTTGAAAGCGCCTATGAAGCACGACTAAAGGGAAACAAAGGGGAGTCCATGGTAAAGGTTAACAACCAAGGACGAGCTACTGATGAGCTTTTTAAGCAAACTGCATCACCGGGTCAGAACTTAACTACTACTATAGATGCAAGCCTTCAAAAGGTAGCGGAGCAGTCTTTAGAGGATACTATGAAATTTTTGCAGACGGATCCTTACTATGATGGATTTACTAGCTCAGCAAATGCTACGAGAGGTGCGGTGGTAGCCACTGATCCAAACACTGGAGCTATACTTGCCATGGCATCCTATCCAAGTTACGATCCAAATATATTCTCTGTGCCGGGAAAGCTTACTACAAGCCTTTATAATCAGCTATTTAATCCAGATTATGAAGCCTTCGCAAAGGACTATATTAATAAGCACAATCTTAAAGTAACAGTAGATGATTTATTTCCTAAAAATAGTGATGGTACTAGGAAAGATTATTATGATATATATCCCAAGCCATTTTTTAATTATGCTACCTCTTATCCAGTGCCACCGGGATCCACTTTTAAACCAGTCACTGCAGCTGCAGTTCTCACAGAAGGATTAGTAACGCCAACTGAAACCTATAACAGCACAGGTATATTCAGTAAAAATAATTTTACAGGCTATAGTGAAGGTTATACCGAATATCACCAGGGGCAGGGAATAGAAAACATAGTTCAGGCCATGACAGTTTCTGATAATGTATTCTTTTTTGAGATGGGAGATAGGTTATATAAAAAGGGAGGATTAAATTTGCTTGCGAAATATGCCTGGAGATTTGGATTGGGAGCGAATCCAGCTTCCAAGGCAAAGAAGGGAACTGGAATTGAAATCTCAGAGGCCTTCGGTGATACTTACAATGACAGCTATAACAGATCACTACAGGCTTATTATTATAAGTTCAAATTAGCAGAGATGTTCAATAAAGGACTTTACCAATCTGGCGGTGGATTAACTGTAAAGTTCACTCCATTAGATATATCAGCAAAGGATAGCGACAGTGACGCTTTAGGGGATGCTAAGAAAGTTATAAAAAATAAGATTTCTTATTATATAACCAATAAAACTAACAAAGCTGAAATATATAACGGACTTAAAGCAGATCTTTTGCCCATGTACAAAAATTTGATAGCTGCCCTTCCAGATGGAGAAAAGGCAAAATATAAGAGCGACGATGCAAAATACATGACAGAGGCTACGGCGGGTTTCATATCTAACGAAATTATGACACAGGTTCTAAGCCCAGGGAACGTATATCAAGCTTCAATAGGGCAGGGAACTAATCAGTTTACAGTGCTGCAGCTAGCTAATTATGCGGCTACACTAGCAAATGGGGGAACCAGATATAAAGTGCATTTGGTGGATAAAATAACTGATTCTCAAGAAAATGTGTTAGATGAGACAAAACCAGAGATTATGGATAAGGCCCAGCTTAGTGATACTACAATATCAACTATAAAAGATGCAATGAAAAAGGTAACAGATGAAGGGGGGACTGCAGCTAAAGCTTTCGATAATTTTCCAATCCAAACTGCAGGAAAAACTGGATCGGCAACCTATTCAGATAATGGAGGGCAAGAAAGAGTAGGAAGAAGTTCCTATGGAGTATATATAGGCTTTGCACCGGCTAATAATCCTAAAATTGCTGTGAGTGTAGTAATATTTGATGGAGGACATGGTGGCTATGCAGCACCAGTGGCAAAGGCCATATATGAGCAATATCTAAAGGATGATATACTTAAAGCAAATCCAAACTATCAATTTCAATACAATGTGGATATAAAAAATAAATAGGCTATCTTTTAAAGGATGTTGATTTTTAAACACCTCTTTTGGTATATTTTATACCTTTTAGAGGTGTTTGCTTTTGTGGTAAAATTAATTTAAATATTTTATTTATAATTATTAAAAATAAGAAGGAATTTTATATACATATGTTGAAATAGTATTAGTGCTTATTGTTCTTTGTGGAGGTTTGTGCTATGGAAGACGGAATATTGATAAAAGGTAACAAAGAAGGACTAAACGCAGTAATAAATATGGATAAATTTAAAGACTTTGATGATATGCTAGGAGCTCTTGTAGAAAAGCTGTCTAGGGGAAAAAGATTTTATAAAGGATCAAGTCTTAAAATTACCGCAGAACTTAAATATATTAATGAAAAAGATAGTACAAGACTTAAAGAACTGCTGCTTAATGAGTTTCAGATTAAGGAATGTATTTTTCAAGAAGTGGAAGAAAAGACAGGTAAGGCTTTTAGCGGTGTATATGAAGGAAAAACAAAATTTTTAAGAAAAACCATAAGAAGCGGTCAGAGAATAGAGTATGCTGGGAACATAGTTATAATTGGAGATGTTAATCCTGGAGCTGAAGTATATGCTTTAGGTAATGTCATTGTGCTTGGACAACTTAGAGGTCATGTATCGGCAGGAATGGGAGGCAGTGATAAAGCTATAGTTGCAGCTTTTGCTCTTCAGCCGGAGATACTTCAAATAGATAAGCTTATAACAAGATCCCCTGAGGATAATGAAAAACCTCAGTATCCAGAAGTGGCAAAAATTAAAGATGGTTCCATAGTGGTTGAACCGTATTTATTAAATAAATACTTATAATTACAGGAGGAATAAAATGGGAGAAGCTATTGTTATTACATCAGGTAAAGGCGGAGTTGGGAAAACCACTACTACAGCCAACATAGGTACAGCTCTTGCATCTATGGGAAAAAAGGTGGTTGTAGTAGACGGAGATACAGGATTAAGAAATTTAGATGTACTTATGGGATTGGAAAACAGGATAGTGTTTACATTAATAGATGTAATTGAAGAAAGATGTAAGCTTAAACAGGCTCTTATAAAGGATAAGAGACTAAATAGTCTTTTTATGCTTCCTACAGCACAGACTAGGGACAAGAATGATATAAGTACAGAAGCTATGAAAGAATTAGTTTTAGAGCTTAAAGAGGAATTTGACTATGTTATATTAGATTGTCCTGCTGGTATAGAGCAAGGTTTTGAAAATGCAGTGGTTGGAGCTGACAGAGCTATTGTTGTAGTAAATCCTGAAGTTACTTCTGTAAGAGATGCTGATAGAGTAATAGGAAAACTGGATGCAAAAGGTTTGGACAGGCATGAACTTTTAATTAATAGGTTGAATATTGATATGGTTAAAAAGGGAGACATGCTTAATATCAGCGACATAATTGATACACTTTCTATAAAGCTTATTGGGGTAGTTCCAGATGATAGAAATATAACAGTATCAACTAATAAAGGAGAACCTATAGTTTTAGATGACAAAGCTTTAGCTGGACAAGCTTTTAAGAATATTGCAAAAAGGATTTTAGGAGAAGAAGTTCCGCTTTTAAACTTAGAGGGAGAAAGTGGAGGAATAATAAACTCACTGAAAAAGCTATTTAAAATAGGGGGGTAGAGTCATGGATCTTTTAAAAGTATTTGGTATCGGTAAAACCTCATCAAAGGATGTTGCTAAGGACAGGTTAAGACTTATATTAATTCATGATAGGGCTACCATATCACCAGAAATTGTAGACAAAATAAGAGGAGAGATACTTCAGGTTATTTCCAAGTATGTGGAAATAGATAATTCTGAAGTAGAGATAGCTTTAACCAGAACTGATGAAGCAGAAGGAAACTTCCCAGCATTAGTGGCTAATATTCCTATAAGGAAAATTAATAGGTAGTTTGGGACTAAAAAACTACTCGCTTTTGTTTTCAAAGGCTTAATTTTAGAAAAGACAATATCCAATTTTTTAATCGGGACAGTTCTCTGTGAGAAGCCAAAGCTTCGTAGCCGAGAACTGTCCCGATTTGAAGACGTAAAGTTTTTAGCATCATTTTTATACTAAAATTTACATTGTCCCTTAGTAAAATAGTATATTTCCAAGAATATTTATCTATATGTAACAATACTTACTTGAAATGTGTAGAAAAAACTTGAGCAAAATAAAACTCATCATGGTATTTATTCGTATATATTGATATAATTTTATGGTAGGACATTAATACTGGAGGGAAGGACATGCTTCAAAAGCTTATCTTAGAAAGAAAATTTTTACGGAACATTAATTTTGGAATACTTTTTATAGCTATATTGATAGTTGGTTTTGGATGTTTGAATATATATGCTGCTGTAGGAGGCTCAGCTGTAAAACTACAGATTGCCTGGTTACTTATATCTCTTTTGTTTTTGTACGCTATATTGCTTATAGATTCCTCAACTATTATGAGAATTACACCCATATTTTATTGGGCTAATATATTATTATTAATATATGTTGATTTGTTTGGTAATGTAGTAAATGGTGCTAGGGGATGGATAGGAATTGGAAGCAGAGCTCTTCAGCCTTCTGAATTTGCTAAGGTTGCTATGATAATGATGCTGGCAAAGAAACTTGATGATATGGAAGGAAAGATAAATAATATAAAGAATTTTTTCATACTTGCCTTCTATGCCATAATACCTATGGGACTTATAGTAATTCAGCCAGATATGGGAATGACCATGGTTTCATTTTTTATAGTATTAGGTATATTTTTTATAGCAGGATTGGATTTAAGAATAATATTTGGTGGAATAACAGCTTTAGTAGCACTAGTGGCAGTGCTTTGGAATTCAAGTTTGATGGAGGCATACTGGAAGAAAAGACTTACGATTTTTCTTCATCCAGAAAGTGATCAGCTTGGAGCTGGGCTTCAGCTTATTCAATCCATGACAGGTATTGGTTCAGGTGGAATCTTTGGTAACGGAGTAAAAACAGGCACTAAGGCCATGTCTGGTTTTGTGGCTCAGTTTGTTCCTGAGAATAATACAGATTTTATATTTGCCATGGTAGGTGAGAAGTGGGGCTTTATAGGAGGAACTGTTCTTTTATTTTTGTACTTCCTTCTTTTAGCTCAGATAATCAGAGCCTCCAAGAAGAGCAAGGATTTGTTTGGAAGCTTAGTATGTATAGGAGTTTTTTCTTCACTATTGTTTTCTATAATTGAAAACATAGGAATGACCATAGGAGTTATGCCTATAACCGGTATAACATTGCCTTTTATGAGTTCCGGCGGAAGCTCAATGCTAAGTAATTTTATAGCTCTAGGCTTGATTATGAATATTGGTATGAGAAGCAAAAAAATTAACTTTATATAAATGATTATACATAGGGGGAAATAGGATGAAGGTTGCTTTAATAGCTCATGACAAGAAAAAAGAAGATATGATTGATTTTGTGAAGAGATATGTGGATGTATTTAAGGAACATGAATTGTTCGCTACTGGAACCACTGGAACCTTAATATCAAAAGCTACAGGACTTGAGGTTCACAGATTTTTATCGGGTCCATTAGGAGGAGATCAGCAGATAGGAGCAAAAATCGCAGAAGGTTTGATGGATTTTGTTATTTTCCTAAGGGATCCATTAACTGCTCAGCCTCATGAACCAGATGTTACTGCTTTATTAAGAATATGCGATGTACACTGCGTTCCGCTTGCAACTAATTTAGGTTCTGCAGAAGTATTTGTAAAAGCTCTAACAGCAAGAAAACAAAACTGATATTTTATAGAAAATCAATTACAGAAAAGCTCTAATATATTCATTAATATATTAGGGCTTTTATCATATTTGTTTCCTTAGCTTAATATATTTTATGGTGAAATAAAAAACTAAGGAGGCAGCTTAAATATGGGAAATTATGATTCTCAATACGAAAATTATTACTCATCCATGATGAAAAGAAATGGATATGCTAAAAAAAATATTAGACGGGATAGAAACAACTTTAGTAAAAATATATTTGTTAAAAGGATATTGCAGGAACTGGCAGGAGTGCTTATTTTAATATTTATAGTTTTGATATGTAAATTTTATAAGAATCCCCAGACTTCAATGATATATACATACTTAAAACAGCAGGTAAACCGCAGCTATAACTATGATGAGATATATAATAAAATAATAACTTTTGATCCTAATTCTGTAGAAAGTGAATTAGAAGACTATATAGATAAATTCAAAATGAATATGGGACTAGGAATATCTCTGGAAGAAAAAGTGAAGCAAAATTATGTACCTCCAGTGCAGGGAAAGATATTAGCAAGCGATTCAAAGGGTGCCAAGGTAAGTTCAGATAAAAAAACCGATGTTAAGTGCTGTTTTGATGGAACTGTAGAAAGTGTGGGCAATGATTCTAAGCTTGGAAATTATGTTTCTGTGGATCATGGTGATGGCATAGAAACACAATATTATTCTCTTGAAAATGTAAGTGTTAAGAAGGGGCAGAAGTTAAAGAAAGGAGATACTCTCGGCAGTTCATCTCAAATATATTTTAAATTTCTTTATATGGGTGAAGAGAGAGATCCAAAGGAATATTTCAATTTTTAAACCAATTAGTTAAACAGCAATATTTAGGAGTGGCGAATGGTAAAACTTAATAGATTTTTTATTCCTTATGTTATCTTGCTCATATTTATTGGATTCAAAGGCGAACTTATTATTTCTTTTATGTTAGTCTTTCTTCATGAAATTGCGCACTATTTTACTGCAGTAGCTTTTGGTTATTCAGGGTTTGATGTTCGAATACTTCCTATCGGAGCTGTACTAAAACTAAAGGATTTAGATGAGGCCGAGCCTATAGAAGATTTTATCATATCCATCGCTGGGCCCCTTTTCAATTTATTCCTGGCAGGCTTATGTTATTTGGTAAGTCAGGTGAATGACAGCCATATGATTGATGCCTTAATTAAAAGCAATCTTTCGCTAGGAATATTTAATTTGATACCGGCTTTCCCTTTAGATGGGGGAAGAATTTTAAGAGATTTTTTAAGCACTAGGTATATTTATAGAAGAGCTAATGAGATAACCGTAATAGTAAGCATAATATTAGGATACTTTTTTTTAGGCATCTTTATTTTTTTGCTTTTTTTAAAGGTTTTTGATTATAATACCTGCATAATGGCGGCATTTATAATTATATCCTCCTATAAAGAAAAGGAAAGGATTGTGTATATTATTATGGCGGACATAGCTAGAAAAAAGAGAAAATTTCTTCAAAAAAAATATATAGAAAATCGAAGCTTGTCTGTACATTATAAAAGCCAATTATTGGATATACTTAGTATTGTGGATAAAAACAAGTATAATGTATTTGTAGTATTAGATGATGAGATGAGAGTGCTTGATGTGGTTTATGAAGAAGAATTGCTAGCCGCTCTTAAGGAATATGGCAATATAACCATGGAGGAGTTACTGGAAGATCATTAGAAAATAGCCTTGTTGACTAGCAGTTACTATGCTAGAATGTATATAGTTTTATGACATCATACCAAGAATGGAGAATTATAAGGATGAAACGAGTTAACGATGATATACTTTTTAAGGTTGAAAAACCAGCTAGATATATAGGCGGTGAATTAAACAGTGTAGTAAAGGATAAAAATTCGGTAGATATAAGATTTGCATTTTGTTTCCCAGATGTTTACGAGGTTGGAATGTCTCATTTAGGAATGAAAATACTTTATCACATATTAAATTTGAGAGAAGACACCTATTGTGAGAGATGTTTTGCACCTTGGCCGGATATGGAGAAAGAAATGAGAGATAATGATATATCTCTTTATGCTTTGGAAAGTAAGGACCCGCTTTCTGAGTTTGATTTTGTAGGCTTCACTCTTCAATATGAAATGAGTTACACTAATATATTGAATATGCTTTCCATGGCCAATATTCCATTAAGAGCTTCAGAAAGAAGAGAAGAAGATCCTATTGTAATTTGCGGAGGTCCCTGTTCTTATAATCCTGAACCCCTTTATGATATAGCTGATTTATTCCAGCTTGGAGAAGGAGAAGAAGCTTTAAATGAAGTGATGGATCTTTACAAAAGCTTTAAAGGAAGGAAGAGCAAAAAGGAATTTTTAAGAGAGGCATCACACATAAAGGGTGTTTATGTACCTTCATTATACGAAGTAGATTACAATGAAGATAATACAATAAAATCCTTTAAGCCTAAATATGAGGATGTTCCAGAAAAGGTAACTAAAAGATTCATTCCTAATCTGAATGATGCAGTATATCCTGAGGATATGATAGTACCTTATACAGAGATAGTTCATGACAGAATAATGCTGGAAACCTTCAGAGGATGTACAAGAGGCTGCAGATTCTGTCAGGCCGGAATGATATATAGACCTGTAAGAGAAAAAGCTTCAGATAAGCTTATGGAACAGGCAGATACTTTGCTTAAGAACACAGGTTATGAGGAAATATCTCTTACTTCTTTAAGCATATGCGATTATTCAGATATAAAAAATCTAGTGCTTTCGCTTATGGAGAAGCATAAGGAAGAAAAAGTAGGGGTTTCTCTTCCTTCTATAAGAATAGATTCTTTTTCTGTGGATCTCATAAATGAAATTCAAAAGGTCAGAAAGACAGGGCTTACTTTTGCGCCTGAAGCCGGAAGCCAAAGGATGAGAGACATAATAAATAAATGCGTAACAGAAGAGAATTTAATTGATTCTGTAAGGGATGCTTTTCAAGCAGGCTGGTCAACTATTAAGCTTTATTTCATGCTTGGACTTCCTTATGAAACTATCGAAGATGTGGTAGGCATAGCAGAACTTGGACAAAAGGTTGTAGATGAATACTATAAGGTGCCTAAGGAAAAAAGAAATAAGGGACTTAAGGTTACCATGAGTACATCCATATTTGTTCCAAAACCCTTCACTCCTTTCCAATGGGCACCTCAGGACAGAATGGAAGCAGTAAGAGAAAAGATAAATGCAGTTAGAAAAAATGTTAAGAGCAGAAATCTTACTTACAATTGGCATGAATCTCTAGTTAGCTATCTTGAAGCTGCTGTGGCTAGAGGAGATAGAAGGATATGCGATGTTTTAATAAAGGCGCATGAAAAAGGTGCTAAGTTCGATGGTTGGTCTGAATATTTCAGCTTTGATATATGGATGGAAGCTTTTAAAGAGTGCAATGTTGATGGAGATTTTTATGCTTATAGAAGCAGAGAATATAGTGAAATATTGCCTTGGGATTTTATTGACGTAGGTGTAAATAAGACATTTCTAATAGATGAAAATGAGAAAGCAAAAAATGCAGAGCTTACACCTGATTGCAGACAAGGATGCAAAAACTGCGGCATAAATGTAAACTTTAAAGAAGGGAAGTGCTTCCAGGGTGCGATATGTAATTAAATTTACCAAGGAAAATGAAATAAAATTTATTTCTCACTTAGATGTTATGAGAACGGCTCAGAGAGTGGTGAGAAGAGCAGGACTGCCTGTGGAATACTCTCAAGGCTTCAATCCTCACATGAACATGTCCATAGCTCAGCCTTTGTCAGTAGGTATGTACTCCCAAGGAGAATATATGGATGTGGTATTTACTGAGGAAGTTGATGAAAAAGCTATTATAGCTTCCCTAAATGAAAATGCGCCAAGAGGTATAAGGTTTATTGAGGCAGTTAAGGTGATTCAGCCCCCTTCTCAAGAAAAAAAGATTCCTCAAGTTATGGCGCTGATTGATGCAGCGGAATACGAGATAACTATCAAAACAGAAGATAGTAAGGCTGCAGCTGAAAGCATTGAGAGATTGATGAAGGAAGAAACTTGGGAAACTTTAAAGAAGAGCAAAAAAGGCGAAAAGCTTATTGATATAAAGCCTATGGTTAAAAAATTTGAATACTATGTTTCGGAAGAGAATATAAAGATAGCTGCAGTAATAAGCTGTGGAAGCAGAGAAAATCTTTCAGCAGAACTTTTGAGTAGCTTTATAATAAGCAAAGGTGAAGGATTTAAAAATGCCTTTGTAAACATGGAAAGAAAAGAAATGCTTGCAGAAAAAAAAGGAAAAATGGTACCTATATATAAATATTTTAATTAGAAGTTTTGAAATTTAAAGGGCTGTCGCACAATGAAGATAAAGTTATTTTAAAGAGAAATAGATGAGAACAAATTAATGATTAAAAAGTAAGAATTAAAAGTGAAGGTAAAAATTCAGACTTGCTGAATTTTTTATAAACTTATAGTTCAAAGAAATCGGTTCATAAAGAGCGATTTCCTCACTAACTATTAATTTTTTAATTCTTACTTCTTAAATGAAATTTATCGCTTACTAAGCGTATCTTATTATCTTAAAATTAATGATATTTTTGCGACATCCCCTTATAGGGGGCGATTTACAATTAAAGAACTTTTTATAGAGAGAAGAGAAGAAATACTGAGAATAGCTATAAAAGAAAATGGTATACTTGTGGATTGTTTTTTGGAAGAAGAGGAGAAAAATCCCTATCCTGGACAAGTGTATAAAGGAGTAATAAAGAATATAGTTCCCGCTATTAAAGGTGCTTTTGTAGACATTGGACTTGAAAAGAATGCTTTTTTGTATATGGAAGGAAAGTATGAGAAAAAAAATATAAGGAAGAATGATGAAGTTATAGTAGAAGTGGTAAAAGAAGAACTAGGGGATAAAGGCGCAAAGATTACTACCGCCTTCACTATACCAGGAAGATATTGTGTAATCATGACAGATAATAACTTTGTAAGTTTTTCCAGCAAAATATATGATGAGGACTTCAAAAAATATATATTAAGCAATATAAATAAGCCAGAAGAAATAGGTATAAAAATAAGGACAAATGCTCAATCAATCAATGTGGAGGATATAAACAAAGAAATAGATGAATTGTATGCTGCCTATAAAAAAATAACTGCAAAGGCGAAGTATTCTATAAAGCCCGAGCTTCTTTACGATGCAGGAGGAGTTCTCTTAAGAACTCTAAGAGATAATGTGGATGCTTCTACAAAAAGAATAGTTTTAGATAGCCAGAAGGACTATGAAAAAGTAATGGAATTTATAGAAGATAAGGCAGATATAATATCGGAAGTAAAGTATTATGATGGACACTGCTCTCTTTTTGACTTAGAAAATATAGAAAAGCAAATACTTCATCTTAGAAGCAGCAGAGTAAATTTAAAATGCGGCGGCTATATAATAATTGATAAGACAGAAGCTATGTATGTTATAGATGTAAACAGCGGAAAAAATGTGTCACCTTCACAGCTTGAAAAGACAGCTTTCTGTACTAATATGGAAGCTGCGGCTGAAGCAGCAAGGCAGATAAGGCTTAGAAATTTAAGCGGAATAATAGTTATAGATTTTGTTGATATGCATCTTGAAGAAAACAAATCAAAGGTTATTGAAGTTATAAGAAACGGTTTTTCTGGAGATAAGAATAAAACGGTGATATTTCCATTTACGGAGCTTGGATTAATTCAGATAGCTAGAAGAAGAAGAGGAAAAAACATATCAGAATACATAGAAGAAAACTGCAGTCAATGTGAAGGAAAAGGAAGAAAATTAAAATTTAGTTATATATGCATGCTTATCAGAAATGAAGTATTAAAGATGGAAGCTGAAGGTATCAATAATATTTTAATATCCATTAATGAGTACTATAAAATGCATATTGAAGAAGATAAGAATGGATTTATCGAAAGCATAAATGGAGAAAATAAAGGAATATATGTTAAATACATAAATGACATGGATAATTTTAAATTAAAACCTTTAATATTTAATAATCAGTTGGAAGATGCTGAAAAATATCAAATTAGGGGATAAATTTTCTTTACAAAGCAATTTATATATGTTAGAATGGCATTTGTAGACCGCACACATAGGGTTTTAAACATATTTATATGTACCTGAGATGGCGAGACTGGTTTGAGGAGGTGTTTTAATGTACGCAGTAGTAGTTACTGGAGGAAAGCAGTACAAGGTTTCTGAAGGAGATGTTATCTTCGTTGAAAAACTTGAAGCTGAAGTTGACTCCACAGTTGAACTTGATAATGTTCTTGTTGTATCTAAGGATAACGGAGAAGTTGTTGTTGGAAAGCCAGCAGTAGAAGGCGCAAAGGTTGTTGCAAAAGTTGCTGCTCAAGGAAAGGCAAAGAAGATTATAGTTTTCAAATATAAGCCTAAGAAGGATTATAGAAGAAAGCAAGGTCACAGACAACCATACACTAAGTTGGTTGTTGAGAAGATAGAGGCATAGTATGATAACTGTGCAATTTAAAAGAGATATTAAGTCTAAAATTCTAATAGGTTACAATGTTGATGGTCATGCTGAGTATCAGGATGGTGATACCATGGTTTACGATGATTTAGTTTGCGGAGTAGTATCCAATCTAGCTCAAGTAACCATAATTGGAGTTACTGAGGTGCTTGGAATTGATGCTTCATATGTGGCTGAAGAAGGAGATATAAGGCTTGATATATCTGAATTATCAATTGAAGCTATCAGCAGTTGTCAAGTACTTCTTGAAACAATGCTATTAGGTCTTCAAAGATTAGAAATTACTTATAGTGAATATATAAAAGTATTTATAGAGGAGGTGCGTTGATATGTTACTAATAAACCTTCAGTTATGTGCTCATAAAAAAGGAATGGGTAGTACTAGAAACGGTAGAGACAGTGAATCCAAGAGATTGGGAGTAAAATCTGCTGATGGACAGTTCGTTTTAGCTGGAAACATTCTAGTTAGACAAAGAGGAACAAAGATTCATCCAGGTGCTAACGTTGGTAAGGGCAGTGATGACACTCTTTTCGCTAAGATCGATGGTATCGTAAGATATGAAAGAGTTGGAAAAGATAAGAAAAAAGCAAGTGTATATCCAGTAGATGTAGAAGAAGTTTTAGCAGAGTAAAAAAAGGCACCCGGTAGGGTGCTTTTTTACTCTTAATATAAAATTTTTATTTAATGGCTGTGTTTTAATTTACCTCTGCAGGTTTTAGAATCATTTAAAACATAGCTTATTTAATGATAGCATTACAAATTTGCGGAAATAATAAGAAAAGAGGTGATTGCTTTGTTTATAGATAGAGCTAAAATATTTGTTAAATCTGGAGATGGCGGAAATGGTGCAATATCCTTCAGAAGAGAAAAATATGTACCATTAGGAGGACCTGATGGCGGAGATGGTGGAAGAGGAGCAGACGTAGTATTAGTAGCAGATAGCAATATGACCACGCTTATAGACCTTACTTATAAAAGAAAGTATGTGGCTGAAAAAGGAGTTAATGGATCTAGTTCTAAATGCTATGGTAAGGATGGAGAGACTTTATATATAAAAGTACCAACAGGCACCATAGTAAAAGATACTGATAGCGGTAAAATAATGGCGGATCTTTCTCATGGAGGAGAAACCTTTGTAGTAGCTAAAGGTGGAAAAGGCGGAAAAGGAAATGCTAAATTTGCTACTGCTACCAGACAGGCACCTAGCTTTGCCGAGCCTGGTATGCCTGGGGAAGAAAGATATATTACGCTTGAACTTAAACTTTTAGCTGATGTAGGTTTAATGGGATTCCCTAATGTAGGTAAATCCACATTGCTTTCAGTGGTTTCAAAGGCTAGACCTAAAATAGCTAATTATCATTTTACAACATTGAAGCCTAATTTGGGTGTGGTTAGCATGCCTGGAATAGAAAGTTTTGTAATAGCTGATATACCAGGTATAATTGAAGGCGCTTCCGAAGGAATAGGTTTAGGCTTGGACTTCTTAAGGCATATAGAAAGAACCAGAGTACTTATTCATGTGGTGGATATAAGTGGTGTGGAAGGAAGAGACGCTGTAGAAGACTTTATTAAAATTAATGAAGAGCTTAAAAAATACAGTGTAAAGCTTTGGGATAGACCTCAGATAGTAGCTGCTAACAAATCTGATATGCTTTTTGATGATGAAGTTTTTGAAAACTTTAAAAAGAAGCTAAAGGAAATGGGGTATGACAAGATTTATAAAATTTCAGCTGCCAGCAGACAGGGTGTTGACGAACTTATGAAGGCAGCAGCAGAGCTTTTGAGTACCATACCAGTGACAGAGCTTGAAATTAAGGAAGAAGATAAATTTGTACCTGAAGAAAAGAGATTTACTTATGATATAAGAGTTGAGGACGATGTTTATATTGTAGAAGGAAGCTTCGTAGACAGACTTCTGGCAGCGGTTAATGTAAATGAGCCGGATTCATTAAAGTATTTTCATAAGGTACTTAAGAATAAAGGAATCTTTGATGAGCTTTTAGAGTTAGGAATAAAAGATGGAGATACAGTAAGGCTCAATGATTTTGAGTTCGATTTCTTACTTTAAAAATTGGCTGTGTTTTAAGAAAACATCATATTTTTTATACATTACACTATAAAATATTATTGCGAGGTAAAAGATGATAACAAGCAAACAAAGAAGTTATTTAAGATCTCTAGCTAATGATATGGACCCTATATTTCAAATTGGAAAGGGCGGCATAGAAGAAACCTTTTTAAAACAGGTGGATGATGCATTAGAGGCTAGAGAAATAATAAAGCTTAAGATTCTTAATAATAGCGGATATGAGGCAAGAGAAGCCAGTGACATAATATGTGAGGAATTAGGCTGCGAAGGAATTCAAGCAATTGGCAATAAGATTGTCTTATATAGAAAATCTGCTAAGAAACCTAAAATTGAACTGCCTTAAAGGAAGATGTGCATGATTAAAAAAGGGATTTTTGGAGGAACCTTTGATCCGATTCATATAGGGCATATTTATATTGCTCAGGAAGCAATATGGAAGCTGGGATTAGAAAAATTAATGATTATGCCCTCCGGCAATCCTCCGCATAAAAGAAATAAACATATTACTGAAGGTAAATTGAGATACGAAATGGCAAAGCAGGCCGTTAAAGATAGGGATGGGATGGAAGTAAGCGATTATGAGATAAAAAAAGAAGAATTTAGTTATACTTTTCAGACCATTGAATATTTTAATGAAAAAGATGGCAATAATACTGAATGGTATTTTATTTGCGGCTGTGATTGCCTTTTCGATTTGGATAAGTGGAAAAATGTAGATAGAATAATGCAGGGTTGTACTTTAGCAGTATTTAAACGCAGTGGATATAGTTTAGAAGAAATTCATGCTAAAAAGAAAGAAGTAGAAGAGAAATATAAAAAAGATATCCTGTTTTTGGATATTCCTTTGCTTGAGATTTCATCTACTTATATAAGAAAATGCATAGGTGAAAATAAGAATATTTCTTTTTTTCTACCTGAAGGGGTTCAGGAAATAATTAATAAGAATGAGTTATATAAAAAGGAAGAGGATATAGATGTGGAATGAAGAAGATATACTAACCTTCTTAAAGCAGAAGCTTCCTCAGCGCAGATTCAATCATGTTATGGGTGTGAGAGATACAGCAGTTAAATTGGCAGAGAGATATGGCGCTAGTAAGAAAGCTGCTGCAACTGCTGCACTTTTACATGATTGTGCTAAAAATATGAAGAATGAAGAACTGCTTCAAATTGTGAGAAAAGGTGGATATGAACCGGATTTTGTTCAAGTAAATGCTCCTCAATTACTTCATAGTGTAGTTGCTATTATAATAGCTAAGGAGAAAATGAGCATAATAGACGAAGATATTCTAAATGCGGTTAGATACCATACTACTGGGAGAGAAAACATGTCTCTTCTAGAAAAAATAATATACATAGCTGATTATATTGAACCATCAAGAAATTTTCCTGAAGTTGAATATTTCAGAGAGAAAGCTTTTTTAAATTTGGATGAAACTCTTCTTGAAGCCCTAGAAAATTCTATCAAATACGTTGTAGGAAAAAAAGATCTACTGCATCCGGATACTGTTTTAGCAAGAAACTTTATGCTTATTCATATTAAAAAGGATAAAAGTGAAATCTAGCACTAAAGAAAATATAAAGTTTATAACTTTATTTATTTTAATTATAGGTATTACAGCTGTTATAATTGGGGGATCTAGTATATATACATATCTAAATGGATTTAATTCAAAGGATAATATTGTAGAACCTAATGAAGTAAAAAATGATAATTCTCCAGTAAATATATTACTTGCTGGAGTTGATATAGGGAATGGACAAAAAAATATCAGTTACAGCAGAACAGATACACTTATGCTTTTGAATTATAATCCTAAGGAAGAAAAGCTTAGTATTATATCTATACCTAGAGATACGTTAATACAGATTAACAATAAAAACGATAAAATAAATTCTGCAAGTGTATATGGCGGACCTAAATTGACGATAGCAGCTGTTGAATATATGCTAAACATAGATGTAAACTATTATGCATATGTTGATTACTCTGGCTTTAGAAACATAGTTGATATTATTGGCGGAATAGATATGGAAATAAAAAATAATATGGATTATGATGATACTGCTCAGAATCTCCATATACATTTTAATAAGGGAGAAAGCATTCATTTAGATGGAAAGAAGGCAGAGGAATTTTTTAGATGGAGAAAAAATAACGATGGAACTGGACTCGCTATGGGGGATTTAGACAGAATAGCAAATCAGCATGAGTTCATAAACAAAGTAATAGAGAAGCTTAAAAGCCCATCTATGATCACTAAAATTCCTAGCGTCTTGAGCGCAATGCCTAAATATATAAAAACTAATATGAATGGAAAAGCCATTCTTAAATATGGATTATTGTTTTCTGATAGTTTGAAAAAAGGCTATACAATTTCCACATTAAAGGGTGACATAGAGTATTTAGATGGTGTATCATATTTTGTGTATGATGAAAAGCAAAATAAAGATTTAATAAGTAAACTTAATTAAAGTTTTATTAGGGGGATTTATAATGAAAGAAATTTTAAAAACAGAAAAAGCACCTGCAGCCATAGGACCATATTCACAGGGAATAAAAGCTGGCAATTTTGTGTATACTTCTGGACAGCTTCCTATAGATATGAATACGGGAATTTTAGTTGAAGATGATATAAAGAAGGCTACCGCTGAATCACTTAATAACGTGAAAGCTATATTAAATGCTGGTGGAGCTGAACTTGAAGATGTAGTTAAAGTAGTTATTTTCATGAAGGATATTAATGACTTCACTGCAATGAATGAGGTATATGGAGAATATTTCAAAGAAAATCAGCCAGCAAGATCCTGCGTGCAGGTAGCTAAGCTTCCTAAAGATGCGCTTATTGAAATAGAAGCCATAGCTGTCGTAAAGTAAATGGATAGTAAATTATACTTTACCATAGATAAGGAAGCAGCAGGAAGAAAGCTTAGGGATTATCTGAAAAATGCAGAAGAATTGTCCACTAGGCTTATTCGAGCAGCAGCTTTTGAGGGAAGAATAAAGGTTAATGGTAATGTTGCTAAATTAAATTATGTCTTAAAGTCTAATGATAAGTTAGAGGTTACTTTAAGCAAGTTCGAAGAGCAGAATATTCTGCCTGAAGAAATGGATCTGGATATAGTTTTTGAAGATGAGGACTTGATAGTAATTAATAAGCCTCCTTTTATGGTAGTTCATCCTACTAAGAGTCATCCTGTGGGAACCTTGGCTAATGGAGTGTTATATCATTTTAAAGCTAACGGAGAAAATTGTATTGTAAGACTCGTAAGCAGATTAGATAGGGACACTTCTGGGCTTATAGTTATTGCTAAAAACCAGTACAGCCATATGTTCTTAGCTAAAGAAATGGAAAAGAATGCTTTTAAAAAAGGTTATACGGCAGTTATATGGGGAAACCTAGCTGAAGAAAAAGGAACTATTGATGAACCTATATATAGAGACTCAGAAGACAGCATAAAAAGAATAGTAGATGAGCGAGGTCAGAGAAGCATAACCCATTATGAAGTAGCAGAACATATTGAAAATGCTGACATCTTAAATTTGCAGCTGGAAACTGGAAGGACTCATCAAATAAGAGTTCATTTGAGCCATAAGGGACATCCTATAATAGGTGACACTTTATATGGTAAAGGTGAGGATGGAGAGCTGATAGATAGGCAGGCACTTCATGCCAGCAAAATAAGTTTTATTCACCCAAGAAAGAAAGAACTAATTAATTTAGTATGTAAAATTCCATATGATATGGAACAGCTTATAGATAAACTAAAAAGACTTAGGTAATAAGAGGATTACCTAAGTCTTTTTCTTGCTAAATATCTTTTGTTTTTGATATTTACTGCTCTTATTCTTAATAATACCACGACTATTGCAATTGCTAAGATAACCTTTGGTACAGCTGAGCCGCTTTTTTTCGAAGTTTCATTCTTAGCAGCAGCAGGAGTATAATCTTTGCTGCTGAGTAAATCTACAGTGCCTATTTGAGCATTATTTAATAATATATTAGCTTTGCCTATTACATCGCCAGCTTTTATTGGATTTTTGGCAGATAAATTATTATTATAAGAATCTTGTATTACAGGTGTAGTAGTATCTCCGTTCTTCTCGGTGTAAAGAAAATCCTGTGAAGCAGTAACGGGTATTGATACGCTGCTTGAAAGTTTAAATGTTCCGATAGAATCACCCTTGCTAAATAATTTCTTGTTAGAGAAATTATTAAAACCGTAATCGAAAAGTTCTTTAGATTCATCGTAATAGCTTTTTTCTTTTGAATGAACAAAGGCTACAATTAAAAGCTGACCATTTCTTTCAGCTGCAGCGGTGTAAGAAAATAGAGAATCTATAGTATAACCAGTCTTGCCGGCTATGGCATCCTTGTAATAATATTTTGAGTTTTTGGTTATCAGCTTATCCTCATTTGATATAGTTCTTCCTTCTGGAACTTTATTGTTAGGAGGCATCTTGTATATTATGGTCTGAGAAATTTGCTGATATTCCTTATATTGTACTAATGCTTTCATAAATAATGCTAAATCATGAGCGCTGGTTTTATGGTCTTTATTGTATAATCCGCAGGGATTTACAAAGTTAGTATTTGTAGCGCCTAGCTCTTTTGCCTTAGCGTTCATTAATTCTACAAACTTATCTGCAGAGCCTGCAACATATTCAGCTAAAGCATAAGCACAATCATTTCCAGACTGAAGATTTAATCCATATAGCAAATCTCTTACTGTTACTTCTTCACCCTCTCTAAGACCTATGGAACTTCCTTCTATAGAAGCAGGAACCTTTCCTATAGTTACCTTAGTGTCAAGACCGCCTTTTTCAAAAACTAACAGATTTGTCATTATCTTTGTAGTAGATGCAGGCGGATATGCAGTATCAGGATTTTTAGAATAGAGGATAGTTCCTGTGTTACCGTCTATAAGCACTGCACTGTCTGCAGCAGAATTTGGTTCAGGACTATTTCCTTGGGCATAGCTCACGTAAGGTATGTTCACAAAAAATAAAATAAATATGATAAAAAAGATAGCGAATTTTTTCATAGGTATCCTCCAATAGTTAGTTAAAAATCTGCTCTGTTACTTTATATAAAATAGAATTTATTTTTCAATTAAATTAAAACTTATAATTAATAAATTAATATCCATTATAAATTATAACAAAAAAATATACTTAATGCGATATATATTTTTAAAAATGTCAATAATGTAATTATAAAAACATAGTTTTCCGAAATGAAGGAAGTTTTAAATCATTGTAAAAATCAACACTGATTTAAAACAGAATCTAAAATATAAACAAGGACGGTCATTATGAAAAAGAAAAATAAAATAATAGGCTGCAGCATATTAGCGTTATTAAGTTTGACCTTTGTATTGGTTGGCTTTTTTAATGATAGCAAGACCAGTAATAAGAATGATGATATTTTTATAGAAGACGAAAAATCTGATGATATTAATAATAAAAAAAATAAAGAAATTACAGAAACTGACGATATAAAAAGTAAGAATATAGTTGTTGAAATAAAAGGCGATGTTTTAAAACCTGGGGTATATTCCATGGCAAATGGTACTAGAATTAGGGATTTAATAGATAAAGCTGGAGGGATAACAGAAAATGCAGATAAAGACAAACTGCCTAACCTAGCTAAAAAGCTGAAGGATGAAGATTGTATTTATATTAAGGATAAAAATGATACTTCCAATACGGCAGCTAATATAGCCAGCAGTAATTCTCAGCAGAATTCTGATTCAGGTGCTGTAAATATAAATACAGCTACCGTAGAAGAACTAGAAAAAGTGCCAGGTATAGGTCCGGTTACTGCTCAAAATATAATAAATTATAGAGAAAAAAATGGTGATTTCAAGAGTTTAGAGGATTTGAAAAAGGTGGGAAGAATAGGGGATAAAACATTGGATAAATTCAAAGATAAATTGTGCGTGAATTAATTATATCTGGAGGAATAAGCATGGTAGATTGGTACAGAAAATCCTGGAGCGCAGTGGTTAACTTGCTAAAAAGTGATGGAGAGAAAGGATTAAAATCCGATGAAATAGAGTTAAGACGCAGGACCTACGGGGACAATAATATAAAATTTAAAATTAAAAATTATTTTTTTGAAGCTATTAGAGTTTTTATGCAAATATGGTTTATAGCAGCGGTTTTAGATATATGCATACTTATCAAAGCCAATATCTTGGTTCCAGCCTTTGCTGTTTCGGTGATAACCTTGATAGTTATAGCGCTGCAGCTTTATTATATTATAAATAGATATAACAATTTCAAAAATGTTATAAGACTTAATAATAGCATGGTAAATGTCATCAGAGATGGAACGAGGACGAAGATTAAATCCAAGGAGCTAGTGGTAGGTGATATTGTAAATCTGATCAAAGGTGATGTGGTACCTGCTGATATGAGAATTGTATATGCTGAAAAATTAAAAGTTAGAGAAGGAAATCTTTCAGGAGACAGTAATATTGTAGAAAAATATTCTACTAAAATTGATGAAGAGATAGAAAACATTTCTTTAATGAAAAATATGCTTTTTAAAACTACTAATATCATAAATGGGTATTGTAAAGGGATTGTGGTGGCTGCTGGCAAGTCTACCAAAGCTTATGAACAATTGAATGCCTTAAATAATATCACTATAGGAAATAAAAGAAGAGTGGCTTCAAAAATAAAAGGGGTATTTGCAGTACATGCACTGATAGTTTTTTTATTTGAAGTTATAATTGGTGCAGCTTACTATGTGTTTTATAATAATTCTTATAGCATAATGGAGGCATTAAGAACTGTTTTTTTAGTAACCACTGTAAATGGTGGAGCACTAGTATTACTAATGTTTTTAGCTATTGAAAAAGCCTTTATAAACAATAAGGAGAGTGAAGTGTTTAGCTTTTCACCTCTTACTAATCTATGCAATACAGATGTATTTATAATGGATAAGTACGGTACAACCAGCGAAAATAAGATGATTGTAAAATTCATTTTTACTGATGATAGGCTTTTCTCAGTTAAGGATATACATGAACTCAGGGATTATAATATATTGAGGATGTTTCAATTAGCAGTATTATGTAATAATTATAGCGGCTTCGATGCAGCTCCGAAAGATTACAATGGAATAATTGATGAGAGCTTAGTTGACTATGTAGAAAATCATTGCAAGTACGATATAAGTAGTGAAAACTGTAGAAAAATAAGCATGCTTCCCTTTGATCCTGAAAGAAAATTATTAACTTTCATATACGAAATTTCGGGGAAATATAGAGCATGTACAAGAGGGTATTTGACCAGCATACTGGATTCCTGTACATTTATAATGAAAGATGGTGTAGAAACTGAATTACATTCAGAAGATATTGATTTAATAAAGAAAAATGCTATGGATCTTGAAAGCAGGGGATTGAATGTAGTGGCTTTTGCCTGTAGAAATTTTAATTATCAACCTACATTAAGTGAAAATATAGAAAGCAATATGGTGTTCGTTGGAGTGTTTGCTATGCAGGATTTACAGAAGGATAATGCGGATGAATTTCTAAAAGAAATAATGGAATTGGAGATTGAGCCGATTTTTATAACTGATGATACAAAATTAGCTTCCTTCGGATGGGCAAAAAGTTTAGGACTCGTGAAAAATATTAATGAGATTTTAACAGGGGTAGAGATAGACAATATAAGCGATACTGAATTTAAAAAACTTTCTAAAACCGTAAAAGTATATTCGAAAATATCACCTGAAAATAAAGCGAAAGTTGTACAAGCAGTTAAAGACAATGGATTTAATGTAGCTTGCACCATTAAACAAAGCAGCGATATAGCGTCTGCTTCCTTGTCAGATATAAATATTGCTATTAGACCTAATCTATCCGGAGTGGTGAGAGCACTAACTCATATAAGCATAACCGACAGAATTTTAGAAAATCTTCTTAAATTCATATATGATGGATACTTTTACATAAATAAAATAGACAACACAATATCTTTTATATTATCTACGTTATGTAGTGTATTGCTGGTTTATCTATATACAGGATCAAATTCTAATATATCAGAAAGTAATTTTAACAAAATATTTTGGATAAACTTTTTTAATGTAACTATTTTAGCTATGGTGATATTATTAGATAAAGTCAAAGATAGAAATGATTATATAGCAGAAATCAAATATGAAAGGCAGCCTCAAAAAGTGATAAATATTGTAATGCTTTCCTACATAAAAGCCGTCTTTATTTTAATTGCTGTGATTGTAGTTAAAAAAATAATTGAGAAATATATAGCTATTGATATGTATTTATTGCTAAATATAATACTTATGATATCAGTGAATTTTTACAGAATAAAAGGGAAAAAAGCCATAACTGTTGCTAATATACTGTATGGGGTAATGATAATGCTCAATATAGCTATGATAGTAACTCAAATTAAATGATTTATATAAATCCTTTTTGGCAATAATGTGGATATATTATTTTTATCACAGTGAGGCCAGGAGGATTATTTTTTTATGATAGATAGAAAACCCATGGTTTATTATTGTATAGCTACGCTAATTGGCTGCTATAGTTCTTACCAGCTTTTGATAGGCACAAACATGTGGATTGTATTACCAGTTGCGTTTTTTATCATAATGATGCTTACTCAGAATAATAAATATGTTTTTATAGCTTTTATTTTTCTGGTTTCAGGATTTCTAAATTATTATAGTTATTTTCATAAATCAATTTCATATAAAGAAGATATTAGAATAGAAGCAATAGGAGATTATAATTGTGAAGGCAGGATAAGGAATAGAAAGGTAATTGTATATGGAGATTTAAAGAATATTAAGGCAGGAGAAACTATTTTTGCAGAGGGAAGCTACAAGTTTAAGCCTCAATTTGAAAAAGGAATAGTTGGAGAATTCGATATAAAAAAATATTCTAATGTGAAGGATGATTTTATAACAAAAATCTACTCTTTTAAAGAAGAGCTTTATAATAAATATTCTAAGCTCCTAGGAAAAACTCAGGCAGGAGAGGTTATGGCCGCAGCTTTTGGTGATGTTTCCTATATTGGAAATGAAGAAAAACAAGACATGAGCAAGCTGGGGATTATACATGTAATAAGTGTTTCTGGAATGCATATGGCGCTCATATTTAAAATATGTGAGATGTTTTTAGGTGTATTTGGAGGTATATTTATATCATTATTATACTGCTTATTCACAGGTTTTAGTGGTTCGACCTTTAGATCTTGGGTGATGATAGTAGTGCTCAAAATCTCCAAAAAAGTATATAGAAATTATGATGCCTTATCATCTATAAGCCTGTCTGCATTAATACTCATGCTTATTTATCCATATTATGTTTTAGATATAGGCTGCATATTATCTTATTTAGCTGTATTAGGAATAACCTTATATTATAAGAAATTTAGGAAAGCCATGTACTTCTTACCTGGAAAATTAGATGAATATATAGCTTTAAGTCTTAGTGCTCAGATATTTACCTTTCCTGTATGCACAGCTATTTTTAATTCTGTAAGCTTATCCATGCTCCAAGGAAATATATTAATAGTTCCAATATATTCTGCAATAGTGGTCATAGGAAATCTGTCTATGCTTGTTTCTAAAAGCTATTTTTTATTTAAAATCACTTGCATTCCACTTAAATTGGCACTGCTTGCTCTTAGCGGTGGAAAACAAATATTGCTTAATATATACAGTGGTTTGTTATATTTATCATATATAGATGCTCTGGTATTCATGATGATATACATATCATATATATTAATTAAGAGTGGAAAAAGAAAATTTATATACATGCCACTATTTACCATAATATTGTATGCTTTTAGCTATTATAGTTACTATACTCAATTAGACTATGTGAAGCTTGGAAATAGTAATGGAGTAATATATAGATATGGCTTTAAATCAGTATTATATACTTTCAAACCTCTTTCAGATAATGAGGATTATATAAAAAAGAAATTTAATGTGCTTGAAATAAAAAATGTTGATGAAGATATACAATTGAATAAACTTAATGAGGGCATTAAGATAGAAATACAAAAGGAAATGGATAAGGGAAAAGTATATATAATAAAAAATAATCAAAAGTCCTATTTGGATTTTTTACAGAAGACTCAATTTATGAAAAATGAATCAGATTATGATATAATATATGTATATTATGAAAAGAGTTACAATCATTATGATAGGCTCATTTCTGTGGAAATAAAAAATGGACGATTATTTATAACTTAGTGAAGGAATGAATCTAATGGAAATTGATGCATTAATGCAGGATATAAATAAAAAACAATTAAAAAACTGTTACGTTTTCTGCGGAGCAGACGAAAAGCTTATTAAAGATGCCATTGAGGAAATTATAAGCTCTGTCATCGATTCCAGCTTCCGAGACTTAAACCTTGTTAAATTTGACGGCAGTAAAGTATCCTACGATGATATTATAAACGCCTGTGAAACCTTACCATTTATGAGTGAGAAGAAGGTAGTAGTTATATATAGAAGCTCTTTCTTAAAAGATGGGGAAGATAGGGAAAATAAAAAAAAGTTTGATCTCATTAGCAAGTACTTGGACAATCTGCCTTCACAGTGCATACTGCTTATGTATTATGTTTTTGAAGATGACAGAGAAAAACCTGGAAGCAATATTAGAAAGTTGGAAAAGAAATGTCAGGTTATAAAAGCTGACAAATTAAAAGGTGAGAGATTATATAAAAAAGTTAATTCATTATTTGAGGAAAAGGGTAAAAACTTAGACAGAGCTCTTTTAAAATACTTTTGTGATAATATAGAAAACAATATGGACATGATTTTACATGAGGTGGACAAATTAGTTGACTATACTTTGGAAAGAGAAATCACAAAGAAGGATATTACTGATTTAATGCCTAATGTAAGTGATGATGATATATTTGATTTGGTAGATTTCCTTTCTCAGAAGAGGCCGGAGAAAGCTTTAAATATACTTAATGAGCTCATATTTAAGGGAGAAAATGTAATATCTATAATGTACATGATAGTAAGGCAGTTTAAGCTTCTTTACAGTATAAAAATTGGAGTGGAAGCAGGAAAAGACAGCACTTTCTTGGCGAGACAATTAAAGCTTCACCCTTATGTGTGCGAGAAGCTTGTAGGTCAAAGCAGAAAGTTTTCTGTTAATCAGATAAAGGCTTGCATGAAGCTTTGCCTTTCTACCGAAAAGGCGCTTAAGAGTTCTGGATTGGACAAAAAGATACAGATGGAAATGCTTATAATAAATTCAGCAAGAGTTTCCTAATGATTTTCAACTATATAACTAGATATCTATTTATATAGTTGAAATCTAAAATAGAACAAAAAATCAGGCAAAAAATAAATAACCGGCTATACAACCGGTTATTTATTATGCGCTTAAACCATTTAACTTAGCAGCTAATCTTGATTTCTTTCTAGCAGCCATGTTTTTATGGATTACTCCCTTTGAAGCAGCCATATCTAAAGCCTTTGAAGCGTCTATGTAAGCAACCTTTGCATCTTCAGCATTGTTGCTAGCTACAGCAGTTTCAAATTTTTTTATTTTTGTCTTTAAAGCGGATTTAACCATCTTATTTTTTAAAGTTTTTGTTTCAGTAACTTTTATTCTCTTCTGAGCTGATTTAATATTTGCCATGTTAATATTCACCCCCTTTATCGTAATAGGGTCTCGCAGCTTGGGGAATTGCTACACGAGTCTTATTCAACAAATGATATTATAACATTAAAATAAAAGTACTTCAAGCAAAATTTACAGAATAGTTTTAGCAATAGTTTTAGCTAAAAATAAGTTCGTAGTTTAGTATAACTCTTCATAAAATTAGAAATAATAAACTTAACTTTAAATGAATGCTTGAAACATGTCATAAAGATAAAATTGATATTTTAGGTAGGTGAAAGTTTTATGGGAAATATACATACAGATCTTGCAGTGGAGGCAAGAGAGATATATTCGCAGGAGACTAAAGGGAAAACTGACGGAGTGGATTATAAGGATTATAAGATAGGTGACTTCCAGATTACTGATGTTACTATAGTAAATGAGCTGGGGGAGCAAAAAATGGGAAAGCCCATAGGGAAGTATATAACTTTAGACCTCCCCAATTTTGTGCATTACGATGGTGATGCTATTGATGAGGCTAGCAAAGCTCTAGCTGAATGCATGGAACCTCTCATTAACATAGATAAGGGTATGACAGCATTAGTAGTGGGACTTGGAAACTGGAATATAACACCGGATGCACTGGGTCCCAAGGTAGTTTCTAGGCTTATGATAACAAGGCATCTTAGAGAGCTTATACCTGACTCCATAGATGAGGGAATAAGGCCTGTGTGCGCAATAGCACCAGGTGTACTTGGAACTACAGGAATAGAAAGTGTAGAAATAGTAAAAAGTTTAGTGGATAGAATAAAACCCAATATAATAATATGCATAGATGCTTTAGCTGCAAGGAAACTCAACAGAGTTAACAGAACTATACAAATAGGGAATACTGGAATATCACCAGGATCCGGAGTGGGAAATAAGAGGATGGAATTAAGTGAAAAATCCTTAGGAGTGCCAATTATTGCTATAGGAGTACCAACTGTGGTAGATGCGGCTACTATGGCTAACGATACCATAGATTTAGTGGTGGATGAGATGATTGAGAATGCCACAGAAGGCAGCAAGTTTTATGATTTGCTTAAATGCATGAATAAGGAGGATAAGGCTAGAATGATAAGAGAAGTTCTTGATCCCTATGGAGGTAATCTCATGGTTACTCCTAAAGAAGTGGATATGGTTATAGATTCTCTTTCAAAAATAATTGCTAATGGAATTAATATTTCTCTGCAGCCGGCTTTAGAGCTTGATGACATAAATAAGTTTCTAAATTAGGTTTTTCATATTAGCAAAGATCCCCTCATATATATAACTATCAATAAAAATAACTAGAGATGGAGGGGATTATTTTGGTATACAAACAAACCTATAACAATAGAATGAATACTATTCCTTATGCACTCAGCTTTATAATTGCGATGGTTACTGCAATATTTGTGGTGAATGGGATATTTCTAAATAAGAGCAATGGAGAAATATATAACAGTATATTATATGCAAAGTTCTTAAACATGACTATGCCGGTCATAAGAGGAACTAACTATAAAGATGAACTGGTCACCGAGGAAAATATATCTGTAAAGCGAGAAGCTATGAAGCTTCTAGGAATTGATATATACAATCCTCTTGCACTTATGAGCAAGGAAATAAGTTTTTTTGGACAGATTGGATTAAGTTATTCTTACAACAGTAACGCTGAAACTAAGTCAGTTATGAATATAGAATCCTTCAATCTATCCAATAATGAATTGATTCAGCAGAACGCTAATAATACAAATAACAATAATGCACAGCAAACTCAGCAAAATTCAAATGGCAATTTAGTAAATACGCAAAATCCAAGCATAAAATTTGATTATGATCCTAACAAGCCAAGAGTATACATATATCATTCACATACACACGAAAGTTACGCTGGAACAGATAATGAAGATTTTCAAAGCGAAGATCCAAATAAAAATGTATGTGCAGTAGGAGATGTGATTGTTGATGATTTAAAAACTAATTATGGAATAGCCGCCATTAATGATAAAACAAATAATAGTTTAAATTATTTAAAGGCATATTCAACTTCAAGAAATACATTACAGAAAGCTTTAGATAAATATAAAAATTTTGATATTATTATTGACCTTCATAGAGATGCTGAATACAATAGGGATGACGTTACCACCAAAATAAATGGAAACAATGTATCTAAAATAAGATTTGTAATGACCAAAAAAAATCCGCATTTAAATAATAATATGGAAATAGTAAATAGTATGATAGGCATTTCAGATAAACTATTTCCAGGATACTGCAGAGGGATATATTGGTATAATTATGGTACTGATTACTTCAATCAAGATATGAGCAATAATGCTTTTTTATTAGAAGTTGGTGCTCAAATAAGCACAGCGGATGAAGCCAAAAATTCAGGAAAATATATTTCTAGGCTCATAGCTGAATATTTAAATAGCAAAAGGTGAATAAAATTCTAATAAATGAGCATCCTTTTAAATAAGTTTTCTTTTAGATAAGTGCTGTGTATCAGCACTTATTTAAAATTATTTATGATTATAGGGGTGCTTTTAGTGATAAAGTTTAAATATAAATTAGTGTTCTTTACCTTGTTCTTAATTTTTACCTTTGGTATTGTATTTGTTAATGTGCAGCTAAATAAAATGAATGGCAGGGCCTATGAAAAGAGCAATTATGAAGGTATATATAAAGATAATGAAAAAAAGCCAGAAGCCTATGGTGAATTTGTACTGGATTCTTCTAAGAATATCAAACTGAGAATGTATTACAACAGTCCCTTGGACATTAAAATTTCTTTAGGAAATAAAATAATATACATAAATACAAGTTTTATTGATTTGATAAAGAAAAGAATATATGGACGTTAAAAAATAAGATTGACACTACCTGTGAGCACTATGTTATAATTTAGTTTGATTATATATGTTAAAATATGAAGGTTATAGATTTTAATTTAAGGCTCTATTTTAAATTAGTATTGATTTTTAACACTGATTTAAAACATTCCTTGTCTAATTTAACATCTATATAGAATTTACATGGGGGTGAAGATTTCTAAGGTACAAGATACTTTAGAATATGATATATGCAGAGTAATAGACAAAAACACATTAGAAATTTCTGTATAGTTGCACATATAGATCATGGAAAGTCAACTCTCGCAGATAGATTGCTTGAAAAAACAGGCACATTAACTAAGAGAGAAATGGAAGAACAAGTTTTAGATAATATGGAGCTGGAAAGGGAAAGAGGAATAACAATAAAATCCCAGGCAGTAAGGCTTATCTATAAAGGAACTGACAATGAGGAATACGTCCTAAACCTAATAGACACTCCAGGACATGTGGATTTTAATTACGAAGTATCAAGAAGCTTGGCAGCTTGTGAAGGAGCTATATTAGTGGTGGATGCTACTCAAGGTATACAAGCTCAGACCCTTGCTAATTGTTACTTAGCTTTAGATCATGATTTGGAAATAGTTCCTGTAATAAATAAAATAGATCTTCCAAGCGCAAGAGCAGAGGAAGTGAAACAAGAGATTGAAGATGTAATAGGAATCGAAGCTCAAGATGCACCTATGATTTCGGCAAAGGTAGGACTCAATATAGAGAAGGTTTTAGAAAAGATAGTTGAACTTATTCCTTCTCCTGAAGGGGATGAAGACGGAAAGCTGAGAGCTCTTATTTTTGACTCCTATTATGATAGCTACAAAGGTGTAGTATGCTATGTAAGGGTAAAAGAAGGAACAGTAAAAGTAGGTACAAAAATAAAGCTTATGGCTACTAATAAGGTATATGATGTTACGGAAGTAGGAGTGTTTTCTCCTAACTTTCTTCCAGTAGAAGAACTTAGAGCAGGGGACGTAGGATACATAACTGCCTCCATTAAAGTAGTTAGAGATGCTAGAGTTGGCGATACCATAACCGATGCAAAGAATCCTTCAGAAGAGGCGCTTCCAGGCTACAGACCAGCAGTTCCTATGGTGTACAGCGGTATTTATCCTGTAGATGGTGCAAAATATGAAGAGCTAAAGGAAGCTTTAGAAAAACTTCAGCTTAACGATGCAGCCATGTTTTTTGAGCCAGAAACTTCAATTGCCTTAGGTTTTGGTTTTAGATGCGGTTTTCTTGGACTTTTACATATGGAAGTAATTCAGGAAAGAATAGAAAGAGAATATAATATAGATATTATAACCACAGCTCCTTCTGTTATTTACAAAGTTACTAAAACAGATAATCAGGTAATAGAAGTTACAAACCCAACTAATCTTCCTCAGCCATCAGAGATATTGTATATGGAAGAGCCTATTGTTAAGGCTTCTATAATAACTCCTACGGAATATGTTGGAGCTATAATGGATTTAGCCCAGACTAGAAGAGGAACCTTCATTGATATGAGTTACATAGAAACTACAAGAGTAGTTCTAAACTATGATATGCCTCTTAACGAAATAATATATGACTTCTTTGATGTATTAAAATCAAGAAGCAGAGGATATGCATCCTTAGATTATGAATTTAAAGGTTACAAGCAGACTAAATTAGTGAAGCTTGATATATTGTTAAATGGAGATATAGTGGATGCTCTTTCCATGATAGTGCCAGAGGAAAGAGCCTACAACAAAGGAAGAAACATAGCTGAGAAGCTGAAAGAGATAATACCTAGACAACTATTTGAAATTCCTATTCAAGCAGCAGTAGGTGCCAAGATAATAGCTAGGGAAACTGTAAAAGCTATGAGAAAAGATGTGCTTGCTAAGTGTTATGGTGGTGACATAACGAGAAAGAAGAAACTCTTAGAGAAACAGAAAGAGGGTAAAAAGAGGATGAGACAGGTAGGATCTGTTGAAGTTCCTCAAGAAGCATTTATGGCGGTATTAAAAGTAGAATAAGGAGAGAGATACTATGACTGGATTATATGTTCATATTCCATTTTGTAAAAGCAAGTGTGCATATTGTGATTTCTGCTCTTACAGCAACATGGAAGAGAAAATGTTAAACTATTCACAGGCTCTCTGTAAAGAAATTATGAATTCCTGCAAAGGAGAAAAGATAGACAGTATTTTCGTAGGTGGGGGAACTCCCACCTATTTGTCTTTGGAGGGATGGAAAAATTTATCTGAAGCATTTAGCACTTTGGATATAGCAGAAGGTACAGAGTTTACTGTGGAATGCAACCCTGGCAGTGTGGATGAAGAAAAACTTAAGCTGTTTAAAAAAATTGGAGTTAACAGAATAAGTATTGGACTTCAGGCCTGGCAGAATAAAATATTAAAAGACATAGGAAGAATTCATACAATCGAAGAATTTATTGAAAGCTATAAATTAATAAGAAAATGCGGCTTTGATAATATTAATGCGGACATAATTTTTGGACTACCTAATCAGACAGTTAAGGAATTCAAAGAAACCTTGAATAATTTAACGGAACTGCAGCCTGAGCACATTTCCTGTTACAGCTTAATAGTAGAGGAAGGAACTCCTTTCTATAGGCTTAATAATGAAGGAAAGCTAAAGCTTCCTAAAGAAGATAAAGAAAGAGAAATGTATGAAGCGGCTATAAACATATTGAAAAGCAAAGGGTATAAACAATATGAAATATCAAATTTTTCAAAAGAAGGCTATGAGTGCAAGCATAATATAAAATATTGGAAGCTGCAGGATTACATAGGATGCGGCACAGCAGCTCATTCATATATTAATAAAAAAAGGTATAGAAATGAAGCTCATATAGAAAGATATATAATAGGTATAAAATCTAAAGGCAGTGCTACAGTAGAGACTATTAATAACACTAACAAGGATGATATGGAAGAATTCATGTTTATGGGACTGAGGATGCTAGAAGGGATAAGCATGAAGGAATTCAGAGGTAGATTTAAAAAAGATTTTAATGAAGTATATGGAGATATAACAAATAAATTTTGTGATCTAAATCTTATGAAGGTTAATGGAGACAAGGTGTTTTTAACTCACGATGGTATACAAGTATCCAACAGCATTATGTGCGAATATTTACTGTGATAAAAGCATTAGAAAACGTGAGATTATAAGAGATATAGCACGATAAAAGCCAATAATTACAAAAACTCATATTATATCAATTTATATGTGAAGTTGACAAAGAAATTTGTTAATGTTATTTTTAAATCGTAGTCATTAGCACTCAGCAAATGCGAGTGCTAACAAAGAGGTGATAGTATGGAAATTGATGAAAGAAAAATAAGGATACTTCAAGCCATTATCAATGACTACATTAAAACCGGAGAGCCTGTTGGGTCGAGAACTATCTCAAGAAGGTATGACATAGGACTTAGTTCAGCGACCATAAGGAATGAAATGGCAGACTTGGAGGATATGGGGTATTTAGAACATATTCATACATCTTCCGGAAGAAAGCCATCAGACAAAGGTTACCGATTATATGTCGATAAGCTAATGCAGCCTGGAGATATATCCTTGGAAGAAGAATTGCTTATTAATGGTGTGCTTATTAATGCAGCTTTGTTTGAAGTAGATAAAGTATTAAGGAAGGCTACAGTTCTGCTATCTAGACTAACTAATTTAGCCTGCGTGGTGAAGACTCCATCAGTTAAAAAGAGCTGCCTGAAAACTATACAATTGATAAGTATAGACAACAATAATCTTTTATCAGTTATTGTGACCGACAGCGGTATAATTAAAAACAACATCATAAGAATCAACAATTCTATCAGCAGTGATAAACTTCTAAAAATAAATAATATTCTAAATATAAGATTAAAAAGTTTAACTATAGAGGATATTAACTTAGAAGTTATAAATAATTTAAAGAAAGACTTGATAGGATATGATGATATATTTAATGCTATAATTCCGGTTCTTTATGAATGCCTTAATGAAGAAGACAGCTCAAATGTATTCATGGAAGGCGAAACTAATATTTTTCAATATCCAGAGTATAAGGATATGGAAAGAGCAAGAGAATTTTTAAGCTTTATTAATGATAAAGAATTCTTGAAGAAGCTGCTTCCTGATATGGAAGGGACTGTTGTTAGCATAGGAGAAGAAAATTATATTCCTGAGGCTAAAGATTATAGCGTTATTTCTAAAACCTATTTTATAGGAGATAAATCTTCTGGGTCCATAGGAATAATTGGCCCTACAAGAATGGACTATTCTAAGGTGATAACAATATTAAATAGAGTCATTGATACAGTAAATAAGAATTTAAATACTTATGACGATTGGTAATCACATATTGAACTGATAAGTTCATAAAATAATGGAGGTAGAGTTGATGGCAGAGAAAGATAAAATGGACGATACACTAGAGTCTAAAGAAGAATTAATACAAGAAAATGAAACTGATACTTCTAAAGAAGAAAATGAAAAAGATGCAGAAGTTTTAGAAGATATTGAATTTGAAAAAAATAATGAAGAAGATGAAGCAGAGGCTCTTGAAAAACAACTAGCGCAGCTAAAAGAAGATAATTCTAAGCTTAAAAGTGATCTTTTTAAAGCAACTAATGAATTTGAAGCATTAAAAGATAGACTTTTAAGAACTAATGCTGAATATGATAATTTTAGAAAAAGAACTGCCAAGGAAAAAGAAGAAATATATAACGATGCTTGTGCAGAGGTAATAGCAGCTGTTTTGCCAGTCTTAGATAGTCTTGAAAGGGCAGCAACTGTAGAATCAAGCTTAGAAGATTTGAAAAAGGGTATTGAAATGACAGTTAGACAATTTAATAATGCTTTTGAAAAATTAAAAGTTGAAGAAATTCCTTCAGAGGGAGAATTTGATCCCAATCTTCACAACGCAGTCATGCACATCGAAGATGAAAATTTCGGAAAGAATTCCATCGCTGAGGTCTTTCAAAAAGGCTATAAAAAAGACGAAAAAATTATCAGATATAGCATGGTTAAAGTGGCTAATTAACATTTTTAGAAAATAGAACATTGTTTTTGTAAATATAAGGAGGTAAATCAAATGGGAAAAATAATAGGTATTGACTTAGGAACAACAAATTCATGTGTAGCTGTTATGGAAGGAGGAGAACCAGTAGTTATCGCTAATTCAGAAGGTGCAAGAACTACTCCTTCAGTAGTATCCTTCCAGGCAGGTGGAGAAAGACTAGTAGGTCAGGTTGCTAAAAGACAGGCAATAACAAATCCTGATAAAACAATAATTTCTATAAAGAGACACATGGGAACTAATCATAAGGTAGATATAGATGGAAAAGAGTACACTCCACAGGAAATATCAGCAATGATACTTCAGAAAATAAAAGCTGATGCTGAAGCTTACCTTGGAGAAACTGTTACAGAAGCAGTTATCACAGTTCCAGCATATTTTAATGACAGCCAGAGACAGGCAACTAAGGATGCAGGAAAAATAGCTGGTCTTGATGTAAAAAGAATAATAAACGAGCCAACAGCAGCATCTCTTGCCTATGGTCTTGACAAGACAGATTCAAACCATAAGATATTAGTTTACGACCTTGGTGGTGGTACTTTCGATGTATCCATACTTGAACTTGGAGATGGAGTTTTCGAAGTTAAATCAACAAATGGTAATACTCGTCTTGGTGGAGATGACTTCGACCAGAAGGTAATGGACTATATAGCTGAAACCTTTAAGAGTGAAAATGGTATTGATTTAAGAAATGATAAAATGGCTCTTCAAAGATTAAAGGAAGCTGCAGAAAAAGCTAAAATAGAGCTTTCATCTTCAATGCAGACTAACATAAACTTGCCATTTATTACAGCGGATGCAACAGGTCCAAAGCATATAGACATGAACCTTACAAGAGCTAAATTCAATGAATTAACTCATGATTTAGTACAGTCAACAATAGAGCCAATGAGAAAAGCTCTTGAAGATGCTAAGCTAAGCATTAATGAAGTTGATAAGGTAATACTTGTTGGTGGATCTACAAGAATACCAGCAGTTGTAGATGCAGTTAAAAGCTTCACAGGAAAGGATCCATCAAAGGGAGTTAACCCTGATGAATGTGTTGCTGTAGGAGCAGCAATTCAGGCAGGTGTTCTTACTGGTGATGTTAAGGATATATTGCTTCTTGACGTAACACCACTTACTCTTGGAATAGAGACTATGGGAGGAGTAGCAACTCCATTAATTCAAAGAAATACAACAATACCAACTAGAAAGAGCCAGGTGTTCACTACAGCTGCTGATAGCCAAACTTCTGTTGAAATACATGTAGTTCAAGGCGAAAGACAGATGGCAAATGATAATAAATCACTTGGACAGTTTACTCTTTCAGGTATAGCTCCAGCACCAAGAGGAATTCCTCAGATAGAAGTTACTTTTGATATAGATGCTAATGGTATAGTAAATGTTTCTGCAAAAGACAAGGGAACAGGAAAGGAAGCTAACATAACAATAACAGCTTCAACTAACCTAAGCGACAGTGAAATAGATAAGGCTGTAAAAGAAGCAGAAAGATTTGCTGAAGAGGATAAGAAACGTAAAGAATCAATAGAAGTTAAGAACAATGCAGATCAAGTATTGTATCAGACTGAAAAGACTCTTAAGGATCTTGGAGACAAAGTAAGTGCAGAAGATAAGAGCAAAATTGAAGACAAATTATCAGCTCTTAGAGCAGTAAAAGATGGAGAAGATTTAGAAGCTATAAAGAAAGCTAGCGAAGAAGTTACTCAGGAATTCTACGCTGTTTCAGCAAAGATATATCAAGCTAATGGAGGAGCAGAAGGAGCACAGGGTGCAGGCTTTGATCCTAATAACATGGGCGGAGCTAATCCAAATGCAGGAACTTCATCAAATGATGGCGGATATAATGTAGTAGATGCTGATTTCAAGGTTGACGATAACAAATAATATATAATAGCAAAAATAAATAGGGGAAAGGGCTAATTTACCCTTTCCCTATTTTAAATTTAAGTATATAATGTATGAGATTGTTTTGTGATTTATGATCAATATATGTAGGTGGTGAAATTTGGATGGCAAGCAAGGATTATTATGAAGTATTAGGGGTTTCGCGTGATGCCAGCGATGATGATATAAAAAAGGCTTTTAGAAAATTGGCTATCAAATATCATCCAGATAAAAATAAAGGTGATAAGGAAGCAGAAGACAAATTTAAGGAAATAAATGAAGCCTATCAGATACTTTCTGATCCAGAAAAAAAATCAAGATATGATCAATATGGAACAGCAGATTTCCAGGGTGGTTTTGACGGTGGCTTCAATGGAGGCGGCTTTGACTTTTCCGAAATGGGTGGTTTTGGAGATATATTTGATTCCTTCTTTGGAGGTGGATTTTCAGGAGGAGGAGGAAGAAGAAGTAAGAATGCTCCTGAAAGAGGTGCTGACCTTGAAGTTCAATTAATTTTAACTTTTGAAGAGGCTGTTTTTGGAGCAAAGAAAGAAATAAATGTGACAAGACGTGAGAATTGTGAACACTGCGGCGGCTCAGGGGCAAAGGCAGGCACATCTCCTAAAACCTGTGATAAATGCGGTGGAACAGGTCAGGTTAGAACTCAGAGAAATACTCCGCTTGGAAGCTTTGTAAGTATGAGCACTTGTGATAAATGCGGAGGTAAGGGTAAGATAATTACTGATCCTTGTACTCATTGTCATGGAACTGGAAAGGAAAGAAAAAATAGAACCATAACAGTTAATGTACCTGCAGGTGTAGATACTGGAAATGTTATTCCTTTAAGAGGACAAGGAGAGCATGGTGCCAATGGTGGGCCAGCAGGAGATTTATATATAAATCTTAAGGTTTCTAATCATCAGTTATTTAAGAGAAAAGGCTTTGATATACACATAGATGCGCACATAAGCTTTGGTCAGGCGGTTTTTGGTACTGAACTAAAAGTTCCTACAGTAGATGGGGATGTAAAATATTCCGTTCCAGCTGGAACTCAATCAGGTACTATTTTCAGACTTAAGGGCAAAGGGGTACAGAGAGTTAATTCTGCAGGTAAAGGTGACGAATACGTTAATGTAGTTGTAGATATACCAAAGACTCTCAATGAGAAGCAGAAGGAAGCCTTGAAAAATTACATGGAGCTTTTTGGTGAAGAAGTTATCGATGATAAAAAGGGCGGTTCTTTTATGGGAAAAATATTTGGTAAATAGATGGAAACTTCGTCTGTATATCGGGCGAAGTTTTTCCGTATTGCTATGTTTATTATTAATTTACGAAAGGATGATAAAATGAGCGGCACATGGTACGAAGTTAAGATTATTACTAAAAGCGAAGCTATAGAGCCTATATCGGGCATATTTTATGGTATGGATGTAAAAGGTGTAGCTATTGAGGATCCAAATGATATACTTCAAAGGGAACAGGGACCTCTTACCTGGGATTTTGCAGATATAAACATTCTAGAGTATAAAGGAAAAGCAGCTGTAGTAAAGGGATATTTTAATGACACTGAAAATGGAGCTGAGCTTGAAAGCTATGTAAAAAGCAAGCTTGAAGAATTAAAGGACATGGGAATAGATATAGGTGAAGGCACAGTTTATTGCCAGCTAGTAAAAGAAGAGGACTGGGCAAACAATTGGAAGAAATATTATAAGCCTACTAAAATAGGAGATAAGATAATTATAAAGCCTTTATGGGAAGAATATGAAGCTAAAAATGGAGAAATGGTAGTAGTACTTGATCCGGGCATGGCTTTTGGAACTGGAACTCATGAGACTACAAGAATGTGCATATTATCCTTAGAAAAGCATGTAAAAAAAGACAGTGAAGTTTTCGATATAGGAACAGGTTCTGGAATACTTGCTATAACTGCAGCAAAATTAGGTGCTAAAAATGTTGTAGGTGTGGATTTAGACCCTGTAGCAGTAGACTCTGCAAAGGAAAATGTAGAGTACAATAATCTTGACAATATAGAAGTGCTTTACGGAAATCTTATGGATGTGGTAGAAGGAAAAGCTGATGTGATAGTAGCTAATATAATTGCAGAAGTTATAGTAATTCTAGTGGATTCCGTAAAGAATTTTATAAAAACAGGCGGAAGATTTATTACTTCGGGTATAATTAAGGATAGAAAAGACATGGTAGTTAATAAACTATTAGCGGAAGGCTTTGAAGTAGAGGAAATAATGAATGATGGTGAGTGGCTCTGCATAACTGCTGTGTATAATAAATAGGAGTGAAAATATGCATAAGTTTTTTGTGACACCTGACAGTATAAACGAATCAAAAGCAACTATAACTGGGGATGATGTTAAACATATATATAAAGTTATCAGACTTAAGGCTGGAGACAAAATAGTAATCAATGATACTCGAGGAAATGAGTACTTAGGAAGCATAGAAAATGTAAATAAAGCAGCGGTAGATATTTCTATATTAGAAAAAGTTCAGGATAGCAGTGAAAGCCCAATTAAAATAACTCTTTTTCAGGGTTTGCCTAAGTCTGCTAAGATGGATTACATCGTGCAAAAGGGAACCGAAATAGGTATAAATGAAATAATACCTATAATAACAGGAAGAGTAGTAGTAAAAAATGAAATCGGTGAATATAAAAAGACCGACAGATGGCAGAGAATTGCCTTGGAAGCTTGCAAACAATGTAAGAGATCTTCCATACCAAAGATAGCTTCGCCTATAGAATTTAATGAACTGTTAGAACTTCTTAAAGCTTTTGATACCATAGTTGTTCCTTATGAAAATGAAGCAGGTCTTGGAATAAAAAAGATGGTTTCAGACCTTAAGCATAAGGCTTATAACATAGCAGTTATAATAGGACCAGAAGGCGGATTTGAAGAAAGCGAAATTGATGAATTATCTGAAATGGGTGCTTATATTGTAACTTTAGGTCCTAGAATATTAAGAACAGAGACTGCGGGTATAGTTTGCAGTGCTATTTTAGAATATGAGCTTGGAGATATGGGAGGAAAAATTTGATGAAAGTTGCATTTGCTACCCTAGGATGCAGAGTTAATATATATGAATCTGAGGCCATGGCAGAAAAATTTATTCGCGATGGTTATGATGTGGTAGAATATGAAGAATTTGCTGATGTATATGTGATTAATACCTGTACAGTTACAAGCATGGGAGACAAAAAATCAAGACAGATGATAGGGAGAGCCAGAAGAAAGAATTCCGATGCTATAATTGCTGTAGTAGGCTGCTATTCTCAAGTAGCATCTGAGGAAGTAGCAGGATTTGAAGGTGTTGACGTAGTGCTTGGAAGTCGTAACAAGGGTGACATTGTATATTGGGTTAACAGAGCTAGAGATGAAAAAACTCAGATAGTGGAAGTTAATCCAATATTAAAGGATAATGTGTTTGAGGAACTATCCATAGAAACCTATAAAGATAGAACAAGAGCTTTTCTTAAAATACAGGACGGATGCAATAGATTTTGTTCCTATTGCCTTATACCTTATGCAAGAGGAGCTGTTTGCAGCAAGGCACCTGACAATATTATGAGAGAAGTTAAGGAATTAGCTCAAAATGGCTTTAAGGAAATAATATTATCAGGTATTCATACTGCTTCCTATGGAGTGGACTTGAAGGAAAATATAACTTTAGTGGATATATTGGAAAAAGTAAACGAGGTAGAAGGCGTAGAAAGAATAAGAATAGGTTCCATTGATCCAACATTTTTTACGGAGGAAGTTTTAGAGAGAATAGTAAAGCTTGAAAAATTATGTCCTCATTTCCACTTGTCCCTTCAAAGCGGATGTGATGAAACTCTAAAAAGAATGAATAGAAGATATACTTCAAAACTGTACGAAGAAATCGTGGTTAGACTTAGAGAAAGAATGCCTGATGTGTCTATAACTACCGATATCATAGTTGGATTTCCTGGAGAGACTGAAGAGGAATTCAATAAAACCTATGAATTCTTAAAAGACATAAAATTATCCAAGACTCATATATTTAAATACAGCCCAAGAAAAGGTACCGCTGCATCAAAAATGAAGGATGATGTAACTCCCCAGGTTAAGGATAAGAGAAGCAAGCTTCTTATAGAGCTAAATGATAAGAATGAAGCTATGTTTATTGAAAAATATGTAGGAAAAAATATGAAAGTTCTTTACGAACAAAAAACTTCCCTAGGAGAGCATATGTATGAAGGTTATACCTCAAATTATATAAAAGTTATAACAGAATTTAAAAAAGCTGATCCAACAGGCAAAATCATAGATACAAAAATAGAAAAATCTCAGGTTGAATTTGCATATGGAACAGCAATAGAGGTATAATATGGATATATAGAAGCAGAAAAAGGAGGGACGAAGATGAGCGATTGTATTTTTTGCAAAATAGTGAGCGGTGAAATACCTTCAAAGAAAGTATATGAAGATGACTATATTTTGGCATTTTATGATATCAGTCCAGAAGCTCCAGTACATGTGATTATAATACCTAAAAAGCATATACAAAGTGTTAACCAGTTAAATGCGGAAGATGGCGAACTTATAGGTAAAATTTTCTTGTCTGCAAAGGAAATAACAAAAAAACTTGGTGTTTCTGAAAAAGGATATAGAATAGTTAATAATTGTGGTGAGCAGGGAGGACAAACCGTTCAGCATCTGCACTATCATTTGCTAGGAGGCAGAGATATGACTTGGCCACCAGGCTAAGGAGCAATAATTTATTTTGTGATGCATGTGCTTTAAAATAGGCTAATTTACTGAGAAATTCTTGACAGTTTAATACAACATAATGTATAATAAACAATGTGTTATTTGTACCCAAAGGCTGATTTTATTATGCAATAAGATTAGAGCTAGCGGAGGGAGGGATAATTGATGTCAGAAATAAGAGTTGGAGAAAACGAAACACTTGAAAGTGCTTTAAGAAGATTTAAAAGAAAATGCGCTAGAGCTGGTGTGCTTTCTGAAGTTAGAAAAAGAGAGCATTATGAAAAGCCAAGCGTAAAGAGAAAAAAGAAATCTGAAGCAGCAAGAAAAAGAAAATTCAAATAGAACATTTGAAAGAAGGTATCGTTATGCCAATTAAAGAAAGACTTCAAGAAGATTGGAAGCAAGCTTTAAAGGCTAAGGATAAATTGAAGGCTGATACTATTAGCATGGCAAAAGCTGCGATTTTACATCTAGAGAAAAGTGGCAGCGGAGCTGCTAGTGATGATGATATAATAGAAATATTAGCTAGGGAAGTAAAGCAAAGGCGTGAAGCTATTGTGGAATTTGAAAAAGGAAACAGGCAGGATCTTGTTGATAAAAACAACAAAGAAATAGAGATCTTGTTAGGTTACCTTCCTCAGCAGTTAAGTGAAAATGAAATTTCAGAAATTGTTCGTACTACGGCCTTGGAAGTAGGGGCAAATAGCATAAAGGAAATGGGAAAGCTTATGTCAGCTGTAATTCCTAAAGTTAAAGGAAGAGCAGATGGAAAGCTTGTAAGTAAGTTAGTTAAAGAGCATTTAAGCTAATAAAAATAAAGGTTCAGGGTTCTGGGCCTTTTTATTCTGTAATCCATTTTTAATAAGTATTCGCTGATAAAACCATGTTTTAAAAACTCACATTTTAAAACATGGTTTTATTTTTATGCTTTAGTCCTGTAATTTCTGTAACTGTCATTTATTTAAAAAAGCATACATAAATTTAGTATGAAAATAGTTTTTGAGGTGAATTTATGGATGATAAGATTAGCAGAGCCAAGGAAAATATAGCAAACAAATTAGATTTTCCGAGAGATTTAATATTAAATGTTCCTAAAATAAGCATCACAGGAAATGATGAAATAACTATAGAAAATCATAAAGGAATAGCAAGATTTGGAGAAAAAGAAGTGAGGATTAACTCCAATGTAGGACATATAATAATTTCAGGTGAGAGATTCGAAATTCTATTTTTAGGGGGAGATACTATAACTATAGGAGGTAAATTTAAATCAATTCTTTATGAGGATGATAAATCATGAGTTTATTTAATTTCAGCAATGGAACAATAATGATAGAAGCAAGAACTTTATTTCCTGAAAGATTTATTAATGCACTTTGGAAAAATCAAATCAGCGTAAAAAAACTAGTGAGAGTAGATATTTCCACTGTAAATATGGAAATATATATAAATGATTATGATGCCATAAAAAAAATAGCAGATGAAAATAAGGCAAAGATTAAAGTTGTAGGCGGAGAGGGAATCTATTTTTACTACATGAGGGCAAAAAAGAAGGCTTCACTTATTACAGGAATAGTGATTTTTTTTGCAGGGCTTTTCTATTTATCTTCCTTTGTGTGGACTATAAACATAGTGCCGGATAAATATATAAGCCCCTATGAAATAAGGCAAATGCTTAATAAATGCAATATTCGTCCAGGCATTATGAAGAAAGATATAGATGTCTATTCTATAGAAGGCAAGATGGTTAAGCTGAATGACAATATAATGTGGGTTAAGGCAAGGATAGAAGGCTCTAGATTGACGGTTCAAGTATCTGAAAGAACAGAACCTCCATCAATAAATAAAAATACTAATCCTTGTAATATAATAGCCAGCATGGATGGAGAGGTAGATAAGGTTTATACAACTTCAGGGACAGCGATAGTTAAAGAGGGGGATATAGTTACTAAAGGTCAGGTGCTCATAAAAGGTGAGCAGGGAAAAGAGGGAAGTACATATACTGTGCATGCTGATGGAGAAGTGATGGCTAAAACTTTTTATGAATATAACAGAAAAGTATTAATGAAAGGTGTGAAATATGTTCCTACTGGAAAAACGCTTGAAAATAAATATATCACTGTATTCGGAAAGAAAATTTATCTAAAAAAAAGTTTAAATAAATTTGCTACTTATGATACAATAGAAGAAGATAAAGGAACCGTTAAAAGCTTGATATATAGAGAAACTAAACCTGTTGAATACAGTATAGACAAAGATACTTTAATGGAACAGGCAGAGCAGGATTACTATAAAACTACTGAAGAAAAACTAGATAAGTCTGCGAAGGTAATAGATACAATAAAGACTAGTGAAGAGCAGGGTGATAGTCTAAACATAAAAATTGTGTTTGTGGTAAGGCAAAGCATAGGAATAGAGGATACGCAGCCAAATTAGTGGCAAGTTAGAGGGTGAATATTTTTGAGGGGAAACAAAGAGAAACGTAAATTTAAAATAGGTACGCTTAAGGTAATATCGGTATTTTTTGTTACTTTTTTTTCTATATATTTTATACTCGTTACAACTGTCACTACAAAAAGATACACTCTAAGTGCTGGAGATATAGCCAAGTATGACATTAAAGCTCCTAGAGAAATTGTTGATCAGTATTCCACGGATTTGAAAATCAAAAAAGCTCAGGAGGATGTTCCTCTTCAATATGAAAAGGAAAATGGAGTAAAAAATACCGCCATAAGTAATATAAATAGTTTTTTTTCTTCCCTATACGATGTACAAGGAGAAAATATAGATATCAAGCAGAAAATTGATAAATTTAAGTCTTCCGCTAATATAAATCTTAATGATTCAGATTATAATTATCTGCTTACCATGAAACAAGTTGACATGACAGCTCTTCAGGAGGCCATTAGCAAGGCTGTTTCAGATATGTATGATAATAGCCGAATAGAAGAAAATAATTCTGAAGATGTTAAAAAAGCGCAGCAATCCATAGAAAGCAGTATAAATTCCACATCATTTTCATTAGTATCTAAGCAATTAGCTATAAATATTGCCGATTTTCAAATAAAACCAAATTTTTTCTTTGATTCTGAAAAAACGGAAAGCCTAAAGAAGGAAGCGGTAAAAGATGTACAGAATGTAGTGATAAAAAAAGATCAGATTATTGTGAAAAGCGGAGAACAGGTTACAGATAAAGATTTGCAAATAATGAGCAAATTAGGATTGCTAAACAATAACTCGCTGTTTCAATGGAGCATTTATATAAGCTTAGGTGCTCTTGTAATATTGATTTTATTACTTATCTGGTTTTACCTATTCAGATACCACAAGGATATAGTAAAAAATATTAAAAATTTGGTGCTGATAAATCTTTTAGTGATACTATCAGTGGGTATTTCTAGGGCACTAGGGGTGGTTTCGCCATATATGATACCTTTTGCCTGCTTGCCGCTGCTGCTTACTCTGCTTATGAATTACAGGATATCTTTGGTGGTAAGTGCATTTAGCTCAGTTTTTGTAGTAGCCTCCTCCGAATTTAATGTGGAAATAGCTATACTGGTATTTTTAAATGCCATTATAGGAGTTATTCTTCTTCAAAAAACTCAAAGCAGAAATGATATATTATTTTCTTCGGTTTTTATAGTGATAATAAATGTGGCTTGCATTCTTAGCGTAGGAATACTTTTAAGCAATAATATATCTGAAATATTAAAAAAAGTTGGTTTTGTGTGCGTAGGAAGCATATTATCCGGTGTGCTAACTCTAGGGCTGCTTCCTTTCCTGGAAAGCTCCTTTGATATAGTTACCATATTTAAGCTTCTGGAGCTGGCTAATCCTAATCATCCAATATTAAAGAAATTGCTTATGGAGGCTCCAGGAACCTACCATCATAGTATATTAGTAGCTAATCTTGCAGAGCTTGCAGCGGATTCTGTAGGAGCTAATTCAGTTTTGGCAAGAGTGGGTGCCTATTATCATGATGTGGGAAAAATAAAAAGACCATTGTTTTTTAAGGAAAATCAGATGAATACAGAAAATCCTCATGATAAGATAACTCCTAACTTAAGTGCACTTATCATAATATCTCATGTGAAGGATGGCTTAGAATTAGCTAAAGAGTATAAATTGCCTCAATCTATTTTAGATATAATAGAGCAGCACCATGGGAATTCTTTGGTTAAATATTTCTATGTTACTATGAAAAATAGCTCCGATAATCCTGAAGAGGTTTTGGAGGAAGATTTTAGATACTCTGGACCAATTCCAACCTCAAAGGAAGCTACCATAGTAATGCTGGCAGATAGTGTGGAAGCTGCGGTAAGGGCTGTAGGCAGCGGAGACAATAAGAAAATAGAAGAAATGGTTGATTGCATATTTGAGGATAAATTTAAAGATGGACAGTTAAGTGAGAGCGAGCTTAATATGAAGGAAATCAAAAAAATTAAAGAGGTTTTCTTAAAGACATTAGTAGCGATGTATCATAAGAGAATAGAATATCCAAAGGAAAATAAAAAGGTTGAGATAGGAGACAATATAAATGTTACTAATTGAAAACGAACAGGATAAAATAAAATGGGAAAAAGAATACGAGGATATACTCAATCAGGTAATAAACTTGGCGCTTAAGGAAGAGAGAGTGAATTGCAAGACCCAGATAAGCGTTGTTCTAGTTGATAATGATGAGATAAAGGAACTAAATAAAGAGCATAGAAAAATTGATAGAGTTACAGATGTACTTTCCTTTCCAATGCTTGATTATGAGGAAGGCAAGGTATTTAAAGAGTGCTATGAGGGAAAAGATTTTGATATATCCTATTTAGATGGAGAAGAGCTAGTGCTTGGGGATATTGTGCTCTCCTTGGAGAAGGCAGAAGAGCAAAGAAAAGAATTTGGACATTCTTTTGTTAGAGAAATGAGCTATCTTGTAGTTCATTCTGTCCTTCATCTTCTCGGCTACGACCATATGGTGGAGAAGGATAAAGAGAGAATGCGCAAAAGAGAAGAGGAAATATTATCAAAATACAAAATAAGTAGATGATGTAGAGGTAGTAGTTATGAAACTTAGAGGATTAACAGATAGTTTAAATTATGCAATTGAAGGAATTATTTATGCTGTAAGAACCCAGAGAAATATGAGAATACATATGGTGGCTACTTTGGTGGTTTTGGCAGCATGCTTCTTTTATGATATAAGCAAAACGGAACTTTTAGTATTAACTCTCACTATAACTATGGTGGTCTTTGCAGAACTTATAAATACTGCTATTGAGAGTGCGGTAGATGCTACCACAAACTATTATCACCCACTTGCCAAAATAGCTAAAAATACCGCTGCTGGAGCAGTGCTTGTTACAGCCATTAATGCAGTTTTTGTAGGTTATATAATATTCGGAGAAAAGTTAGCAAAGGTTTCTTTTGAGGTTGTTAATAAAATAAAACATTCAAATCCATATATGCTATTTGTAATTTTAGCAATGGTGAGCATAATAACTATAGTAGTTAAAGCTATATTCGGTGAAGGTACTCCGCTTAAGGGAGGAATGCCAAGCGGACATAGTGCCATAGCCTTTTCTATAGCTACTACCATAGCACTCATTGCACAAGAACCACTACCTATAATGTTAAGTTATCTTTTAGCCTTTATAGTGGCGCAAAGCAGAGTGGATTCAAAGGTACATTCCGTATTCGAGGTTATAGTTGGGGCGGTTTTCGGCACCATACTTACACTTCTTATATTTAGAGTATTCAGCTAAATGATCATAGATTTTAAAAGGAGATATACACTATGGATTATAGTTTTTTAATTAAAGAAGCGCTTGAAATAAGAGAGAAAGCATATGTGCCCTATTCTAAATTTAAAGTAGGAGCAGCAGTTCTCACAAGGGATGATAAGATATTTGCAGGCTGTAATATAGAAAACGCCTCCTTTGGAGCTACTAACTGCGCTGAAAGAACAGCCATATTTAAAGCTGTATCTGAAGGCAGCACAGAAATAAAAGCAATAGCAGTTGTAGGAGATTTGAATGACTATACCTATCCCTGCGGCATATGCAGACAGGTAATTGCTGAATTTTCACAGGAAGATACTGAAATAATAGTTGCTAAGAATGAAACGGAATATAAAATTTTTAAATTGAAGGATATTTTACCAGGAGCATTTACTAAAAACGACATTTACAAGGAGAATAATAATGCATAAATCAGGATACGTAACTATAATAGGAAGACCAAATGTTGGGAAATCAACTCTTTTAAACAAAATTATGGGGCAAAAGCTAACCATAGTTTCCAGCAGACCTCAAACTACAAGAAATAATATTAATACTATTTTGACAGAAAAGGATTATCAAATTATTTTTGTAGATACTCCTGGAATACATAAACCAAAGCATAAGCTTGGAGAGTTCATGGTTAAAATAGCAAAGGACTCCATGAAAAATGTAGATTTGATTCTTTTTTTAACCAATCCAGACACTGAGATAGGCCGCGGTGACGAAATGATTCTAGAAGAGCTTAGGGACTGCGGCAAGCCTGTATTTTTGGTATTGAATAAAGTTGATGAAAATACTCAAACCAGAGTAGCCGAAACCTTAAAAAGATATTCCGAATTTTTCAGCTTTCAAGAGATAATACCTATATCAGCTTTAAAGGGTAAGAATGTAGATACCTTAATGAAGCTGATTGTTGATAATTTACCTGAAGGACCTCAGTACTATCCTGATGATATGGTAGCAGATGTTCAGGAAAGATTCGTAGTATCGGAAATAATAAGAGAAAAAGCCTTAAAGCTTCTAAAGGAAGAAGTTCCACATGGTATTGCCGTGGAAATATTGACTATGAAACAGGATGAAAATGGGAAGTATAATATTGAAGCTAACATGCTCTGCGAAAAAACCTCTCATAAGGGAATAATAATAGGAAAAGAAGGCAGCATGCTTTCTACCATAACCAAATATGCAAAAAGCGATATAGAGAAAATGCTTGGCAAAAGAGTTAAATTGAATATTTGGGTAAAGGTTAGAAAGGAATGGAGAGATAATCAATCCTTCTTAAATAGTTTGGGATATAATAATAAAAATTTATAATAAAGTATACAAAATTTTCACATACAATAGTTGCTTTTATTTTTATAAAAGCTTAAAATTATTGTAACCTATGACAATGGAGATGATTTTCTGGCTGGATTTGATTGTAAAGGCGTAGTTATAAAAGTTAGAGACTATGGAGAAAATGATAAAATAGTTACTATATTTACAGATAAACTTGGTAAGATAAATGTCATAGCTCGTGGAGCTAAAAGAAGCAAAAGCAAATTTTTATCCGTTACATTACCTTTTTGTTTCGGCCAGTATATGGTATATAGAGGCAAAGGAATGTATAATTTAAATGAGGGAAGTATAATCAATTCCTTTCAAGAATTTCTTAATGATTTAGATTCTTTAACCTATGCTTCCTATATTTGTGAGCTAATAGACATCTCAATGATAGAGGAAGAGAGCAATAGAGAATTGTTTAAAATTTTGGTAACCACACTGTATCTCCTTAAAAGTAAGGCATTGGACAATGAATTATTACTTCGAGCTTATGAAGTTAATGTGCTTCGCAATACAGGGTATGGACTTAATTTAAACTATTGCAGCCTGTGCAGAAAAAAAATTAATTCGTCCAACTATATAAGTCTTCAATATTATGGAGGTATATGTGATGATTGCAATAAATCTGGTGGCTTTGGTATAAGTAGGGTAACTTATAATTTATTGAAATTTCTTAATTCTACACCTATGGACAAAATATACAGATTAAATATTTCAGAGGAAGCTAAGCTAGAACTAAAAAAGACATTGTTACTACTTATATCCAACAGTTATTCTAGAGTACCTAAAAGTCTTCAAATGTTTGATTTTATAAAGGAGTGTGAAAAAAATGAGTGAAATTACTCTTGAAAAAGTTGACCAAATCAGAGAAAGAACAGGTATTACTTACGCTGAAGCCAAGGAGGCTTTAGAGGTAGCTGACGGAGATGTATTAGAAGCTCTTGTTTATCTTGAAAATAAGCAAAAAGGAAAAGGGACCTTCTACAACACAAAGGAAGAGTTCGTAGGTTGGATAAAGGACGTAATTAACAAAGGAAATGTTACTAGAATTAAAGTAAAAAAGGATGACAGGACTTTAATAGATCTGCCTATAACTGCTGGACTAACTGTAACAGGACTTACTGCAGTGTTTGCTACACCGCTATTCACTTTAGGCTTAGTAACCGCTGTGGTTACAAAAGTAACTGTAGAAATTACTAAGGAAGATGGATCAGTAGAAGTAGTAAATAAATATATAAAAGGTACCGTAGATGATGTAAAAGATAAAATAACTAATTTTGGTGACAAATTTAGCGATATTGCAGAAGATGTTAAGGGAAAAATTACAGATTTTGCTGAAGATATAAAAACAAAAATGAAAAATAATAGCCAAAATTCAAAAGATGAATCAGAATCTAATGTTTATAAATATACTGTTGAATTCAAAGAGGAAGATAAAGAAGAAGAAAATGATAAAAAATAAGGTGACAAAACTAATGTAATGATTTATAATTGACTTGTAAAACATTATATTAAATTACAAATATTGTATAAAAGCTTGTAACCAATAGTCATTTCTTCAATTTTAGAGAAAAGCCCGCTACGTATAGGTATAGCTTACTAAGGGCTTTTCTCTAAATAAGGCTATATTAGAAATTTGCATATAGTATATGTAAGTTCCTTAAATGGATAGACATGCTTTGAAAGAAGGTGAAGGTTATTAAGCTAACAGCTAGACAAAATAAAATAATAGAACTAGTAAAAGAAAATCAACCGGTAACAAGCGGCACTCTTGCCAGTATGCTTGGACTTACTAGAGCAGCGTTGAGAGCTGATTTGGCAATCCTTACAATGAGCGATATTCTTCAGGCTAGGCCAAAGGTTGGATATGTATGCTCAAAGAAAAATTCAGATAACGCATTGTATGATTACATAATAGGCATAAAAGTAAAGGATATAATGTCAGATCCAGTGGTAGTAACAGAAGAAACTACTGTATATGATGCTATTGTCACATTATTTTTAAATGATGTGGGCACATTGTTTATACAGAACAATGGCTTGCTTATAGGAGCAGCATCCAGAAAAGATTTCCTGAAAATAGCCATAGGGAACACTGACATACATAAGGTGCCTGTAGGTATCATAATGACAAGGATGCCTAATATTGTTTTTATTGAAAAAGAGGACAGCGCTTACCTTGCAGCACAAAGAATAATTGATCATGAAGTAGATAGTTTGCCGGTAATTGAGAGAGATTTTCAAGATACCAAAGAAGTTTATAAAATTGTAGGAAAGGTTTCAAAGACTAACATAACCAAATTGTTCGTTAATTTAAGCGAAAATGAATAGTATTATTTAGCACTAAAGGGGTAAATCCCGTTAGTAAATAGATTGATACAAATCGGAGGAGTGTTATGATGGTAAACAATAAGTATGTGTATCTTTTTAGTGAAGGTACAGAACACATGCGAAACCTTCTCGGCGGAAAAGGCGCTAATCTCGCAGGTATGACTAGATTAGCTATTCCAGTTCCTCAAGGTTTTACAGTTACTACAGAGGCTTGCAACAAGTATTATGATGATGGAAAAAAGATTTCTCCAGAGGTCAAAGAGCAAGTAGATGTTGCACTTAAAGAACTTGAAAGAATTACAGGAAAAACCTTTGGAAAAGGACCTAACCCATTATTGGTGTCTGTAAGATCTGGCGCTAGAGTATCTATGCCAGGAATGATGGATACAATTTTAAATTTGGGCCTAAACGATGAAACTGTGAAAGTTATGGCAGAGCTCACCAATAATCCGAGATTTGCATTTGACTCCTACAGAAGGTTTATACAAATGTTTGCAGATGTTGTCATGGGAGTGGAAAAAAGGCTTTTTGAGGATATTCTTGATAAAGTCAAAGAAAAAAACAACTACAAATATGACACAGAATTAACAGCTGATGATTTAAAGGTTATAGTTAAAGAATTTAAGGAACTCTACAAAAAAGAAAAAGGCGAGGAATTTCCAGTAGATCCTCAGATACAGCTCATAGAAGCAATAACAGCTGTATTTAGGTCTTGGGACAATCCTAGGGCAAACGTATACAGAAGACTTAACGATATACCTAGTGACTGGGGAACAGCAGTAAATGTGCAGGAAATGGTATTTGGTAACAAAGGCGACAATTCAGGCACAGGAGTTGCATTTTCCAGAAATCCATCCACAGGTGAGAAAAATATATTTGCTGAATATCTTATGAACGCTCAGGGAGAGGATGTAGTTGCTGGAATAAGAACACCTGAGGATATTTCAACTCTTCAGGAAAGAAATTCAGAGGTTTATAATCAGTTTATTGGTATAGTGAATACTCTTGAAACTCATTACAAGGATATGCAGGATATGGAATTCACTATAGAGGATGGAAAGCTATTCTTTTTGCAGACTAGAAATGGAAAGAGAACAGCTCAGGCCGCACTAAAAATAGCTGTTGATTTAGTAGAAGAAGGTCTTCTGACTAAAGAAGAAGCTTTATTGAAGGTAGAGCCTAAGCAGCTTGACACACTTCTTCATCCAACTTTTGACAGCACGGTTTTAAAGAAAACGACTCCAATCGCTAAAGGTCTTCCAGCATCTCCAGGTGCTGCCTGCGGAAAAGTAGCATTTACTGCAGAAGAAGCGAAGGAAAGACATGAAAAAGGAGAAAAAGTTGTACTTGTAAGATTAGAAACCTCACCAGAAGACATAGAAGGAATGATAGCATCAGAGGGCATACTTACAGTAAGAGGAGGTATGACCTCTCATGCAGCAGTTGTAGCTAGAGGTATGGGAACATGCTGTGTAGCTGGCTGCGGAGATATTAGAGTAAATGAAGAAGAAAAATATTTTGAAGTTAATGGGAAGAGATATGGAACAGAGGATTACATATCTATAGATGGAATCAACGGATATGTATATGGTGAAGCAATACCTGCTGTAGAGCCTGAAATAAGCGGATACTTTGGTACCTTTATGGCCTGGGCCGATGAGATTAGAAGTCTTAAAGTAAGGACTAATGCAGATACTCCAAGAGATGCAGCTCAAGCTGTTAAATTTGGAGCAGAAGGAATAGGGCTTTGCAGAACTGAGCATATGTTCTTTGCAGAGGATAGAATTGCAGCAGTTAGAGAAATGATTGTTGCAAAGACTGAGGAGCAGAGAAGAAAGGCATTAGATAAGATACTTCCTATGCAGAAACAAGATTTCATAGGCTTATATGAGGCTATGGAATACAGACCAGTTACCATAAGATTCTTGGATCCTCCATTACATGAATTTTTACCCTCCGAAGCTGAGGATATAGAGGCTCTTTCAAAGGAGATGGGTATTACTTTCGATGAGTTAAAGGCAACTGTAGATTCTTTGCATGAGTTTAATCCAATGATGGGGCATAGAGGCTGCAGATTGGCAGTATCCTATCCAGAAATAGCAGAAATGCAGACTAGAGCAGTGCTAGAGGCAGCCATAGAGGTAAGCGAAAAGCATCCTGAATGGAACATCATTCCAGAAATAATGATACCTCTAGTAGGAGAGATAAAGGAATTAAAATATGTCAAGAATACAGTGGTTAATACCGCTGAAGCTATAATAAAAGAAAAAGGAATAGATATGAAATATCATATAGGTACTATGATAGAGATACCTAGAGCTGCTATTACAGCTAATGAAATAGCTAAGGAAGCAGAGTTCTTCTCCTTTGGTACCAATGACCTTACTCAGATGACCTTTGGTTTCTCTAGAGATGATGCAGGCAAGTTCTTGAAGGATTATTATGATAAAAAGATTTACGAATCAGATCCTTTTGCAAAGCTTGATCAGCAGGGAGTAGGAGAATTGGTAAAGATAGCTGCAAAGCTTGGAAAGGAAACTAGACCTGATATTAAATTAGGTATATGCGGTGAACATGGTGGAGATCCATCCTCCGTTGAGTTCTGCCACAATGTAGGACTTAATTATGTTTCTTGTTCACCCTTTAGAGTACCTCTTGCAAGATTGGCAGCAGCACAGGCACAGGTAAAAAATCCAAGATAATGATTTGTCTTTAGAAAATGTTTATACTAATATATAAAAAAAGAAGCTTACATTTTATATGTGGGCTTCTTTTTTTAGCTTTGTTTTAAAGCAGTTTTAATTTTTGCTTATTTTAAGATATAGACTTTTTCTTATAATTTTGTATGGAATTTTGTTTCTACATATTCCTTAAGATTAGTCATAAATTCAACTTGAGATTCGGTTTTTTCCACAGTTTTATTTAAAAGAAGATTAAAAGCATTTTTATTGCACTTCTGTATGTTGTTATAATAGTCTCTGGATATCTTCCAATATTTCTGCGGAAAACATAAATAGCACATTATATATTTATATTCGTCCAAATTTATAGGAAGTATTTCTTCATATTGTTTTAAGGAATTAATAGCAATTTCAATATCCCACTTAGTATTGTCTCTTTTTAATAGACGCCTAAGGAAATAAGATATATCATGAACCTTGTAATCAATTCGGCATTTGTCAAAATCGATGACCCATAAATCATTATTAGTGTCGAAAATAATATTTTTATTAACATAATCCATATGGCATAAGCAAGTTTCTAAGTTTGCAGAATTAATTTTAGAAGCTAAACTCAATGAATTCCTAGCCAATATTAGATTTGAATCAAATTTTTGCAAAAAGGTTTTGGAAAATTTGTCTTTATAAGTAAAAGCCATATTTGAAGATGTAAGTATTTGATTAAAATGTTTTTGGGTTGAAGTAAACATATCGTCAAAGCCTGATCTAGCTCTGCTTCCTATTATTGGACTGAAATTTTTAGAGCATTTATGCATTTTAGCTAAATTTAAGCTGGAGGCTAGTATGTTATCTATGTTATCATAATTACATCTTGATCCTTCTATCCAAGGAGTTAATATAAAAAGCATACCTTTATACAGTACATATCTGCCAGAATGTTTTGTAGGCAGAAGCTTAGGTACATTTATGTTATTTCTGTGAAGCCATTCTATGGAGGAATATACAAACAGTAAGTCTTGTTCATTAAAATATACTTTTTTAAGGCAGTAACTTTTGTTAGAATATTCAACTTTGTATACAGCTCTCTGTTTATCAGTATCTTTAAATTTAATTTGTGACATATCGGAATATTCAAGCCCATAATGGGAGAGTACATTATCTTTAATTTCTTTATCCGACAAATTTTCAATGCTATATTTCACTGCTTCATAAGCCATAAGTTATCCCACCTTTTAAAAATGTTCCATTATAAACATATTATAGATTGAGAATTAATATACATTAATTACATAAAAAAAAGGAGTTTTTAAACTTTTATAGAATAGAAAAAATAAGGGGTGGTTTTTGATGAATATAAGAGAAAAGATAGAATATAACGAGACTATTTTATTAAATTCTTTTGCAAAATTATCTAAAAACCATGGCGAAAGGGACACAAAGGAAAACGAAGATGAGATAAGAACCGCTTATATGGTAGATAGAGACAGAATAATACACAGCAAATCTTTTAGAAGGTTGAAGCATAAAACTCAAGTATATATAAAAACCTGGGGAGATCATTATAGAACTAGGCTTACGCACACCTTAGAAGTAGCTCAAGTAGCCAAAACCATAGGAAAAGGTATCGGGCTAAACGAAGATTTGATTGAAGCTATAGCTCTAGGACATGATATAGGACATGTTGCCTTTGCTCATACGGGTGAGGAAGTGCTTAACGAAATTATACCTGGAGGCTTCAAGCATAATGAGAACAGTGTAAGGGTGCTAAAAGTTTTAGAGAAGCAAGGAAAGGGATTAAATCTTACTCCAGAGGTACTAGATGGAATTTTGTATCATAGTGGGTTTAATAATATCAAAAGTAAAGCATATACATTAGAAGGGCAGGTTGTGAGGTACAGCGATAAAATAGCTTATATAAATCATGATATAGATGATTCTATAAGAGCAGGAATACTTAAATTAGAAGATATACCTAAGGATATAATAGATACTTTAGGTATAAGTCACGGTGAAAGAATTGATACCTTAGTAAAAGACTGCATATACACAACCATTGCAAACATAAATAAAGGAGAACTTCAAGTAGCTCTCAGCGAAAAAGTAGGGGACGCTATGGTTAAGCTTAGAAATTTCTTGTTTAAGAATATATATAAGGGCGATATATTAAAACAAGAGAGAGAGAAAGCACAGTTTGTAGTAAGACAGGTGTACGAGTATTTCTTAAAAAATTTAGATAAACTGCCTGAATTCTATAGAGAGATTTCAGAAAGAGAAGGAGCTTACCAGGGAGTGACAGACTATATTTCTGGTATGAGCGATGACTTTTGTCTATACGTATTTAATGATATATATGTTCCTAAGCTAGTAATATATTAGTATTTTTTATCATGAAATTCCTCAAATAGGAATATTTTTATTATATCATTGACAAAATAAAATTATAATAAAACGCTGTATTTAAAAAAATATTCTTAAGCAAAACTAAAGGCGATATCAGTGTTTTAAAGATAAGTTTAATGTGAAAAAGTAAAAAAAATAATTAACGTGTAAAAAAATTAAAATTTATATAAATAGTTAGAAGGATTTTTAATTTTTGTGTCGAATATTATAGAACTTGTGGAAAAAAACTTCTTATTTATTGAAGATAGGTGATGCCTTTTTGAGAATTCCAGAAGAAGTTATGCAAGAAATCAGAGACGAGAGTGACATAGTTGAAATAATATCTGAAGTAGTGAGACTTAAAAAAAGTGGTAGAAATCATACTGGACTATGTCCGTTTCACCATGAGAAAACTCCGTCCTTCAGCGTATCCAGTGATAAACAAATTTACAAATGTTTTGGATGCGGCGAAGCTGGTAATGTATTCACTTTCATAATGAAGACCCAGAATATGACTTACATGGAGGCTGTAAGATATCTTGCAAAGAGAGCTGATATATCAATAGAATATGAGGATGAAAAAACAAAATCCATAGAAGCAGCTAAAGAAAAGCTATATAAATTAAATATAGAGGTAGCAAGATATTTTTATAGAAATATAACGATTAATAGGACTGCACAGCAATACTTTAAAGCTAGAGGCATAGGAGTCAATACTATTAAAAAATTTGGACTGGGATATGCTGACAATTCGTGGAATGCATTACTAAAGTATTTAAAATCAAAAGGATATACCGAACTAGATATGCTTAACCTTGGGCTTATAATAAAATCCGAGAAAGGAAACATGTATGATAGGTTTAGAAATAGAGTCATGTTTCCCGTTTTTGACTACAGAGGTAAAGTCATAGGCTTTGGAGGGAGAGTATTGGATGCTTCTAAACCAAAATATCTGAATTCTCCAGAGAGCACTTTATTTCAAAAAGGTACTAATCTTTATGGCCTGAATTTCGCTATTAAAAACAATAGTTCAAGAGTTATTGTTATAGTGGAAGGATACATGGATTGCATATCGCTTCATCAATATGGTATATCTAATGCGGTTGCATCACTTGGTACGGCACTTACGGTTTACCAGGCAAAGCTTTTAAAAAGATATGCAGATAAGGTAATACTTGCTTATGATGCTGATGGTGCAGGTGTTGCTGCAACAATGAGAGGTATGGAAATATTAAGAAATGAAGGCTTTGATGTAAGAATATTAAGAGTTCCATCTGGAAAAGATCCGGATGAATTTGTGAGAGCCAATGGAAAAGAGGCTTTTGAAAATCTTATGGAAAATGCACTTCCTCTCATAGAATATAAAATAAAAGAAGCAGGTAGGGGATTAGATTTTAAAAATGAGGAACACGTAATAAAATACGTGAGCAGCGTCACTGATATATTGTCAGAGCTGAATCCAGTACAAAAAGATGTGTATATAAAAAAAATGTCGCAGGACACGGGCATAAAAGAACAAGCCATATATGATCTTCTTAACAATGATTTGACAAAGAAAAACAAGAAAGACAATAATATGAATAATATTCCAACAATTGGTTATAAATTATATATAGAACCAGCCTATTTAAAGGCGGAAAGAACTCTTTTGAAGATAATGTATATAAATGATGAATGTTATAAATATATTTTGGAAACAGTAAGAGAAGAAATGTTAATAATTAGCGGACATAAAAAAATATTTGAGTTAATAAATGCCGCAAAGTCAGAAGGAATAAGAGATATAGAAAGATATGTTGAAGATAGATGTGAAGATATTGACAGTTCTAAAGAGTGGATTATTATTAAAGAAATAGACTTGATGAAGGAAGATTTGGAAAATAAGCAACTTATTATAGATTACGTTAAAGAGATTAAAAAGTACAAATTGGAGGAAGAAAAAAATCATATTATGGCTAAGATAAAGAAATGCGAAGAGAATGGGCAGTTAGATGAGTCCTTAGAACTTGCAAGACAGCTCATACAAATCAAAAGAGAAATTGAAAAAGCGTAGTTCTGCGGAAGGAGGAAACATTAATGAAAGATACTAAGATGGCAGTGGTAAAAAAACTTATAGATAAGGGTAAGAAAAGTGGTACGTTAACATATAAAGAGGTAATGGATGAGCTGGAGGAAGTTGAACTTAGTCCAGAGCAGGTTGAAAAAATATATGAAGTACTAGAATCCATGGGTATAGATGTTATAGGAGATATGGCTGAAATAGAGGTGACTGAAGAGGAGCTGGATCTTTCAGTGCCAGAAGGCATAGCAATAGATGATCCTGTAAGAATGTACCTGAAGGAAATCGGAAAGGTTCCATTGCTTTCTCCTGAAGAAGAAATAGATTTAGCACAAAAGATAGAAGAAGGAAGCTCCTACGCTAAAAAAAAGTTGGCAGAGGCTAATTTAAGACTAGTAGTAAGCATAGCTAAAAGATATGTAGGAAGAGGTATGCTTTTTCTTGATTTGATTCAAGAAGGTAATTTAGGTCTTATAAAAGCAGTAGAAAAGTTTGATTATAGAAAAGGCTACAAATTCAGTACTTATGCTACTTGGTGGATTCGTCAAGCAATAACAAGAGCTATTGCAGACCAGGCAAGAACAATAAGAATACCTGTGCATATGGTAGAAACTATAAATAAACTTATAAGAGTATCAAGACAGCTGCTTCAGGAGCTAGGGAGAGAGCCTTTAGCAGAAGAAGTTGCTAAAATCATGGAGATGCCTGTAGATAAGGTACGTGAGATAATGAAAATAGCTCAGGAGCCAGTATCCCTTGAAACGCCTATAGGTGAAGAAGAAGACAGCCACTTAGGAGACTTTATTCCAGACGATGACGCTCCAGCACCTGCAGAAGCAGCCGCTTTCACTATGCTTAAAGAACAGCTTATAAATGTATTAGATACTTTAACTCCAAGAGAAGAAAAGGTATTAAGACTTAGATTCGGGCTGGATGATGGAAGAGCTAGAACTCTTGAGGAAGTTGGAAAAGAATTTAATGTTACTCGTGAAAGAATAAGACAGATAGAAGCAAAAGCTTTAAGAAAGCTAAGGCATCCAAGCAGAAGCAAAAAACTTAAGGATTATCTAGATTAATAAACAGAGCACATGCTTCTAGAAAAGGGCATAGTGCTCTGTTATTTAACAGTAATGATAAAGTATGTTATAATATTAATCTGGAAGGGTGGTCTTATGGAAATATATAAACCTATTAGAGGTATTGCCAGCATGTATGCTATATTTTTAGCACTGCTGTTCAATGCATTTATAGTAATATTATTAAAGCTAGTAGATTCTTATGTAGTTTATAATGTATTAAAGATAGGCTTGATACTTGTGGATGTATATTATTTGTACTATTTACTTATGGATTTTTCCGTTAAGTACATGGTATACGAAGATAATATAACTATAAGCTATTTTTGGGGACTAAAATCTACAAAGATATTTTATAATGATATAATGGGCTACGAAATCTCAGAAAAAAATATACACAGCATAAAGCTTTCAGGAATAGGCAGCGATAAGTTCGCTTATGGAAGGAATATAATAGATAAAATTGGTACTACCTACATGTACGTATCTTCTAATAAAGCTGTATTATTCTTGAAGACGGAGAAGATGTGTTATGGTATTTCACCTGAGAATTTGGACAAGATAATAGACATATTAAAGCAGAAAAATATTGATAATAATATTAAAGAGTATGTTCCCAATAAAAATGTAGAGCTATATAAGGATAAAAAATTTTTTGTGACTTTAGTATTGGTTTCTATATTAATAATAATACTCACACTAAATCCCTTTATATTATATCTTAGAAATGCCATGCCGCAGCAGATGCCGTTAACCTTTAATGCTAGATTCATCCCTACGGATTTTGGAACTAGCAAGGAATTTGCCTTCAAGCAGATGACCTATGGTGTTTTTAATATGATAATACTTTTTTGTATGTATTACGCGGCATACTTTAGTGCAAAATATGATAAAAAGTCTGCATATAAATATCTATATGTATCTTTATTTGTGGTGCTTATATTCATGTTTTTACAGCTTAGAATATTATTCAAGTTTGCATAAATTAGGGCTATGTTTTAAAAGATAGGTTATATTCATTAATATGGCCAATGCTTTAAAACATAGCTTTTATATATTAATTAATAGACAGGGTGGAAGCAAATGATAATAAGTAACAGATTAAAATCTATAGCGGATATGGTAGATAAATGTGATTCTATAGCAGATATAGGTACGGATCATGCCTATCTTCCAATATATTTACTTTTGGACAATATTTGCAATAAAGCTATTGCTTCGGATATAAATAAAGGTCCTATACAAAAGGCAGAGAAAAACATAAAATTCTACGGACTGGAAAATAAAATTCAGTGCAGAATAGGCAGCGGTTTTAACACCTTAAAGGCAGGAGAAGCAGAGGGAGCTATAATAGCAGGTATGGGCGGCAATCTTATCATAGACATAATAAGCGAAAGAGAAGATATATATGATTCACTTTCCTTTTGCCTACTGACACCAGCTCAGCACAGTGATGTACTCAGGAAGTTTCTATATGAAAATGGGTATAAAATACTAGAGGAAGATCTATGCTATGATGAGGGAAAATATTATGAAACTATAAAGCTTTCAGGTAGATGCAAACCAAGGTATTTAGAGGAACTTCAATACGAAATAAGTCCTATTTTTCTAGAAAAAAAGCATCCGCTGCTTAGGAATTTCATTGATTATAAGATAGATTTAAACAACAAAATTTTATCTGCCATAAAAGTGGATTCAGAAGCTTCTATGGAAAGAAAGAATTTTATAGAAAACAAAAATAAAGCATTAAAGGAGGTAATAAGATGTCTGTAATTCTTAAAGATATAATGGATATAATGGAAAACATAGCTCCAGCAAGATTTAAGGAAAGCTATGACAATGTAGGCTTAATGCTTGGAGATAAAAATGCTGCTATAAGCTCTGTGCTATTTACCTTAGACTGCACCTTAGAGGTCATTAAGGAGGCCATAGACAAGAACTGTGAGTTAATCATAGCTCATCATCCTATATTGTTTTTAAAGCCTTCAAATATAAATGAAGATACTCTTATAGGAAAAAAGCTTAGAATGCTGATTAAAAATGATATAAATGTATATGCCAGTCACACTAATCTTGATTCTGTTAAAAATGGTTTGAATGATATTGTGATGAAGCTTCTTAAATATGAAGCTGCTGAAATCATGGAAGTTAGCGGTGAAGATAAAAATGGTGATGCTGTAGGGGTAGGACGTATATATAAGCTGCCAAAGGCAAAAAGCCTAAAGGAAGTTATAGAAGACTGCCAAAAAGCCTTTGGAATGCAGCATTTAAGATATTCAGGGGAACCTGACTGGGAAATAACAAAGGCAGCTGTAATAAATGGCAGTGGTGAAGATTATTTTTCGTTAGCTAAAAAAATGGGAGCGGACTGCATCATCACAGGAGACACCAGCTATCACCATGTCAGTGACTTCTTCGAAGAAAAAATAGCAGTAATTGATGCGGGACACTTTGATACCGAGTGGCCAGCTATGAAATATTTCGGCAGAGAATTTGAGAAAATAGCTAAAGAGAGAGCTATGGATTTAAAGGTGCTGATTTCTGAGAAAAATAAGAGTCCGTATAACTTTCTATAAAAATATTGATATATACATAATATTCCATTGAAATGTAGATTATTATATGATACTATATACCTTGCGAGTAAGCCAGACAGTCGCTGCCCGGTTATGCCGGGGAGAGGAAAGTCCGAGCTTCATAGGGCAGGGTGCTGGGTAACTCCCAGTGGAGGCGACTCTAAGGAAAGTGCAACAGAGATATACCGCCAGAGCTTGGCTCTGGTAAGGGTGGAAAGGCGAGGTAAGAGCTCACCAGCGCATTGGCGACTTTGCGGCTATGTAAACCCCACTTGAAGCAAGACCGAATAGGGAGACTAATGGGGCTGCCCGTCCCGTCTCCGGGTGCGTCGCTTGAGTCTGACTGGTAACAGCAGGCCTAGATAGATGACTGTCAAACACAGAACTCGGCTTACAGACTTATCTCGCTATTGAAAACACTGACTTCTATGGTTGGTGTTTTTTATTTTGCCAAACTCTTGCCAAAGCATTTTAATGCTGTGGTTGATTAATACATATAAATGACAGGAAAAGCTTTAATTGTTCATTTCTATAATTCAGATTCTCACAGCTGCTAGATAAATATATAACTAGCTAACTATAAAACTATATAGCTAGCTGTTGTATTGTGCTTGAAAAATCAGCTGTTAAAATGCTGGGGCAGTTGCTCTATATTCCTTAAAATGCAAAATGCTTTCGCTGTTTATGGGGTTAAATATAAGATATAATTACAGTGGAGGTGATCATATGAACTATAGCGATATTGGGTTGTATTTATCCGAACTAGGCAAACATTACAAACTTACCCAAGACGAACTGGCAAATAAATTATGTGTTTCAAGATAGGCAGTTTCAAAATGGGAGAAAGGAAGTTCTATTCCAGATATAGAGTTATTGGTGAAAATATCTGAATTATATGGTGTATCTGTTGATGATATAATAAAAGCACATATTTCAAAAATAAAATTTAATGAAGATATTAATTCGAATAATGCAGAAAAAACTTTCAAAAGAATTAGTGTTATCGGATGTGGTAGATGGGGAGCTTTATTGGCTGGTATCTTGATGGTATCTCATAAGCCGCACTTTTGTATTGCTATCTGCCAGGTTAATTACTTTGTTTATATATTCTAAAGACTTTTCATATTCCTTAAGCTCATTATAATAAAGTCCAATATTAAATAAAAATCCTATCTTTTTTCCATTATCCATTTCAGGAAATCTATCTAAAGCATAATTACAAGTATTTATTCCTTCTCTAAGATTACCCATATAAGAATACGTGTTAGAAAGCTTCTGTAATAGCTGAATTAACGGTTCAAATTCCATATCTAAATTCATAAGGCACTTAGTATTTTCATAATAAAGTGAAGCTTTTCAAAAGTCATTCTTACTATAAAAATAATCGCCAGTGATCTCACAAATAATTATCTTTTTATCTATGAAATTCCATTCTAATAAAAATTCTTCAGCTTTCTTAAAACTTTCTACATACTTATCATCTTTATTTTCAGCAAGGGCTCTAAGCTCCTCAATGAATCCATCAAGTATCTTTCTAGCTTGAGTTTCTTCATCTTCTAATAGATATTCTATGTCAATATCTATTGGAAGGTTTTTTTCTTTTAGTTTTTCTACAGCATGTTTCATAACTATTTCTGCGGTACTTCTAGTCAATTTAGCTTTGCTATTTTCAATTTGCTTATAAGATTTCGGGTTATATCGGTGCCCACAATTTCATCCTGGTTTAATCCATATCTTTCCCTTAACCTTCTAAGCTTTTCACCTACAGGTATAACTCTACATTCCACTCATATCTCATCACCATTAAATGGTTATTACCATTGCATTATAACATGGTTAAAGGATATTTTAACATTTTTTTAATTTTTATTATTTTTCCAATATAAGTATGCAAATTTTTATAATGGAACATGATAAAATAGCTTCATTTTATGTTGATTTTAATTTTGAACTTTATTCATGAACTGAGTTGAAAATTCACTATAAAATGCAAAATATTTATATCTTTTCATTTATATGATATATAATTAAATAAATGAAAAGAGTTTTTTCAAATTGATTACTTTAGAATTAAGGAGGCAAAACAGTAATGGGGTTTTGGATTTTTATGATGGTTATGGATTTATTAATTCCATTAATAATGATTATGTTGGGTAAATATTTCATCAAAAACGTACCAAAGGAAATCAACGAATTCTTTGGATATCGAACAACTATGTCTATGAAAAGCAAAGAAACGTGGGAGTTTGCACATCATTATTGTGGAAAGTTATGGTTAAAAGTAGGATGCATTATGATTGTTCTTTCTGCTATAGCTATGCTGTTTATAATTGGAAAGAGTATAAAAATTGTAGGAACTTTTGGTGGAATACTTTGTGGTATTCAACTTATTTTCTTAATTGGTTCTATATTTCCTACGGAGATAGCCTTAAAGAATAATTTTGATGAACATGGTAAAAGAAAATAGCATAAGCAAAATGAAGAGAAATTAATATACAATCGATCTCGGATAAAAAAATTACTTTGGAGCTGAACTTAAATTAAAGTATTATGGAACTAAAGAAAGAAATTAGGGCAAACGCTAATTAATATGAAATAAGAAATGGATGTTTAGAAAATGGTAAAACAAGTAATTGTAATGAGAAAAGATCTACAAATGACTAAAGGTAAAATGATTGCACAAGGCAGTCATGCTTCCTTGGATGTAGTATTAAATATGTTTAAAAGCAGCAAAAGTATGGATGAAGGTGCTGCTGATGGGAATAAAGGAAAATATCAATTATCATTAGAAGTAAATAAGGGCTCAGACTTAGATGAATGGCTAAATGGTGGAGTTGCTAAAATATGCTTATATGTTAATTCTGAAAATGAGCTAATGGATATTTACAACCAGACCAAGCAAAGTAATCTACCAGTTTCACTGATTGTTGATGCTGGAGTAACCATGTTTAAAGGGGTAAACACTGTAACTTGCTTGGCTATAGGACCTGCAAAATCAGAAGAGATAGATAAAATTACAGGCAGCTTGAAGCTGTTATAGCAAATATACTATCATGAAATAAAGAAGGTTTGAATATGGAAAATGGGCCTTGGAAGGTATCTATTGGAGCAGATTTGTGAGAGATGGAAAAATCATTGTGATTTAATATTTTTGTTTGCCAACGATAGCGTGTTAGAGTATTATCCTAAATTTGGTTTTACAAAAAAGCAGGAATATGAATATTCTATGATTGTATTAGGCAAACAGAAGGTGACAATGGATAAGCTTCATATGAAAATAGAAGAAAATATTGAACTTGTGAAGGCACATTATAAAATTCTTTCTAATTATTCTGCCCTAAGTATGCTTGATAATGAAATACTTCATGAATTTTATTATCAGGGAGTTTTTGCAGAGCATGTTTGGTATGACCAAGAAGCAAATCTAATATTCTGCATGGAGCAAGAAGATAATGCAGTTGTGGTTTATGATATTTTAGGAAAATCCAATTTAACTTTAGAGGAAGTATCACAGCGCATTGCGTGGAACTTTAATATAGTAACAGAGCTGCAGTTTAGATTTACACCAGTGAACACGCAAGAGCTTGCAGTTAATCTTCACAAGGAAGAGGACACCACTCTATTTGTACGAGGAAATATGGAAAAAATATTTGATAGTAACAATTTGATGTTTCCAGAAAATATTCATGCATAGCTGCTAATATCTTTAATAGTGTTTTTTATTTTGCAAAAGATGTCAATTTATGTTAAAATAAATATTATTTTTGCAAAGAGATGAGATAAAATGAAAAACATTACAAAAAAGTTAGCGGTATTATTGGTAGCTAGTGCCTTTGTGCTTTCTGGCTGTGAGCAAACAGATAGTGCGGTTACCAGCAAACCTGAAACAAAAACTCAGCAAAGTGGCAATAGTGTTGTAACAACTGGCAATACAAATACCGCTGATAAAGCTTCAAGTAGCAACTCGGACCAAGCAGCAAAACCAACTTCTCAAGTCAATAATCAGGCACCGACTAAAAGTAATACTGAAACTAAGGCTTCAACTACTGCACCGGCGTCTACTCCAGCACCTGTACAAAAAGAAAATGTAAGCTTTTCAGTAAGCGTAAGTGATTCTACTCCATCAAAAAATGAAAGAATTACTATTAATGTTAGCGGCCCTGGTGGAACCTTTGTAGGACAATGTAACTACAAAAGTAAGAATACACCTATAAGTGGGAATGTGGGCGCTCCAATAAAGGTAGACATAAGCAGGGCTACAGCAGGGTATACTGTGAATGTGGACATAACTATAACATATAAGGGCAATACATATAATGCTGAAACCTCATTTACTCCAAAATAGAAATTTATTCAAGAACCTTAAAACTATTTGGGCGTATTGAATAGTATAGAATACAAGAATATAACATTTTTTACTTTGATTATATATTAGGAGTGATTGTATGAATGGTAAAATACTAAGTATACTTATGGTACTTATATTAGGTATTTCAGTTACTGCATGTTCAAATAAAAATAGCGGTTCAAACTCAGATAATAAAAGTATAAATACAGATGCTAAGGTAGCCTCTGTGGATGATAATAAAAATTCAAAGACTCAATTATTAGCCGATGATAATACAAACCAAGCAATTGAAGCCTATAAAGCAGTATTGGAAAATAAAGCTGAATTTTATAGCAGTGATAATAAAAAGGATGTATACTTGAAGGATTTTTTGACTAATGGAGAAATTTATGAAACTACCTTCAAATTAAAACATTTTGCAGTACTTGATTTGGATGGAGATGGAAGGCCTGAAGTTGTGCTGGAATTAACTACTGGAGATTTCGTAGAATTTTACGAAGTATTACATTATAATGGCAAGAAAGTCAACGGATATATTCAGGTGCTGAGAGGTTTTGCTAATCTCAAAGCAGATGGATCAGTTGGTTTCTCAAATAGTGCCTTTAACAATGGATATGGGAAAATTAGCTTTGAAAATGATGTTAGTAAACTACAGATTTTGGGCTATAAGGACTCAGTGCAAAAAGGTGATGATTTAACCCACACATACTATATTGATAACAAGGCTGTTACTGAAGAGGCTTATAATAATTTTACTAAAGCACAAGATAATAAAAAGGACGCGGTTTGGTATGATTTTAATACGGACAATATTGAAATTAAAATAACTGATATTAAATCTAGTACAGAAAGCAATGACGTTAATCAAAAGACTAAAAAGCAAGAATATAAAGACAAACTAGATAAAATTCAAGCAGGGTTCAAGAGTTCTGACAATAAATCTGCTTCCACTAATGATATGTACCAACAAGCCTGTGAGGAATATAAGCAATGGGATGATGAATTAAATGCTATTTATGGAATCTTGAAGGGTCAGCTATCTTCAAGTGATATGAAAAATTTACAGACCGAAGAGCTTGGGTGGATTAAAGATAGAGATGCTAAAGCTAAAAAAGCTTCAGCAGAAATGGCAGGTGGCACTATGGAAAAGGTATTATATGAAGGATCTTTAGCAGATTCCACAAAAGAAAGATGCTATGAATTAGTGGATAAGTATATGAAATGATGGGGATGGCAATGATTTATACAACTAAAAACACAATTCTATTTGAATCCATAAAAGCACTTACCTTATTTGAGAATGTACAGCAATTACCATCTATTGCAGCTAACCAAACTCAAGAAGCCAAGCCACCGGCTGCAAAACCAACTGCACCGCAAAATCCAGTTGCACAACCACCAGTTCCTAAGGTGAAAAAGGTTGCATATTTAACCTTTGATGATGGACCTTCTGGAAATGTAACTCCAAAAATGCTAGATACCTTAAAAAAGTATGGAATTAAGGCCACCTTTTTCTTGATTGGGAAAAATACTGTTGGGAATGAGGCTGTGGTAAAAAGAATTAAGGCAGAGGGACACGTAATTGGAAATCACAGCTATAGCCATGATGCAGAGTTTCCTGAGAACAAGACTCCTCAGTAGCTTTTGCAAAATATAAAAATGACATCTAGACATAAGAATAATCTAATTGTTCTTATGCATACCTCTGCTCAGAGGCAGAATTCTGCTGATGCACTTCCTAGTATAATAGAATATCTTAAAAGTGAAGGCTATTCATTTGATGTGCTGTAGAAATAATAAGTAAGAAGTAAGGTTGAAGAAATAAGGTGAGGAATCAGTTTGGCAAACTGATTTCTTAAATACCTCTTCACTCTTACTTATTCCTTCTTACATACTGTTCACTCTCCTCTTTTTCTCAAATTAAAATTTTCAAGGGGTTCTAGTCCTCTCAAAACTGATTTTGTAATATTAAGACTACCATTTATATCTGTTCTGATTTTCCACTGGATTAAAAAAATATTTCCATCAGAAATTTCCATGCCATGTATTCCACTAGAACGTATACAGGAACCATCATTAAAATATGGTAATTACTTGTGCTTCGGGAAATGTGGCCTATGAGTATTACCGTAGCTTATCATAGTTTTATTATTTTCAATCCAATCAGCATAAATACGTTCAATTTTATGAATTTTTTCAGAATTTTTTACTAGACTTGCAGGATTTATGAGGCCTACGGAATGGAGAAATCTTCAAAAATATCTTACGGTGAGCATATTAAAATGCCACAACCTATCATTCATCCTATCTCCTTGGTGACCATGAATAGCTAGTATTTCCTCTTCATTGTAATCATCATAAAATTTATAATAATTATTCTTAACAAAATCGCTATATTTTAGCTGAATATTGTGGTTACCGTACAGCATAATCAGTTTACTATTTTAATTACAATTAAATATTAATATATTTAAGGATTATTTAATAATTGACATTTTATAATAGGATTGTAGTAAATAATTTATGAGAGGTAAGATTTATGTTTTTTAGAATACTAAAGAGAGATTTAAAACGAAAAAAGTCTATGAATATTATTCTTTTAATATTCATTATTTTGGCGGCTACCTTTTTGGCCAGCAGTGTAAATAATTTAATAACCATATCACAGTCCATTAATTATTTTCATGACAAAGCTAAAGCACCGGATTACATTATTTCTTCCTATGGCAAGGATGACAATAAGGAATTCAATGCTTGGCTTAATAGCTCAAAGCTAATAGATGATTATGATGTGGACAGCTCCACCGTATTATCTAAAGAAAATATTAAGATAGAGAAAAATAGCACAGAAATGGCATTTGAACCCTTTGGCAATATTTTTATAGAAGCTCAGCCTAAAAAGTTTGGCAAACTACTGGATGATAAGGGAAATGAAGTGAAGCTAAAGCCTGGAGAAATAGCTTTTTCCATACCGGACAAGGTGAAAAATAATTTGAAGCAGGGAGATAAGGTAAGGATAACTCTTGGCAATATAAATAAGGAATTCACAATAAAATTATTCACCAAGGATGCTATTTTTGGTTCCAGCATGAATGAGACAAAGAGGCTTCTCATAAGTGATGAGGATTATGAAGTATTTAAAGCTTACAAGGAAGCTGGCATTATGAACAACTATTATATAATGTCAAAGGATACAGCAGCCCTAGAAAAAGAATTTAAGCATATAAATTGCAATACAATTATAAATTTTGATAAGTCATTTATTAACCAAAGCTTTGTTTTGGATATGCTTCCTTCAGCAATTTTAATTATAGTTAGCCTTTGCCTTATTATAATTTCATTTTTGATTTTAAGATTTACAATTATTTTTACTCTTCAGGATGATTTTAAGGAAATAGGCATAATGAAGGCTATAGGTATTAAAGATTTTCAAATTAAAAAGCTTTATTTAATAAAATATTTTGCAATAACAATTGTAGGGGCATTAATTGGCTTTGGCGCAAGCTTCTATTTCAGTGATGTTCTGCTTGAAGAATCCTCTGCAAATATATTGATGAAGGCATCTTCGAGAAATAGTATGGTAAATGCTGTATGTTCCATCTTTATAGTTTTAATAGTAATTTTGTTTTGCTATATGTGTACAAGAAGGTTAAATAAATTTTCTGCAATAGATGCTATAAGAAATGGAAGCACGGGTGAAAGTTTTAAGAGCAAAGGTGGCTTTAAGCTAAGAAAATATGGGAAGGTAACAGTACCTTTTTTCTTGGCATTAAATGATATTACACATAATATTAGGCGGTTTGTAGTATTGATTTTAACCTTCTGCATAGGAACTATTTTGATCATAGTACCTATGAATGCCATAAACACCTTGAAGGACGGACATATAATTAGGAGCTTTGGCTTAGAGTATAGTGATGTATTAATAGAACCGGATAACATGGATAAATATATTAAAGATATGAGTAAAGCTGAATATATAAATGATTTAAATAAGCTAGAGGAAAACTTTAGTGCCAAGGGAATGAATATGAAATTGTATGGACAGGTAATTTATAGACTGAAGTTTTATGCTGGGGACAAGGATAATGTGCTTACATTAATGTCATTGCAATCAATTAACAAAGATACTCCCAACAATAATGTTTTGAAGGGCAGAATGCCAAGGCTTGAAAATGAAATAGCCTTAACAGAAAGTGTAGCCAATAAATTAAAGGTGTCCATAGGAGATACTGTGACTATGCAATTGGGAAATAGTAAAAAGGAACTGATAGTAACAGGCCTATATGAAAGCATGACCAATATGGGACAATCGGTTAGATTAAGTCCTGCCATGGATATGGACTTTAAATATTTAGCACTACTTTTCCCATTTCAAGGGAATTTTCAAGGAAGCACGGATCCACAAGCATTGATAGACAAGCTGAAGAAGGAATACCCTAGCTATTCTATCAAAAATCCTCAGCAATATGTGTCAAGATTTTTAGGCAGCTCCTTGGAGCAGTTGGGTGCTATGAAAAATTTAATTGTTCTGATAGTTATAGCAATTAATGCCTTAATCACAATATTGATGGTGAAGACCTTCATTAACAAGGAAAAAGGGGAAATAGCAATGCTTAAAAGCATAGGTTTTAGGAATGGCGCCATTAGGTATTGGCAGACCGCAAGAATAAGCATGGTGCTTACTGTGGGTATTATATTAGCCATAATATCCTCTAAGTTTTTCTCAAGTATTACCATAGGCCAGATATTTGGCATGATGGGAGTTCATAACATTGAATACAAGATAGATGCAAAAGAGGTATATTTATTTTACCCCTTGGTGCTGCTTGTGATAACTACAGCTATTGCTTACTTTAGCTCAGGCTTAATTAAAAAAGTAGATCTAAAAGAAATAAACAATATGGAATAAGGTGGGAATTATATATGGAATCATTAAAGGTTGTAGATTTGTGTAAAACCTATATTGTAAATAAGGTGCAGAATAATGTGTTAAGAAATATAAATTTTGAAATCCAGCAGGGAGAAATGGTGGCAGTGATGGGACCCAGCGGCTCAGGAAAATCAACCCTCCTCTATGTAACCAGTGGAATGGATAGTTTAACTGCAGGCAAGGTCAATTATTTTGGGAGAGATATTGAAAGCCTTTCCTCAAATGAAATCAGCGATTTAAGACTGGATGAAATGGGATTTATTTTTCAGCAGATGCATATGTTAAAAAATCTTTCAATATATGATAATATTATACTACCATCATATCAATCAAAAAAGCTGAGAGATAAGAAGAAAATTAATGATAGGGCTAAAGAGCTTATGCATAAGCTTGAAATTAGCCAAATTGCTGAAAATGATATAAACCAGGTTTCAGGAGGACAGCTGCAAAGGGCCTGCATTTGCAGAAGTCTTATTAATTCTCCTAAAATGATTTTTGCAGATGAGCCTACAGGGGCGCTAAATCAGCAAAACTCAAAAGAGGTTATGAAAGAACTTAATAGAATTAATAGAGATGGTACAACAGTGATGCTAGTTACTCATGATATGAAGGTAGCGGCAAAGTGTGATAGAATAATGTATATTGAAGATGGAGCTATAAAAGGGAATATTGTGCTTGGCAAGTTCCTTGAGGAAAATAGCTTTAAGGACAGGGAAAGAAAGGTAAATAATTGGCTAATGGAAATGGGATGGTAAAATGGTGGATTTGCTTCTGGTAGAGGATAATTTAGAGCTTGGGGATTTAATAGGCAGCTTTTTAAAAAAGGATGGCTTTACTATTACGAAGGTGGAAAGTGGAGAGGCAGCCCTAGAGTATTTGGAAAATGATACTTGCAAAATAGTGCTTCTGGACATTATGCTTCCTGGAATAGATGGTTTTAGTGTTTGCTCTTCTATAAGAGAGAAACAGGATACTCCAATTGTTATTATAAGTGCCAAGGTTGGGAAAGAGGATAAGATTAATGGCTTTAGCCTTGGAGCTGATGATTATATTGAAAAACCAGTGGATGTGGACATTTTAAGTGCAAAGCTTTCAGTGCTTATGAAAAGAAATTATGAATTGAAAGATCACCGTAAAATTATTAATTCAGGAGCTATTTCAATAAACAAGGAAGCACATCAGGTGTATGTGAATGGAAAACTTATCAATATGACCTCTAAGGAATTTGAATTATTGCTGTTGCTGGTGGAAAATCCAAATAAAACTTTGAGGAAAGACTTTTTATTCAATAAGGTTTGGGGAAAAGATAGCTTTAGCGAGGATCAAACTATTACCGTTCACATTAAGATGCTTAGGGACAAGATTGAGGATAATCCAAAACAGCCTAAGAGAATTGTCACCCTATGGGGAGTAGGCTATAAATATGAAGAAATTTGATAAAATACTGGCAGGCATTGCAGTTTTATACCTTCTGCTGTCTGCAGCTTTAGCTTTTTACCTTGGAGAAAATAGTGGCTCAGATGGTCAGTACAAGGTAGAAATAAATGAAATTTACTATGAGGCAAAGCAGCAGCCAGTTTTTGTGAAGCCTAAATTGGAGAACTACAAATTTGTAAAGGCAGTGACCTTTTTACCCATTGACGGGGAGAGCAAGGATAGTATTGATGACTTCTACAAAAGTCATAATGGCTTAGAATATGAAATTAGGCCAGTATATGATAAAGACAAGCTGACAGGATATTTAAGATTTGATTACTCTGGTAGTAATTTTAATGAAAAGCTTTTTGTGAAAGCAGAGATTATATTATTTATATTTGCAGCCATAATAGCATCCATTTTAATTTATATAAGAAATGTAATTCTAAAGCCCTTTAATATCATAAGTGACATGCCCTATGAACTATCCAAGGGCAATTTGAAAAAAGGAATTAAGGAAAATAAAAATAGATATTTTGGAAGGTTCATTTGGGGGATTAATGTGCTTCGGGAAAATTTAGAGCAGCATAAAATAAAGGAGCTGAAGCTGGAGAAGGAGAAGAAGCTTTTAGTACTTTCTATTTCTCATGATATAAAAACTCCATTAAATGCAATCAAGCTCTATGCAAAGGCTATAGTAGAGGGACTTTATGCTACTGATGAAAAGAAGATATTTGCAGCAAAGCAAATACAGGAAAAGTCCTTGGAAATAGAGAATTTTGTGAAGGAAATAATAAAAACCTCCAGTGAGGATGTGCTTGAAATTCAGGTGGTACAGGGCGAATTTTATTTAAGTACGCTTATAGACAAGGTTATAGCCACCTACCAAGAGGAATCCAGTCTTAAAATGATAGATTTTGTTGTGGAGAACTACAGCAATAAATTAATCAAAGGGGACATTGACAGAAGCTTTGAAGTCATAGGCAATATTTTAGAAAATGCCTTTAAATATGGGAACGGAAAAGAAATAAGAATATCCTTTTACGAAGAAGATTACTGCCAACTGATAAAAATATATAACAGCGGCAAAACCGTAAATCAAAATGAATTCAATCATATTTTCGACAGCTTCTACAGGGCTAGTAATGCAAAAGACAAACAGGGCAATGGTCTAGGGCTGTATATTTGCAAATATATAATGGAGAAGATGGATGGGGAAGTGTTTGCTCAATGCGAAAAAGAGGGCATGAGCTTTACTTTGGTGTTTAGGTAAAGACAATGAAATTTGTGAAAATTTAGGTCATCCACTAGGGTGATCATATTTTTGCGAAAAAGTAATTATGTTAAAGAGAATACTTACGTATATGCAAATGAAAAGGAAATATTGGCTAATATTACAATATATGGTGTTTAACAAAAAAATACATTTAAGGTAAACTTAAAGCATAAATATTGGAGGTGTCAAAATATGATAAACATGAGACAAGCCACATACAATGTAAAGGAATACATGGATTTTTTTAAGGAAAATACTTATCAGGCCAAGCCTTTGGCGAAACTATTTAAAACGGATTTAAATAATTATATTTATGACACAGGTACAAATAAAGTGCTGAGCTGTGAAAAAAATGAGTATGAAATATTAGAGAAAATTATCTCAGGGGAGCTTGAGGAAATAATGGAGCTTGATACTAAGGATGAAAAATTTCATGAAGCCTTAGTAAACGTTAAACAAGCAATAGAAGAGGAAGATATATTAAAAGCAGGTCCTAATAACTTTAAATTTTGCTCTTCTGGTCATTTTGAAGAATTTGATAAAAGCTTAAATGGTGAATTGGATCAAATTATACTGGAACTTACAGAAGCCTGCAACTTACGATGTGGGTATTGTATCTATAATGATAACTATGAAGGAAAAAGAAATTTTGGATATGAAAATATGACAAAAGAAGTTGCTAAAAAGAGCATTGAATATGCTAAAGAACATGGTAGTAAAACAAAGGGAGTTTCAGTCACCTTTTATGGAGGAGAACCATTAATAAATTACGATTTATTGAAATATTCTATAGAATACGCTAAAGAGATAATTACTGACAGGGAATTAACTTTTTCCTTTACAACAAATTTAACCTTAATGACCAAAGAAAAGGCAGAATATTTTGCATCAGTGGATGGATTAAGTATTGCCTGCAGTATTGATGGTCCTGAGGATATACATAATGCCTATAGGAAAGATATTAATGGAGTTGGAAGCTTTTCTAGGGCAATAAAGGGATTGAAAAGCTTAATAGAGGCATTTGGAGATGAGGCTAAAAATAGGATAACCTTCAGCATGGTTTTTGCTCCACCCTACAGTGAGGAAAAATTAGAAAAGATAAACAATTTCTTTGATAGCTTAGATTGGCTGCCTAGGGAAATTGGCAAGATAGTTTCTTATCCTAATGTGACTAATATTAATTACAAAGAAGCGAATATAGCTAATAAAAATAATACTAACAAAATAGAAAGCCCATTATTAAGATGGTCTAAAAATAAATATAATAATGGACTTAAGGGTAAAGAGGATAAAGAATTCTTTGCTAAGAGTGTAGTCGAGAGTCCACTTATTAAGATTCAAAAAAGGCAGTTGTTTAAAAAGTGCAATGATAAATATTATTTAAATGGATGCTGCATACCTGGAAGTAGAAAAATATATGTTACGATAAAAGGCAATTTTTTAGTTTGTGAAAGAATAGATGGTTCACCTATCATAGGAAATATATATGAAGGATTGGACAAAGAAAAGATAAAGAGAGAATTAATAGATGATTATGTTAAGGCATCCATTAAGGATTGTAGTAGTTGCTGGGGTGCTAGAATGTGCAGGGTCTGTCACGGTCAATGCTATACTGATAAAGAATTTGATATCGAAAAGAAAAGATATTACTGTAATAATTCAAGGGAATCACTGTTAAACTATTTGATTTTTTATCATAAGTGCCTTGAAAACGATGCTGAAAGCCTAGAATATATGAATGATGTAGAGATATTTTAAAGATTATGAAAGCTGAAGCTTTAGAATATGACAATAAACTCAGAAAAAATACTCTTTCAAATGGATTAACCTATTATGTGTACCAGGATAACTGCAGCGGTGAGGAAGTAAGTATTGCTTTGGTTATAAAAGTAGGTTCCCTTATGGAAAATAAGAATGAAATAGGGATTTCTCACTTTACCGAACATTTTTGTATTCACAGTAACATGATAAATCCATATGAAAATCAAATTAAACATAGAATTTGCGGATATACAAAATTCATGGAAACTGTGTATTTATGCAAATGCAGCACTGAAAAATTAGCCGATGATTTATATGCTCTAAAAAATATTTTATCTGGAAATAATTTTTCTGAAGCTCCTATGGAGGAAGTAAGGTCTGAAGTATGCAATGAGATTTTCAGTGTGACTACAAAGGCAAATTATAAACTAAAGGAAATAATACTTCCACAAATTATAGCACTGAGAAATTTAAAAAACAGGATGCCTATAGGAAAGGTAGAAAATATAAATACTTTTGATTATGATTCTATTTTACGCTTTCATCACAAGTGGTACAAGCCTACAAATGCTTCTATTATTGTAACTGGCAATTTTAATCAATTAGATATGGAGAAATATTTAATTGAAGCTTTTTCTGATATGCAGAATAAAGATGATATTTCATCAAATTTTATATTGGATAAAATAGATAATTTTACTGAAAATAAAGCATCCATAAATATCTTTCAAGATTTAAAAGAGGATGAAATTCAATTTTATTATTCAAAACCAGATTTAGAATATGAAACAAAACTGGATTTAGAAAAAAAAATATTTGAGTATTTTCAATTAAACTTTCTTAGTGATTATATCAGTGAAGAATTTACCTTAAATGATCTAAAGTATAAGCAGATAGATTTTGTATCGCAAAGAATTCTCAAAAATTGCAGTTATAATGTTTTGCAATTAAAAGTAATTGAAAATTTAAAAGATAAGCTTGAATTTGCCATAAAAATAATTAGAAAGCTTGCCTTATTAGGGGTGAAAGCTGAAAAATTTAATTTGTATAAAGAAAATTTTTTAGTAAATTTAAATAATCAATATCAGCACTCACTAAGTATTGGTGAGAGATATTTAATAAAGGAATGTATAGACAATTATTTGTATAATGAGCCAGTGATTTCTATAAAGCAGGAATATGATATGTGCAATTTGGTTATTAACAAAATAGAAATGGATGAATTTAACATAAAAACAAGCGCTATGCTAAAAAATAAAGATATATTCGTAGCAATAAATTCCAAGAAAGACCCTGGCATAAATATAAAAAAATTAATAGAGTCCTTGAATTTAATTTTGGAATAATAGGCTTTTGATTTTTCATATAAAGATTAAAAGTTTATTATAAAAAACTATATTTATAAGAAAGGGGGGGGATTTAAAGATGAAATTAGTAAATCCAGCAGGTAGAACAATAGAGGCTTTAGATGTACAAGCTAACTATAGAAATTGTGCATGTGTTTGTTCTAATAATTACCCACAACAAACTGAATATCAACCTTGTAATGATTATAATCCTTCAAATCCAGCATGTGCTTGTGAATGTTCTTATGGCTCAGCTAATAGTTCAGCAAATAGTAATATGGCTTATAATGAAGCAGCACACTAATAATTTCAATATAAATACATTCCCTGTATATTAGGAATTTTATACAGGGAATATATTTTTCAATGAAATAAAGGTGAAAGGAAAATAGAGTATGAGTAAATTTCATAAAGTAGCTGATAATGTGAAGAATGTTATGAATTTTTTATTAAGAACAGTTAAAATAATACTGAAAGGTTCCACTATAAGTTCCATAGTTACTCTGATAATAACTATTTTCAATGGTATCATAATTTCATTAAATGTTGTAGTTTCTAAATACATAATTGATAATGTAGTTTTAGCTGTAAATAATAAAAGCTATGTACATGCTGTTTATTTTTGGGTTGCAGTGGAATTTGGATTAGCTGTTTTTTCCTCCTTAATAAATAGGGTTAATGCTTATTTTTGCAGAATACAGGTAAAAGAATTAAATAATTATATAGCTAAACTTATTATTGAAAAATCTAACGAATTGGATCTTTCATATTTTGAAAATAGCGATTTTTATAACAAGATGCAAAAAGCAAATGATCAGGCATCCTCTGCAACCATATCCATAGTATATGGAATAACGGATATGATAAAAAGCTTTTCAATATTAGTGGGAGCAGTTGTGATAGTTATTCAGCTAAATCCGCTATTGCTAGGGTTATGTATGCTTACAGCTATTCCTATGTTTTTTGTAGATGTGAAAATATCTAGAATGATATACGATGTTTATAGTAAAAGGACGGAAAAAACAAGATTCGCAAGGAATCTCCAGAAAATCATGCTGCATTACAATAGCATCAAGGAAGTAAAATTAAATAGAATAGGGCATTTTTTTCAAAATATAATATTATCTATATACAGTGAAAATTTAAGGCAGGATAAAAATGTTGGTAAAAAACAATTTAAAGAGTTAAGCTTGATAGACTGCTTAAATACTGTGATTTCGTATATTTATAAACTTTATATTATTTTCCTTACGCTATCTAGAGGGCTGACTATAGGCTCAATGACCATGTATATGTCTGCACTAACTAATGTGGATACCTCTGTTAAAGAAACTTTGGGAGGCATAACTGGGGTGTATGAAAATAATCTTTATATAGAAAATTTGTTTTATGTGCTTGATTTAAAGCCTAAAATATCAGATAATGCACTTTCAAAAATATTTAATAATACTGTTATGAATTGTATTGAATTTAGGAATGTTTCCTTTAAGTACCCTAATTCAAATAATTATGTATTGAAAAATGTGAGCTTTAAAATAAAAGCCAATGAAAGCTGTGCTATTGTGGGGCTTAATGGCTGTGGCAAAACTACTCTTATAAAACTATTAACTAGACTCTATGATCCAGCTGAAGGAGAAATTTATATAGATGGTGTCAATATTAAAGAATATAGCATTGAATCCTTATATAAAGGTATTAGTGTGGTGTTTCAAGATTATATGAAATATCCTTTTACGGTAAAAGACAATATAGGCTTTGGAAATATAGAGAATAAGGATAATATGACACTAATAGAGAGTTGTGCTAGAAAATCTAGAGCTTTTGATTTTATAGATAAGTTAGATAATAAATTTGATACAAAGCTTGAAAAGATATGGGAAAACGGCGTGGAATTATCTTTAGGACAATGGCAAAAATTAGCTATAGCTAGGGCATTTATGAGTAATGCTTCAATACTTATATTAGATGAACCAACAGCTTCTGTGGATGCTAAATCGGAATATGAATTATTTAAAAACTTCAAAGAGCTAGTGGGAAACAGGACAAGTATATTGATATCTCATAGATTTTCTACTGTGAAAATGGCGGATTTAATATTAGTTTTAAACCAAGGAAAAATAGTTGAAGAAGGCACTCACGATAGCTTAATGCAAAATAATGGTCTATATGCGGAGCTTTTTACTATGCAGGCAGAAGCTTATAATATGGACAGTGATAAGGAAAAAAGTATTGTTAATGATTAAAATAAGTATTGATTCAACTAGTTATCGCGATATCTAGTTTTCTAGTTCATTAATTAAGTCCATAAAATTATTTTACACTGATTCTATAATTTGTTTTACCTATAATTACAATAAAACCACTTCTACTCTCAATCCTAAATTCATAGTTACTGCAAAATAATTTCGGAATAAGTACACGATTATTACTACTAAATACGAATTTAAAACTTAATGTTTGTCCGAAAGCAACATATTTGGAAGGAATATTAATCGCTTAATGTATGAATATATCACTAAAGTAGATTTATCTGCAGGTGAGAATTATGATTTTCAAATTACAAATTGTATTATTACAAATCAATGCTATAATTAAAATGGAAAAATGTAGTACAAGAGGTCTTGAACTATGAATTGGATAGATGTTAAAAATGAGAATGATATAAAAAAATTATTAAATGCATTTGGGTGGTTTCATGATGGATGCCTACGTGAGATCCATTTATGGAATAGTTATTCTATTAATAATGATTTAGGAATGGGTTGCGGCGATTGCACATTGAATGCTAAAATTTTATTCTAAAGGCAGTTTATAAATCCTTCAGCAATAGAAATATTCTTCAGTGATATTGAAAGAATGAGCATTGTTTCAACGCCGCCTAATTATTTTTACTGTATTTCTGAGGCAACTTGTGAATATAAAGATGGAATATATTACTGGGCTGATCAGGAAGATTGGGATATAGAAAATTCTAATGATAATGATACCATGTGGATTGCTTCTAAAGGCATTAAATGGCGAGAGAGAAGTGAATATATGGGAGATCAATTAAGGTATGGGCAAGATGGTTAGAATTTATTTAAGGCAGTTAATTTATACTATTAATTTGAGGGAAGCGACATAACGAAATGTAGTTAGGAAAGGAATAAAATGTTATATAAAGAAGATATAATTAAAATTCTTAAAGATGTGGATTTGCCTTTGAATGAATATTGGATAACTTCTGGAGCTGGATTAGTAATTCATGGAGTTAAAGAAACTACAAGAGATATTGACCTAGGATGCACTACAAATTTAGTTTAACATTTTATTGAAAAAGGATGTAAGTACAGATTGGCAAAGGATAATTCAAAAATTGTAGAAGTAAACGATAAAATAGAAATACTAGAAAACTGGTTTGTAGATGAAATAATATTCATTGATGGATTGCCAGTAGCAAGTTTAGAAAGCATAAAAAAGCAAAAGATACAATTAGGAAGAGAAAAAGATATTAGAGATATCAGGCTTATAGATGAATATGTAAGTAAAACTAGCTTTCAAAATTCATTAAGGACTGTGAATGAGTAGAAGTATTTGTTGCATTTTTTAGAATTATACGCATATAATAAAATGTAATTGACGTACAGTATTTTGTACGGTACAATAAAAGTACAGAATACTGTACTAAATGGAGGTGATAGTATGTTAGCTGTTAATTATACAAATTTACGAGAAAATATGAAAAACTATATGGACAAAGTGACAAATGATTATGAGACTATGATTGTTACACGAAAAGATAATAAAAATGTGGTTATGATGTCAGAGGAGGCTTATAATAATTTGCTGGAAAATGTGCATGTGATGGGAAATAAGGCAAATTATGATTGGCTGATGGAATCAAAAGAGCAACTGGAAAAGGGAAATATATCTGCGCATGAGCTCATTGAGGTAGATATGAATGAATAAAGTATTCACAACAAATGGATGGAACGACTATGTTTATTGGCAGACTGAGGATAAAAAAACATTAAAAAAAATAAATCAGCTTATTGAAGATATATCACGAAATGGTAATACAGGTATCGGAAAACCGGAGGCTTTGATTGGAAATTTGGCAGGATTTTGGAGTAGAAGAATCAATGATAAAGATAGACTTATTTATAAGATAGATGAGAAAAATATATTTATTTTAGCTTGCAGATATCATTATAGCGACAAATAAGGAGGTACAGCCACCAAAACTGCACCTTTCTTAGTCACATTTTTCTTAGATCAAAGCTCTCAATTGGTTCAGGACCTCTTAATATTTTTCTTTTTATATTAAGTTTTCCGTATAGATCCGTCCTGATTTTCCATTCAATTAGGGCAATCTTTCCATCTGATATTTCTATGCCTTGTATTCCGCTAGCTCGGACACAGGAACCGTCGTTGAAGTAAGGCAATTCATTAGATTTTGGAAAATGTGGTCTATGAGTATGACCGCATATTACCATAATTTTGTTTCTTTCAATCCAATCACTATAAATACGTTCAATTTTATGAATTTTATCTGAGCTTTTTACTGGACTTGCAGGATTTATAAAACCTATTGAATGAAGAAATCTCCAAAAATACCGTACTGTAAGCATATTAAAGTGCCACAGCCTGTCATTCATTCTATCTCCTTGATGACCGTGAATAGCTAGTATTTCCTGTTTAGTATTTTTATGTTTAAATACTACTGCTTCATATGGAGTAATGCCTGGAAACAGCTCTACTTCCTCCTCGTTATAATCATCATAGAATTTATAATAATTTCTTTTAACGAAATCCCGATATTTTAAATGTATATTGTGATTGCCATATAACATAGTCAATCTATTATCATCAAAAAACTTTTTTAATAGAGAATATACTTCGTCATGTGCCAGTCTTATATGTTTAAAATTAGAATGTTCCCAAAGCTCATCTCCATCACCAAGCTCCACATAAGTGTATCCTTTGTTATAATAGAATTCTAATGCGAACAAAAAAATATTTTCATTTTTAGCAAATTCGTCAGAGAGGGTATTAACTCCTCTATGGCAGTCGCTAAAAAATACATATTTAGAATTATCATCAAAATCTTCGATTTTGGCATTTATATAGGCTTCAGTTAATCTTTTTTCTGCTAATCTTTTTTCCAATATCATTGTATAACACCTCTTTAATGGATTAACATAAAAATAATTTCATATAGATAATCTACCCTTTAAATTATAATATATTTAAAATAATATTTATACATAGTAGGATTTATTCATAGCATAAATTAAAAAACTGCAGCTTAGCCGATTCTTAGCTGAGCTGCAGTTTTTTATATATAATATTTTGCTTGAGCTTCCCAAAGTGAATAATACACACCTTCTTTATCATTAACTAGCTTTTCATGATTCCCAATTTGAACTATCTGCCCCTTATCAAACACTAATATGTTATTGCACATTCTGCAGCTGGACATTCGGTGTGATATGAATATGGAGGTTTTCTCTTGAACTAATTCGTTAAATTTTTCATAGATTTCAAATTCAGATATAGGATCTAAAGCACTGGTGGGCTCATCCAGTATCACCACAGGAGCATCTTTATAGAGAGCTCTTGCAATGGCAAGCTTTTGGGCTTCTCCGCCGGATATTTCTATACCTTTTTCCTGATTGTTAAAGATACTGGTAGTAATACCTTCTGGAAGTTTCTCTATTCGGCTTTTAATGCCAGCCTGCTCTAAGCATTTCCAAATGGCAGCCTCATCGTATTCCTCACTGGTGGCCACATTTTCAGCCACGGAGAAGGAAAAAAGCTTAAAGTCCTGAAATACTACGGAAAATATCTTCAAGTACTCATTGTAGTCATATTTTTTAATATTGATGCCGTTTAATAGAATTTCACCCTCAGTAGGGTCATAGAGTCTGCATAGAAGCTTTATGAAGGTGGTTTTGCCTGCACCATTCCTGCCTACAATTGCCATTTTGTTGCCAACCTTCAGCTTCATGGATATATTTTTTAATATCATTTCTTCACTGTTAGGGTAATGAAAGGACACATTTTTAAATTCTAGTTCATATTCATTATCCAGACGTTTTTCTACAGGAAGAGTGCCCTCGTATTTTTCATTTTTTATATCTAGGAAGGTGGTATAATTCTTTATATATGTGCACATTACTCCTAGGTTGATGTATTTTGAAAACAGCTCTGTAATTGATGCGTTCAAAAGCTTGAGCACACCAACATATAAGGTGAGTTTACCAATAGTGATTATTCCAAGAGCTGCTTTAATTCCTACAAATAGGTAAGCTGCATATTCCCATACTTTATTAAGCACTATAATGTAATATTCGAATTTTATACTGCTTTTAAATAATTTTGTATAGGATTTTTTTAACTCACCAAAAATATTTAGCATCTTTTTATCTAAGAATTTATCCATCTGAAAAATTCGTATATCCTTACCAATAGAGTAGTTGTACATAAAATCAAAGAAATATCCAAATTTACGATTGCTATCTACGTTATTTATATAAAAGTTGTATTTCATTTTTGAATACTGCTTGCTAATTATGGTAGAAAAAAGTATAGCAATTATAAGAAATATAAACAGAACAACACTGCTTATAGGTGAATTCATAAATCTAAACAAATTTCCATTTTTATTGCTGGAAATGGATGTGAATAAGCCTATAGAAAGCAGCAAAGCATAAATAATTGAAAATATCTGCTGAAGAAGCTCCACCACATTAGAGCATAAATTAGTAAGTCCTCCGCTGGAATTGCTTCCATCAGCTGCTTTCTGTAAAAGCTCTAGGGTTTCCTTTTTTTCTAATATTTCATAATCTATAGATAAGGATTTTTCACCAAGCTTTGCTTTATTAATTTTCTCAATATATTGTTCGTTAACTAAGCGTTTCTTATCCAGTGCAAAGTGTATAAGCCCAAGAATCAGATTGCTAATAACCATTATCATTACATAGGAAATAAGAGCGTTTTTACTTTTTTTAGTTACAATTCCATCAATTATTTTGCTTCCATATAATATATTTATAAATGGAAGTATTGCTGCTATAAGAGTTTGAAGGGTGATAAGCGGAATATAGGAAGGCAGCATATTGTGCACCAGCTTCATTATTTTTATAGTATCCTTGATTATGCTGTTTTTACTTTTACTAATTTCAGACATTCTTAAACCTCCTTATACTGCATAGTAATTGCCATCTTCTATATTAGCATCTTTATAATAATGGCTTTGCACCTCATAAACTTCTGTATATTTTCCTGACATTTTAATAAGCTCGTCATGAGTTCCGATTTCTAATATGCGCCCATTTTCTAGGAATACAATTTTATCGCAAAATCTAGTGCTGGCTAATCTATGGGATATAAATATAGAAGTTTTATTAGAGGTAAGGCTATTATATTCTTCATACATTCGACTCTCTGCTATAGGATCAAGAGCTGCAGTAGGTTCGTCCAATATCATTATAGGAGCATCCTTATAAATAGCTCTGGCAAGCATAAGCTTTTGAGTTTCTCCTCCAGAAAGCTGAAGGCCATTTTTACTGAATACTTGGGTTATATAGCTCATTTCCTTATCTTTAAGACTTTCTACTTTTTCATATAATCCAGCAGCTTTTAAAGCTTCTCTAACTTTAGGCATATAAGTTTCCTCTATAGTTTTACCAGAAATATTTTCAGCAATAGTGAAGGATAGGGGATTAATATCCTGAAATACGGCTACTATAAGCTTATAATATTCATCAACATTATATTCACTGATAGGGTGTCCACCTACAAAGATTTCTCCTGAGGTAGGGTGATAAAAACCGCAAAGAAGCTTCACTATAGTGCTCTTGCCTGCACCATTATGACCCACCAGTGCAAGCCTTTCACCAGCTTTAATGGTGAGGTTAATATGGGATAATGTATCTTTATCTGCGCCTTCATACCTAAATGATACATCCTTAAATTCTATAGTTAAAGGATATTGCTCCTTTGAAGGTATATTAATGCCGCCTTTTCTCTTGAACTTATCAGGAAATTCAAGCATATATCTAAAATCATTAACCTGCACACTGGCTTTTTTTATTTCACTATAAGCATTTACAAAGCCAAATAGCCAATTTGAAAATCCATAGATAAGCCCTATATATAAAGTGAATTCAGAAATAGAAATTTTATTGTGTAGTATCTGGGTAATAAGAATTATATAGGCTGCAGAGTCTCTTAATGCTGAAAATATTGTATCTGATGCTACAGGCAGATACCGTCGCATTTCTATGCTGGCTCTCAATTTTACTAATTTTTCTATGGTGTTTTGAAAAATCTTCCTAAACCATTTTTCCATGTAATATATTCTCACATCCTTGCCGTTTTCCAAGGACACTGATTTATCATATAAATAATTAATGGTTCTATTTAGGAAAGTTTCTTCTTCTCTTCTTTTGATCATATAATTTCTGGCATATTCATTTAACTTTAGGTTAAATATACTCATAAATATGAGAATTACGAGTATTCTTAGGTCTAATACCATTATTGCAGTGCCATAACTCAGCATTCCTAAAAGATTTATAATTGCAGTAGGAGTTCTTTTATACATAAGCTCTATGCCTACCCAATTAGTGTTGATCGCCTCACTGGCTTTTTCCATAAGTCGCTGCTGCTTCAACGGTTCAATATTGTTATAGTCGGTATTAATACTCTTCCAAATCAATTTTTTTGTAAAATTATAACATCGTGTAAATACATGCTGATAATCCATTAAAGTGGAAGAATATTTCTGAACACCATTAATAATTGTATATAGAATTAAAACTGCACCTATTTCCAAAGCAAAATATCCTGCACCATTATTTCCTGTGATTAAGCTTAACGCCAAGGCTGGTATAACAGTTCCAATAAAAGGTACTAAAAACTCTGAAATAATATTTATAGGAAGAAGCCATATTGTCTTAGGAGAATCTTGTATTTCTTCCTTGAAGATGAATATAATGTTATTAAAAATACTATATTTTGCAGTGTTGTCATTTTCATTATTTTTTTCTGACATTGCCATAATGCCTACCTTTCGTATATAATCTGTCTAAGCACATATTATCACAGTATAAAATCATAAAAAAAATTCGTGCACCAGCGGTAAAAAATCGTACACGAATAGAAAATATGATTAGTCTATATTTGAGCTAAGGGAAGCATAATTTCTGTAGCAAATACACCAGGTTCATTCTTGCGATTGATAAAGCCTTCATGCTTTTCAACTATATTGTCTATTCGTTTAAGTCCATGCCCATGATTACCACGTTTACTGCTTATATATTCCTTATTAAGTTTTCTTATAAGCTCGTTTGTAGAGTTTGTAACAGATATGTATAGCTGCTGCTTTCGTACACAAATATATATTCTAAGGAATTTTTTTTCGCCTGATTTTATATTCTCACAGGCTTCCATAGCATTGTCTATTAAATTGCCTATAATAACGCAGAGATCTATATCAGAAATACTTAATTTTTCAGGAACTGCAGCCTTGCAGTTAATATTGATGCATAGCTTTTCTGCCACAGATAATTTACTGTTTAATATGGCATCAAGACTTACATTTCCAGACTTATATTTAACATCAATGGAATCTAGGTCGCTCTCTAACTGATTAAGATATTCCTTTACTTCAGCTATCTGATTCATGGCTATATGGGCCTTTATTTTTTGCATATGGTTGTGATAATCGTGCCTCCAGCCTCTCATGGTAAGATAAATACTATTTACCTCTTCCATCTGATTAGCAAGTACCTTATCCTGATACACACCAAACTTGTCCTCATAATTTTTTCGTATAAATATACTATTTTGCAAAGATAACAGCAGCACTAAGGTAGAAGTAACATCTATAATAAGTTGAAGCTCCCAAGATGAAATTATATTTCCATATATCATTGTTATCATGATGGCATAAAAAAGTCCGTAATAAACAAAGGATATTTTTTTGCTCATTATTTGAAGGAGAGTGAATAGTATAATTAGAAAGGCAGGGTAGAATATAATCACTATTTTCAACATGCCTCATCTCCTACATATAATAAGCTATGAAGGCTTGATTAACTTCCTTATAGCTTCTCTTGCTGATAGGTACTATTATATTTTTGCAGAGAATGCATTCCTCTTTTGTAATTCTATCTATATGCATCACATTAACTAAGGCAGAACGATTTGCTAGTACAAAGCCTTTATCCTTAAGTTTTTCTACCATTTTAAGAAGGCTTTCCTTCCAGGTGTATTCCTTATCCACCGTAAGCATATTAATATAATGTCCCTGAACTTCAATTTTTATAATATCCTTATAGGATAATTTCATATTTTCACCTAAATAGGAAAATACAAAATAATTATCAGGATTGTTTGTTATTTCTTCCATGATAGCATCTAGCAGCTGAAAGAATTCATTTTCTTTCAGTGGCTTTAATATATATCTTGCTGCACCTACCTCATAGCCATCAAATACATAGTCTTTTACGCCTGTTAGAAATATAATTTTTACATTTTTGTCCGTGAATCTAATTTTTTTAGCCAGTTCAATACCGTTTATGTCCTTCATCTGTATGTCAAGTATAATTAAATCAAAGGGATTTCCATCCTCATATTTAAACAGAAATTCCTCAGCACTGTAAATACCTTCAATGCAGCAGGTGTCTGCTTTTTCCTTGCTCCAAACTTTTACAAGATTTTCAATATATTTAATTTGAACAGCTTCATCGTCACAGATTGCGATTTTCATTTTATTAAACCTTCCTTTAGCAGGATATTTTATATAGCATACGTATAAAACATAGCATAATTATATCAAAATAATACAAGGTATGCCATAGAGTGCTGAAAAGCAGCTGCTCTATTAATATTTTTGGTTCTGTTTTAACTCAGTGTTGATTTTTACACTGAGTTAAAACTTCCTTCAGTTCGGTAGGCTATGTTTTAAAATGTTGATATTATCGTTTAAGTTCTAGAAACTCTTAGGGATTGCGACTTATAATTGGCGTAATTTTGCCCAGGACGGGCAAAGCAATTTTAGCGCCATGGATGGCGCAATAAAATTGGTAGCTAATTATAACAAAGCGGCCCTTAGAGTTACTTACATGGGTTCTGAAAGAAACCATGCTAGACGAAAAACGTCTTTATCAACATCTTTTTAATACATAGCCTTATTTTTTATAAGTAGTTAATGTAAGGTTATTGAATATGATATAATAAGAATGTATTTGAAAAAATAGGTTTATAAAGAAGGTTATTACATTTACAATAAACTTGCTATACAGAATTGATATAAATAGGATAAGGAGAAATATCATGAAAAAGTATAAAACATTGCCACTACTTGTAATGGTAACTTTATTTATTGCAGGCTGTACAAGTGGTAAAACTGGCGATAAAAATGTCAGTAATAAGACCACCACTTATGCTGAAGGCACAGGTTATTTTAATAAAAATAATGAGGATGTAACTAAGACATTGCAGCTATCCTTCAAGGAAGTAACGGATTTAAAGAAAACTGATATAGAAGAAGCCAGAGATTTTCAGACATCTTTAAAAAATGGCAGCGTAATAATGTTTTCAAAGAAGGATGGTAAAGAGCTTGAAGTATATAATATATCGATGATGGATAAATTTATTGATTCCTTTAATAGTGGTAAAGAAGGATATGTAAGAATAATTAAAGGAAGTCTGCAGGATGACGGAAAGTTTTTAGTAAATAAGCTGGAAGAGTATGAAACAGATGGAAAGATTATTAAAGATACTGGATATGATACTTATTCAGATAAAAATAAATTTATACCGGGACAGTCTATGTATTTCCCTAAAATAGCAAAGACTTCTTCAGATAATGGGGTTAGATATGCAATTTTGGAAAGTAAAGATACTCCAGTGGATATGGGAACAACTGTAATTAGCTTTGATAAGAGTAGTGTGAAAAACTAATAGTAAGAATAGATAAAAGGTTCTTATAGGTAGTATTAGCAAAGGAGTTGCTCTTTCAAAATATGAAGGGGTATATTATAAAGACAAGATAGTTCTGAAATTAGGAGAAGAAGGGTTAGAATTTGCACGTTTTAACGATGAGGTTCATTGAAAAATAATAAATTTTATGAGGTGAATTATTATGGAATTATGGGATATTTACGATAAAAATAGAAACTTAACTGGCAGAACAATGGAACGAGGTAGTGAATTCGGTAAAGAGGATTTTCACCTTGTAATCCATGTTTGTATTTTTAATTCAAAAAATCAAATGTTAATTCAGCAGAGGCAGCCATGGAAGACAGGATGGCCTAATATGTGGGATATCACTGTTGGAGGAAGTGCCATGTTCGGGGAGACAAGCATAGAGGCAGCTGAGAGAGAAACTTTTGAAGAAATAGGCTATAAAATTGATTTATCAAAAGAAAGACCATTTTTCACCGTAAATTTCGAAGTAGGCTTTGATGATTACTATCTTTTGGAGCGGGAAATAGATATTAAAGATTTAAAATTACAATATGAAGAAGTTCAGACGGTTAAATGGGCCAGTAAGGAGGAAATCATGCAATTAGTTAAAAGCGGTGAATTCATTGATTATTGGTTTACCGAGCTTTTATTTGATATGAGAAAGCATAGAGGTGCACATAGGTAGGAGGATATATTTAAGGATATGAATGAATTGTATGAAGAACATTTAAAGTATGTAAAAGAATATTTAATTGCACATGATGGGGAGGTGCCTCCTAATCCTTTTATGGAATTTAAATCTAAATATCAGCATACTCTACGCGTATTTGGATGGGCTAAAAGACTTGCAGAAGGAAGAAAAGATGTAGATATAGAAGCCTTATATACTGCAGCAATTTTCCATGATATAGGATATTCCTCGGAAGGTAAAAAGTCTCATTCTGAACGTGGAGCAAAGGCTTTTTATGAATATGGTATAAAATCTGGAATGGATTTATCTTTTATTGAAAAGGTAAAAAACTTAATATATCTTCATTCTTCCAAGGAATTGCTAAAGGAAAAAGATACACCTATAGAGTTAATGCTACTTCTTGAAGCTGATTTACTGGATGAAGAAGGTGCCTTGAGGATGGTATGGTACACATTAGATAAAGGGATTAATGGAGCCAATAGCTATGAAGATGTTTATGAACACATAGTTATGGGAAATAATAAGCGGTTAGTTAATTCTATGGTAACGGAAAAAGCTAAATACTATTGGAATGAGAAGCAAAAGCTTGTAGAGATATTTACTAGGGAGCTTAAGGATGATATTACAGTTGATATATAGTAAAAAGTGTTTATACATAGTAAAGGAGTGAAGGCAATGGATTGCAAATTTGAAAATATAAATTTAGAATTGAAAAAATTATCAGTAAGTGATGATATGGATATTTATGAGATGCTTCAGGAAATTCCAAAAGATGAAAATGGTTTTATGAATACTGTAAATGGAATGACTTTTGAAGAATATAAGCAGTGGCTTATTCAAAGCGAGGATAAGTCTAATGGAATTGGACTGAAAGATTGGCAAGTACCTTCAAGCACTTACTGGCTTTTTGCTAATGGAAAACCAGTTGGAAGAGGAAATTTGAGACACTTTTTAACGGATAAATTGAGAGAAGAAGGTGGACATGTAGGCTATGCAATACGCAAAAGTGAAAGAAATAAGGGATATGGCACAATTTTGCTGAGATTCATAATCGAAGAAGCCAGAAAAATGAACTTAGAAAAAGTATTGCTTACAGTAAGAAATGAAAACAAAAGTTCAATAAAAGTAGCTTTAAATAATAATGGAAGAATAGAAAAGACAAACAAAGATAGGCATTATATATGGATTGATTGCTAGTTTACTTATATATTAATTTATTGTATACTGAAAAATATTAATGAAGATAATTATCTAAAAATAATGACATAAGTATTTACCTTATAAGCCGTTATTCTAAATGAACTAATGAAAGTGGTGTTATGTATGATTATTTATGGAAGCAGTTTATGTTCGGATACAATAGATGCTATAGAAGAATTGAAGCAGAAAAATATAGCTTTTCAGTTTAGGGATTTTTGCGAAGACCTTGCGGCGCTGAAAGAATTTATGGCAATTCGCGATGAAAGTCATCTTTTTGAGGAAATAAAAGATGAAAAAAAGATAGGAATTCCATGTTTTGTTTTGTCGGATGGTATTGTGACATTGGATATAAAAGATGTAATAAAAGATTAATATATACATATTTAAGCCAAAAGGTATCTGCTTCTTCATATTGCAGATACCTTTTGCTTATTAGCTTCTTTGAATCGGAATATTTATAAATATACAATATATACAAATAAATGTTATAATTACATAAAAACGTAATAAAAATTCTATATGATTAGAATAAGCTGTTGGGGTGAGGATATGATAAAAACAATTTATAACACTGAAGAAGTAATAGAATTTGCATGGGAGCTTGGGCAGAATAACTTCTATGCTAGCTATCCAAGAAAAAAAACAATAAAAGAGACTGAGGAAGCTATTGAAAGGTCTATAAGAGAAGAAAATAGAAAGGTAATAGCTTGCTACAATGAAAATGTGTTACGCGGAGTTTGTATGTATTACTGGGAGCCCAGCGAAAAATATGCTCAAACAGAGATGTTTTTAATAAAAGAAGATTATGGACAAATTGCAGAAGAATTTATTGGTTACATAAGCAAGGAATTACATGGATATGAAATATATATAGGGTTTCCTATTGATAATGAAAATGCAAATAAGTATTTTATGGGAAATAATATTGAATGCCTAGATCATAGTATAGACACTAGGCTCTATAATTTATCAGCGCCTGTGAATAAAGAATATGAACAAGTAGAAAGAATTACTGAAAATAATTTTGAAGAATATGCTGCATTTCATGATAAATATGCAATTCCTTTTGAAATGTACTATAACAGCAAGAATTTACATAAGGATATGGAGCGTTTTCGAGTATTTGTTTTCAGGCAGGATGAAGCCATTCACGGGAGCATTTTTGTTAAAACCTTCAAAGACGGAGCAGAGGTTTTTGGATTATTTATTGATGAGGAATATAAAAATAACGGTATTGAAGGTATTTTAATAAATGAAATGCTGTTTAACTTATATAAGGAATTTGGCGCATTGAAGGAAATTGTATATTTTATTGATGAAGACAGTTCAGAGGAATTAAATATAGCTTTGTCCTCAGGCTTTGAGATTAAGGATAGATATAGGTGCTATAAATATAAACTTTAGTCTGTTAAGGTTAATCAATAATATCCATATGGATTTTTTTGGAATGCAAATTTAATGAAATTTATAAATAGTGAAAAACATATATTTTTATATAAACTAATGATAAATAAGTATCAAACAAACTAAACTTATGTCGAAAAATAAATTAAACAATATAAAGGAAAATGTACTTTTTTGTAGAATAGATAATCAAACATAATTTAATGTATTGATGGGGGTTATTCTATGAAAAAGAAAAAGGTGAGATCAATTAATTTTACAATTAAAATTAAACTTGTTTTAATTTCTTTGTTATTATTGATTGTACCAATTCTACTCTTAGGCTTTATTAGCTACTATGTTAGTTCACAGCAACTAGAATATAGTGGAAAGATTCTTCTAAAAAATAGTGTTGAAATGACTCTGCAAGAAATTGATAAGGAGCAAAAGTTAGTAGATGAAGGTAAATTATCATTAGACCAAGCTCAAGAAGCTGTTAGAGAATTTATGCTGGGAAAGAAAAATACAGATGGGACAAGACCTATTAATAAAAGTATAGATCTTGGCAAAAATGGATATTTACTAGCATACGATCAACAAGGTAATGAAGCTGCTCATCCAAGCTTAGAAGGCAAGAATGTATGGAATACCAAAGATAAAAAGAATGGCTCTTATTTAGTACAAGAGCAGATAAAAGTGGGGAATAGCGAGGGAGGATATGTTAAATATTGGTGGACCCTTCCTAATTCAAGTACTATTGCTCAAAAAATAACCTATCAGAAAGCTGATCCTAATTGGAAATGGGTAGTTAGTGCAGGAACATATATGTCAGATTTCAACCAAGGCTCAGCTGAGATATTAAAAATAACGCTTATTGTATTAGTGGTTATTACAATTATTGGAGTTTTAATAATATTTATCTTTGCACAACACATATCTTATCCTATACGTAAAATAAGTGAAGCTGTTGACGTTGTGGCTTCAGGTAATTTTAATGTTCCTGAATTGAAGATTAAAAACAAAGATGAAACTGGAAAACTTAATGAATCGTTTAAAGCCATGGTTGAAAATATAAAAGAATTGATAAGCTCTATTAAAAATTCTACGGAAGTTGTAGTTGATTCCACAAAAGTACTAGATAAAATAGTAGCTGAAAATACTTCATCTATAAATGAAGTGGCAAATTCAGTGGATGGTATTGCAAAAGCTTCAAGTGATCAGGCAAGAGATACGGAGAATGGTGTAAGTAGAATTAAAAATTTGTCAGATAAGATGGATTATGTTATAGAACTTACAACTCAATCAAGCCATACTAGCGAAGAAGCAAATAGCTTTGTACACGAAGGCTTAAGCATAGTCAAGCTGCTTGCTGAAAAATCAAAATATAACAATAATTCAACTATTAAGGCAAGTGAAATTATCCATGAAGTAGATGGAATTTCTACGGAAATAGGCTATATCACAGAAGCTATCAGCGAAATATCTTCTCAAACTAATTTATTAGCTTTAAATGCCGCCATAGAAGCTGCTAGAGCAGGAGAGCAGGGTAAGGGCTTTGCAGTAGTTGCTGAAGAGGTTAGAAAGTTAGCTTACGAATCAGCACAAGCCGCTGGCAAAGTAAAAGAATTAATAGATGGTATACAGGATAAATCAAAATTGGCTGTGCAAGCTATGGAGGAAAGTACAGTTATTGCCAATGAGCAAGAAGAGGCTGTGAAGACTACAGAGAATATTTTCAATAAAATTGTCATAGCCATAGACAAAATAGTTGATAATATTAATAGCATTAAGTACAGCAATACGGATATGAGCAATGAAAAGAACAAAATGGTTGAGATACTGGAAAATTTATCAGCCTCTACTGAAGAAAATTCTGCTGCTTCTCAGCAGGTTGCTGCAGCAAGTGAAGAGCAACTGGCAAATATTGAACAGATCCTTTCCAATACACAACAGTTAAAGAAACTAGCTGATGAATTAAAAGCTTCTATAGATAAATTTGAAGTCTAACATATACTTGCATCTAAGGGAGGACATAATTTTGGATATAAAAGAAAAAGTTAAAAGGCTCCCTTCTTCACCGGGAGTGTATTTCATGAAAGATTCCTTAGACACTATTATTTATGTAGGTAAATCTAAAAATCTAAAAAGTAGAGTTGGATCTTATTTTGTAAATTCGAAAGCCCATTCACCTAAAGTGGTAAAGCTAGTGCAAAACCTTAAGGACTTTGATTACGGGCTGACAGATACTGAATTTGAAGCTTTGCTGCTTGAATGCAGATTAATAAAAGAAATTAAGCCCAGATACAATAGGCAAATGAAAAGTCCTCAGAGCTATTGCTATATAAAGATAGATATGGAGGAGCAATATCCAACTATTGAAATCTGCAACCAGATAGATAGCAAGGAGAAAAAACTTTATTTTGGGCCTTATACTAGTGCAAATACTGTGGAAAATGGACTTAATGCCATCAAGGAATACAATAAAATATTGTGCACCAATAGCTCAAGAAAAGCTTCAGGCTGTTTAAAGTATTCTATGGGTATGTGTCTTGGCATGTGCAGTGCTAATCCTTCTAAAGAGCATTACTTTGCTATATTAGAAAAAATTATAAACCTGCTTAAGGGTACTGATTTGAGCATTCTTGAAGAAATAGAGCAGGAGATGAATGCTGCAGCAACTGAATTTAATTTTGAAACTGCAGCTAAATATAGAGATTATATAAAAGCAGTAAAGCATTTGGTAAGCACTGCAAAAATTATTAGCTTTATAGAGAAAAATAAAAATATTGCTTTAATAGAGTTTTTAAATGATGAAGAAATCAAGTTTTTTCTGATAAGATATAATGAACTTATCTTCAGTGAAAGATATAAGCTTAGCGATTTTAATATTAATGAACTAAAGCATAAATTTGAAAGCAATATTCTAGTTCATTTTTGTGGTGCTCTGAAAAACTCTGTAAATATTGGTAAAGACCAAATAGATGAAGCACACATAATATATAATTATTTAAAGAGTAAGGAAAGCACTTGCAGGTACATAGTCGTCAAAGATATATGGATTAATGATAAGGATAGCCTAAGTATTCATAAAGTAGTGGAGGAATTATTATCGCCTGTAGAGGATGAAAAACTAAAATCTTAGTAAATAAAACAGAATTATTATATGAAAATCAATACAAAAAGACATTTGCACGTAAAACAAATGTCTTTTTACATTGGAAAAATATATCAATTCAGCAAAGAACAATTATTTTATAGGGTTCAGTTTGGGCAGGTATGCTCTTAGTAGTAGGTCCATAGACAACCACTAAGATTCTATTCCCAGGATGTATGTTAAAAGGTTGATCATTGGTGAGAATTACTTCAGTGGAGGGATCAATATTAAGTTTTAAGCTTCCATTGCTGCTTACAAGTTGATTGTCAAAATAATCTACAGTAACATTTTGATATACTTCGTTTTTTGCTATAACAATTGCAGGATATTGTGGAGGATAAATAAGAATGGCAGGTGCGTTTGCATCATAAAACCCAGTTACCTCATCGCCTACTTCCACTACCTTGTGATATACAAAATAAGTTTGAGGAGAAATTACAAAATTAACAGGAACTTTGTCAATGCTCTCCAAAGACATTAATTTATAGCAGCCCATGGATGCATCAGCTTGACTTGGAGAAAAATCCTCAATTCGCGTAACGGTACCACTAAAGGCTGCAAACGCATATTTATATGCTGAATATCTCAATTTTTCATGGAAGGAAGAGGACACAGCATTATCAATGTAGTAAGGACAACTGGAAAATTGGTTGTTATACATACTATACTCCTTCATATTGATACAATTATAAGTCTAATCACTAATAGTATATTAAATGCTTTCATAAGAGTTACTTATATATATTCGAAATAAACATCCTCCTTTCTATTAGCTATAAAACTTGTTTATCATGAATTTTATTCATGTTTTCTACCATTAAAACCATAATAATGGCGAAAAATATTAAATATATTGGATATAAAGTTATGTTTATGTATTCTGCAATTAAACCAAAGAGTGGTGACATGAAAGTAGTTCCAACGTAGGCACAGGCCATCTGTACACCCATAATGGACTGGGATTTATCAGCACCGAAATTAGCAGGAGTTTCGTGAATAATGCTAGGATAAATAGGTGCACAGCCTAAACCTATCAGAATTAGCCCCATAAGAGTTAAAATATCTCCAGCAGGAATTAGTAGTAGCAGGATACCAAATGCTAATATGCACTGTCCTATGCGTATCATGTATTTATCACCCAACTTGTCCGTAATGAAGCCACAGATAAAACGTCCAACTGTTATTCCAAGATAAAACAGAGATGCCCATGTTGCAGCTGTCTTGGCATCAATTCCCTTGGCAAGCACCATATAGCTGCTTGCCCAAAGACCTGTTGTGGATTCAAGTGCACAATAACAGAAAAATGCTGTGAATATTGACTTTGCCCCTGGAAGTTTTATAGTTTCCTTTAAACTGAGATTTTTAACCTCATGTTTTTTTTCAGAACTTGCTTCCTGTTTTGCTTTCCATAAAGGTAAAGATATAATTAAGCAAATAACAAGAATAATTTGTAGGATACCAATTGTTTGGTATCCAGAATTCCATTTAAGACCATTAGTCAGGCAAAGTCCCATAATATAGGGCCCTGCTGTTGCGCCAATTCCCCAAAAACAATGCAGCCAGCTCATATGCCGTGACTTATAGTGCAGTGCCACAAAGCTATTTAGAGCTGCATCCACACTTCCAGCCCCAAGTCCATAGGGAATTCCCCAAAGACATAACTGCCAAAAAGAATGAGAAAATGAAAAGCCCAATAGAGCTACTGCAGTCATTGAGACACTAATACTGGTTACCAATCCTGTACCTATTTTTCTGATTAATTTGCTGCTGAGCAAACTGGATAGGATGGTTCCCCCAGCAATAATCATACTGATGATTCCTGCATAAGACACTGGTACATTCAATTGTCCATACATAGATGGCCATGCAGAACCAAGAATGGAATCCGGTAAGCCTAGACTGATAAATGCAATATAGATTACAACTAATAATATTGATGTCATACTCGTAGCTCCTTTGCTATTGATATATATATAATAATATTACATAATTCTTTTTAAGATGTTGATATTTAAGATAAATCAAAGTCTTTATTTATTGTGATACATGAAGAATTTCATATATTGTTCCTTTCTCTATTTTAATTTTGCTTAAAGCATCTATAAAGTAAAATACAGAGTATCTCCACTTATCTGGATTATATATAACTACATATTCCGCATCTTCAATTTTTGGAAGTATTTCTTCAATTTTATGCTGAAAATTACTTAAGCTCTCCTGAGGCTCAATGTCTCCCGTAATTTCAAATAAATATTTGCATCCTCTAATTTTATTTGTAGTTTTGTCAATTAAAGTTACACCGATATTCACTTGCTGCCATCCAAAAGAAGATATTATATTGTCGTAGAAACCATCAAATAAAAATTTGTTCAAACCATCACTATCAGTCCAAATGTATAAAGGTGAGTAGCTATTTTGAAGATCATTATTTTCACCCTTTTGTGTTATGAGATATAGTTTAAACTTTAAACCATAAAAACCATCTGTTTTATAACCATTATTTTCAACTCTATGCCTTATTATATCCATGTCGTAATCCTTTGGCAATGTTATTTTGTATTGTGTTGCAAGCATTTTTTAGCACCTCTTTCATCTTTTATATCAATGCTTCTATTATATATTGGTTTACAACCTATGAATAATAGTTATTAATCATCACAAATATCATTTAAAATAATACAAACATAAACAAACCCTAATAAGTAAAATATGTTAAAATTATATTTATTACTAAGAAAAGAGGGTAACGAAAAGTGGAAAGTAATGACTTGAAAATATTTCAAATTGTAGCATATGAAAATTCTATCTCTAAAGCGGCTTTAAAGATGGGCTATGTTCAATCAAACGTAACTCTGCGTATACAGTTGCTGGAGAAAGAACTTGGCACTACCTTACTACTAAGGCATAATAAAGGAGTTACTCTTACGGAGGACGGAGAAAAGTTGCTTGCATATGCGGAAAAAATCATAAGCTTGCTAGATGAAGCTGAAGCAGCCTTTAAAGGTGATAAAAGCGGATGCACTTTAAAAATAGGTGCCACTCAAACCATATCGGCTTCTATAGTGCCTAAATGCTTAAGCAGGTATTCGGAAAAATATCCTGATGTAAGGTTAGCTTTGAAAACAGATACCCATAAAAATCTTATACAGCAGGTTATAAATGGAGAGCTTGATGGTGCTTTTACTAATGTTTCTACTAAACAAAGGGGTATTAGAGAAGAGTTTACTTTTACTGAAGGATTAGTTATTATATCTTCTGCCCATATTAATAAAAAAGAAGAATTGTTAAAAAAACCCATTCTAGTAAATAACAATATGGATTGTCCTTATAGAGGAATTTTGGAAAAGTGGATACTTGCAAACAAAAAAACTCCAAACAAAATTATTGAGATGGATTCGCTGGAGTCTATTATAAGATGTGTGGCAGCGGATATGGGAATATCCTTATTACCAAAGAGTCTTGTAACTGGTAATGAAAGAATAAAGAGTCATGAGTTATCTAATGAATTCAATAAATTAATGATATATTTTATTATATCTAGTACTTTAAATATAAGTAAGCAAACTAATAATTTTATAGATATGGTGGGACTAATAAAATAAATGATAAGGAAGAGATGTTACAACTTTTAAATAAACTTCCTGAAGGGAATTCGCTTTGCTGTGGAGATTTTCATCTAATTCATTAAATTTTCAGGTAAAAATAGCAGCTTCTAATTTTGAGTTTGGGAGCTGCTATTTTTTACGTAAATTTATTGAATTTTCTTTTGAATAAATAGCTCATTGAAAAAAGCGGCTCCTAATATCAATATGCCTCCAAGCATTTGCACAAGGGTCATTTTTTCATGTAAAACTATTGATGATAAGATGATTGCTACCACTGGGTCAACATAGCTTAAAGATGCTATACTTTGACCAGAAAGTTCTCTCATAGATGAGAAATAAAATAGATACACAACTCCAGTATGAATAACGCCTATAATTAAAAGCAATACAATCGGTGTTGCTGTGAGTTTATAAAGCTGAAGCCTTTCGTTCATTAGTACATATGGAAGCAGTGATACGGCGGAAATTCCCAATTGTACAATAGAACTTTCAATTCCAGTGATATCCTTCAATCTTTTATTTAAAAACATTACAGTTGCATACAGAATTGCAGCTCCAAGACCAAATAAAATACCAATAAAATCATTTGCACCCGATTTTTGACTTATCCCTGCAATGCAAGCAAGTCCACCTAAGGCAGCGATAATGTAGAGTATTTTTAATATGTTTAAGGATTCTTTCAAAATCAATGGAGACATAATCATCACTATTACAGGAGCAAAGTAGTAACATATGGTGGCATTAGATATAGTTGTGTATTTATAAGTTTGAAAAAGGTAAGTAAATGTTATACTATGATAGAGAACATATTAGATGAAGGGGGAAGATACCATATGATGAATTATGAGTTATGTTTATGTGATATGGATGGGACACTATTAAATTCAAAAGATATTATATCAAAAGAAAATGAAGCAGCACTAAAAAAACTTCAGCAAAATGGAGTGGAAGTAATTATTGCTTCAGGCAGAGTTGATCTTATGGTGAAGAGTTTCATAAAACAACTAGATTTGAAAGGCCATGTAATATCCTGTAATGGAGGATTAATTAGAAATATTACTACGGGAGAGATTATTTATTCAAAAGAAATAGCTCCAAATCTTAGCAAAATGATTTTAAACTATTGCATGGATTTTAATATAAATTTTCTTGTGTATACAGCTAATATGGTATATTCAAATAGAAATAATCCAAGAGCTACTAAATTTGAAAATCTTAATAAAATTTTAGATAAAGATTTGCAGCTGCCAATAGGATATATAGATAGTACCTCTATTGAAATTATAGATAATATAAATGTATTAAAAATTTTAATGGTTTGTGATGACAATGAGCAGGTTAAGTTGCTTCAAAATAAATTTTCTCACTTTGCTGAACTTACAGTAGTAAGTTCAGCTAACTGCCTTTTAGATATTATGGCTGCAAATATTTCTAAGGGTAATGCATTAAAAATATTGATTGATAAATTAGGAATAAGCCGAGAGAAAGTTATAGCCTTTGGAGATAATTATAATGATTTGGAAATGCTGCAGTATGCAGGTATGCCAATAGCTATGGAAAATTCCGTGGAGGAAATAAAGAAGGTTGGAAAATATATAACTAAGTCAAATGATGAATCTGGAATCGCCTATGCTATAAACAATTTTATATTTACGAATAAAGATTAAAAAGAATAAACTGATAAGCCCTTGCTCTTAGAAATAACTACGGGAAAAGAAGGGCAATGGAATGCAGTAAATCCTTTAAAATAGAATACTAATAAAATGAGAAGCCCTTGTTAGCAGGGCTTTTTCATTTTACGAAAAAAATCAAATATACTATTAAAACCCTGACTTATTAAAAAGCCAAGGTTATTATTCATATACCACATTCTTGATTTAATAAAAAACATTAAAAGAAGAAGGGGAAGAATGGAAAGAAAAATGGGAAAAATGGGAAAAATGGGAAGAAAAATCTACGTCTAAAACGAAAACCAACAGGAGGATCAGCAGGAGGATCATCATAAGATCCAACTGGCATTCCGTTAGCAGCATATATAACGCCATTATTCATATAAGCTACTGTATTACCATTTCCGTCTAAAATCATAGGTCCAGACATATAGCCCATTACGTTATTTTGTCCGTCGTAAATAGTATTATTTTTAACATAACCTGTTCGAGTGCCACGTTCATTATAAATTCTTTCCATTAATTTATCGCTCCTTTCATCATATAATGTTGAAATCAGTATAAAAACTTGCATAGTACATTATATGAATCAAACGAGATTTTGTCGACAAAAAAATACTACATATCTTTAAATAAAACAAATTAAGAGTAAAAACACGTTTTATGGATAAAAATCATGTTATATATCCACAATGATGGATAAAATGTAACGGACAGAAAGGATAAACATATAATATTACTACAAAATAGTAATTCGACAAAAGCAAACAATATTTTTCTTATAATTATTAGCATTTATCTAGAGAGGTGAAATGTATGTTATTGGCAGATGACTTCATTAGGCAATCTTTAGAGTTAAATTTATTTTTTCTGAGAATAATGAAGGAACATTCATTTTTTTTAGAGGCAGGCTTCACCCCCAAAAATGCGAACCTTGCCCAAGAAGGAGATAATTTTAAAGATTTATTTACAGGTTTTCTGACTGAAACAATTGCACTATCCAATGGAGTTATTACTCCCTTTGTAAAACATTCCGGAGAGCTTGTTACAAGATTTACCTTATCAGCGGAAAAAGCTACTTCGTTTTATACTGGTGTAGCGCTGAATTCAGATGTTACAGTAGCTGAATCTGATATAGTGCCAAGTCATGGACAAGCATATCCAGAAGGATTAGAGTTTGTTGTAAGAGATTTAAATAATAGGATTATGCATGCTGTTAGAGCATTGATTGATTATAAAACAAATATTTTGAATGGTATGCTTTACTGCAGCCTATTTACAACTAATTATCCTCTTTTAATAGATCATATAAGAAGAGAAGCACGTTTATATCATAGGATGTTATATAGGCTGCAGCATGGAATTCAATTTGATTTAGCTCGTGAAGCTGTAGAGCAGCAAAGATTCTGGAATAGAATAATGGCTGAACATGCCAAGTTTATAAGAGGACTTTTAGATCCTACAGAAGATGCTTTAATAAGGACTGCAGATAATTTCGGAAATGAGTTTGATATTTTAACTGCGCAATCGATAGCTTTGAATGATAGTATTTGTAATATAACTGAAAATGATCTCAGAGCTACAATAAGTATTAGAAACTTTAAAGCACAAGGAACCTCAGGTTTGATTGATTGTCAAATAAGATCAATCATAGTGCCGCTGCTAGGAGATCACACTTTAAGGGAGGCAAATCATTATTTAAGATTATTAGAAATCTATAAGAAAAATTTATAATAAAAAGGATGTCTTATTTTAGTATAGGACATCTTTTTTTATAAAAATAATAATTAAGGAGGGACTTGACCCTCCTAAGATAGGCTATATTAGTATTCTGCATTTCTGCAAGAAGCGCAAGAAAGGAAGAATAATGCGATGATAAATAATATGCCATTTCCTACTGGACTGTCTTTTGCATCATCGTCGTGTCCATCTTTACGTCTTGAAAATTGAAGAACGATGAGAATTAATATTACAAGAGTCGGAAAGTTGCAGATACAATTAGACATATTAAATCCTCCTTTTAAAAGTTAATCTGGAGTTTATTAAATCCACCAACATGGAAATTATTCTTTTGTTATAATTTATTGTATGACAATCAAATTGAAAATGTTACACGAACAGACACAATCTAACTCTAAACTTCATAATTATCACACAACCTTATGCTATTATGAAAAAGAATTTTAATAGCGGAGGTACAGAGATGAATAAACTAAAGAAAAGTGCTGTAATGGTGATGCTTGCTATGTCCTTAATGAATAGCACTGCATTGGCGGATTCAATGGGGGATAAGCTTCAAGGACAGCAAAATCAATTGAAAAGTGACAAGGCTCAGCTTCAAAATGTACAGAGTAAGCTGGATAGTATGGAGCAGAATATTGAAATATTAGATGATAAGATTGGAAGTATTTCGGGAAATATAGATGAAAATAAGAAGAGTATTGCCAATATTGAGAAGAGCATAAGTGGTGCAGAGATTGAACTTAATAATTCACAGCAGGAGGTGGATAAAGCGGATGCCTTATTAAGTGAAAGGGTACGAGCTATGTATAAGAATAGTATGCTAGACTATATAGAAATTCTTCTTGATTCAAAAAGCACAAGAGATTTAATTTCAAGGATAGAACTAGTAAGTAAAATAGTGAGTTATGATAATAAGGTTATTGACGAATTAAAGAGCAGTCAAGATAAGGTTAAAAAGGAAAAGGCCTCTCTTCAGAAACAAAAGGAAAAGCTAGTTGTACTGAATAAAGAAAATGGTAATAAAATTGGGGAGTTGAATTCCACAAAAGAAAGGCAAAAAATCCTTGCTGTAGAACTAAAAAGTCAGCAAGCAGCTTTAGGCTCACAAGTAAATTCATCTCAGGCTCAGGTCAACGATACCCTTAAACAAATTGCATTGATAAAGAAAAACACTCCTAAGATTTCTCTATCTAGAGGAGGATCACCTATATCAAGCAATTCAATAATTGCTTATGCTTCTAATTTTCTAGGAACTCCTTATGTATGGGGAGGCACAAGCCCAATTCCTGGCTTTGATTGTTCAGGTTTCACACAATATGTATATGCGCATTTTGGAATTCACCTTGGAAGGACAACCTATGACCAGATAAAGGATGGAGCAGAGGTATCAAGGGATGAGCTTAAGCCGGGGGATTTGGTATTCTTTGGCAGTTGGAGCAATCCTCATCATATGGGAATATATATTGGAAATAATACATATATACATGCACCTCACACAGGGGATGTAGTTAAGGTTTCTGCCATGACAAGAAGTGATTATGTAACTGCTAGAAGAGTAATGCAGTAGGTATATTTATCTTTCTTTCAATAAAAAATAATAAGTAATAGAATTTAACATCTAAAGATAAGGAGCAAAGGTATGCTTGAAGGAAAGAAAATTCTTGTGATAGATGATGAAGTGAAAATAGTGGAAGTGATAAAGCTGTATCTGGAGAATCATGGGTTTGAGGTGTTTGAGGCCTACGAAGGAACTCAGGCACTGAAGACATATGATAAAGAAAATCCTGATCTTGTGATCCTGGATTTGATGCTTCCAGATATAAAAGGAGAAGATATATGTAAAAATATCAGAATGAAATCCAGAGTGCCTATCATCATGCTGACTTCAAAGGTTGATGAGAGTGATGTGGTGGCTGGACTTTATATGGGAGCGGATGACTATATCACAAAGCCCTTTAGCGTGAAAGAGCTAGTGGCAAGGGTGGTGGCGTTATTGAGGAGATTAAGTGATGAAGCAATGCCTCTGTCAGATATAATAGAGCTGGATGATGATTTAGTGGTAGATGTGCTTAAGCATGAAGTAAGAAAAAATAGAGATTCCTTGTATTTAACTTCTACAGAATTCAAGCTTCTAATGACCTTACTGAAATATCCTCAAAAAATTTTTACGAGAGAAGAACTTATGGATATAGTGCTTGGAGAAGAGAATTTTGGCTATAATAGAGTTATAGATACCCATGTAAAAAACCTCAGGCAAAAAATTGAGCTCAATCCTAGACAGCCTAAATATATAGTGACCGTTCATGGTACTGGTTATAGATTCGGCGGTGGGAAAAATGGCTAAGTCTTTAAGATTTAAATTATCCTTGTCCTATATGCTGTTAACTATTATCTGCGTGGTTTTAATCTGTTCTTTTTTAAATTTATTTCTAAAAACGGAATTTAAGAATTTTGTTATTGCTGAGCAGGACAGTGAAAACAAAAACATAGTTAAAAATATAAGTATGCAGTACCTAGCTGGTTCCCATCAGAAATGGAACACCCAGGTAATAGGGAATATAGGCTTTAATGCCATTGATAAGGGCTTATTTATAACCGTGAAAGATGCTTCAGGGAAGATTATATGGGATGCTTCCACCTATGATTATGATAAGTGTGAAATTGTAAAAAAGCATCTTACAGCAAGCATGGTCTCACGCTATCCAAACTGGAAGGGTATGTATACAAAGAATAGCTATGAAATCACAAACAGCAAAAGTGTAGTTGGCAGCATTGATATAGGTTATTTTGGTCCCTACTTTTACACTGATAATGAGATAATGTTTTTAAATACCTTAAATAACATAGTTCTAGGTATTGGTTCTGTAGTTTTAATTGTTGCCTTAATTCTTGGCTTTTTAATGGCACGAGGGCTAAGCACTCCTATACTGAGTGTAATAAAATCAGCCAAGATGCTGTCAATAGGTAATTTCAATGAAAAGGTAAATAAAAAAGCTGATATAACGGAGATAAATGAGTTGATTTTAACTATTAACAATCTTGGAGCTTCTCTTCATGAACAAGAAATAATGAGAAAACGCCTTACGAAGGATGTGTCCCATGAACTGAGAACTCCATTAACCACTGTACATAGTCACATAGAGGCAATGATGGACGGACTTTGGCAGCCTACTCCAGAAAGGCTTGCCAGCTGCCAGGAGGAAATAGAAAGGCTAATGCGTCTTGTTGGAGACTTGGAAACCTTGAGCAAATATGAAAGTGAAAATCTTATACTAAGTAAAACTAAGTTCAATATAAGTGAGGCAATAAAAAATATAGTTTTAAACTTTCAGAATGAATTTATCAATAAACAGGTTAAGCTGCGTTTTTATGAGAGGGCTGAAAAGGTCTATGGAGATAAGGATAAAATCAATCAGGTCATTATAAATCTTTTATCCAATGCTCTTAAATATACGCCTAAAGGCGGAGAAGTACAGGTGTTCATAGGTGAAGATAAGGAATATATACTTGTTAAGGTTAGGGACAACGGTATAGGTATAGCTGAAAAAGATATTTCCCATGTTTTTGACAGATTCTACAGAGCGGATGAATCTAGAAACAGGAAAACTGGAGGATCTGGCATAGGACTTACCATAGCAAAGGCTATTGTGGATGCACATAGAGGCACCTTTAAGGTTGAAAGCAAAGTTGGAGAAGGCACAGAATTTACAGTGGGAATATTAAAGAAAATGTAATTGTGTAATGCTATTTAATTTGGATACCCAAAAATATAAAATATCAATTGATAATGAATTGCAATTAAAACTTTACTAATACAGTTGTAAATATGCAATTTATGAGTAAAGTATAATATTATTCTGGATATCAATTGACAAATAACAATAGTATATAATATAATTTTAGTAGTAATTAAATATTTATAGTTAAAAGGGAGTAACTGCCTTAAAAAGGTGATAAAGTCAACATACTGACCCTTGGTCTGGCTTTATCGTAACTGATTTTAGTTAAGTGAGACTTTTAGCACAATGAATCCATTGTGTTAGAGGTCTTTTTTGATGTTATAAATTCTTTCATCAAAAAAGATTTCTACATAGTGTGTTTTCTTTGTGTTAAAGGTCTTTATTTATTTTTAACACAATTTAGATAGGAGGGAAAATAATTTTTTTATTAATCAATTTTTTTAATTAAGGGGAGATAAATATGGCATCATTTATTAAAGCCTTGCTTCTTGTGGTGGTTGCTGAAATGGGAGATAAGACACAGCTTTTAGCTATGGCTATGGCAAGCAAGTATAAGGTAAAACAAGTTCTTTTGGGGGTATTAGCGGCTACTATTTTAAATCACGCTGTAGCGGTTTTAGTTGGAAGCTACTTAAGCACTGTAATACCTATGGGCGCAGTTAAGCTTGTTGCTGCAGTTTTGTTTTTAGTTTTTGGATTATGGACTATTCGAGGAGATAAACTGGAGGGAGAGGAAGATAAAAAAGTAAAGTTTGGTCCTATAGTTACAGTAGCTATTGCATTCTTTTTAGCAGAAATGGGAGATAAAACACAGCTCATGACCATAACTATTGCTGCTGAAAATAAGCAGCCCTTATTTATATTAATGGGGACAACAGTAGGAATGTTAATAGCAGATGGAATAGGAATTTTATTTGGAGCATGGATGTGCAGACACATACCAGAAGTATACATAAAGTGGGGAGCAGGAGTAATATTTATGTTCTTCGGATCTTTAACTTTATATAATTCGGTTCCTAGTTCATTTTTAAATCCAATATTCATATTATTATATTTAGTTGTACTAGGAGCGCTGATATACTTATTTGGAGTAAAATTCGCCTATTTTGGTCAGATGTGTAAAAGAGATGTTGATAATAATAAATCCGCATAAGCTGTATGCTATTTCTGAAAAAGCATTAACATATAAAATAAATAATCACTAAATGTTTGAAACATATATAATATTTGTATATATCAGTTATTGAATAGATATTTATGGGAGGTTTTAATTTGCATGTTAAAGAGCTAGGAGAAGAGGAAAAAAATTACTGAAGGAAAGATTTTATAAGATAAAAGCCTTTCAGGAAAGAGGCGAATGCTTCTCTTGTCACAACTTTATTGCAGGAGACATATTTCCGGATGAGGGTTTGATTTTTTATGAAGATGAAAAGGTCAGGTGTCAATTTGAAAAATATGCCAGGACAACTGGGCAGACAATATTAGATAATGGTGTGATTTTTATATATACATTATATTCAAGTAAATGTTATAATTGGAACGAAAAGTGATTGAAACTTATAAGTGAGAAGTGAAGTATAGATTATGCAATTAAGAAATAAGCAGCTTGGATTTTAAGCAGGTGTTTAGTAATTAATTTCAAAATGGAGTGATTTATGTGAGAACTATAAATAACAATAAATTTAAAATTATAGTATATATTCTCTTTGCCATTTATTTAATTGGGCTTTTTATAGGGAACAGCTTTAATATTGCCTTTTTATCAATTATAGGAAACATTTGTTTGATATTAACTATTTGTGTCATTTTATTTGAAAGATTTAATAAATTAAGGACCTCACTGATAATTTATTGCATTTTATTTTTAAGTATTCAAGTTTTTGCTTATGCACGTAATATTAATTTTTTTAAGATATATTTTAGTATTGATAATGGAAAGGGAAGCTCATACAGTCTAGCATGTACAGTCGTTCCAATTATTCTGACATATTTCATAAATTTTATATATCAGATACTTAATAAAAGAGCAGTAAATAAATAATATTTTGTGCCGGTAAGCAACTGTTAAATTCTGTAATGTTGTTTTTGTTTATAGAGCTTGAAAAATAAATTACTTTATAAATAAAACGGGCAAGCTTAAGCATGTCCGTTTTTATGTTTTGTTTAGCCATGAAGTCCATTGGACTGTCTCTCCATGTTTTCTATAACTACATCATGAATATCTCCTAAGGAAGCACAATACTCCAGTATTTCCCAAGGGGTATTTGTGTGAAAATGAATTTTAATAAGCTCTTCATCTCCAACCGCAAGTAAGGAATCTCCTTGAAAGTTTTTAGTTATATATTCATTGATGGCATCTTCTGAAAGGTTTTTTCCTGCAATTAACAGTTGTGTATCAAATTTGTATTCTATCATAATAATCTCCTTTTATTTGTTAAGTTAACCCTAAAGTAAAAACAAATATTTCTAAGGGTACATTCTATTATACATAACTCATGGGTAAAGAATCCAGCAATTATATTAAATTTATCTGCCATATAATAAAATTTTAGTATTAAAGCAGAAAATAAAACTAATGTTAATGAAAAAGGTGATAAAATGGTAAAAATTAATAAACTTCTTATATTGCTCATTACTTTTATATTAGAAGTTCAAATTACATTAGTAACTTGTGTTTATGCCATACATTTACAAGGCAGTTGATGAATATTACTCAAAATATCTAATGTATACCCCAATGGTTGCCCCATATACTGTATATGTGTTACTCTTTGAACACATAAAAATATGAGCTGCTACCTAAATAATATTTCTTGGCAATAAAATAATTAGAATTTATAAATTATATAAAAATAAAAAAATTATTATATTAAACTTTAAAAGGATTGGTATTAAATATGGAATTTATATTTGCGATAATAGGCATTATTTTGTCTACTATATGGTGGTACAAAGATTTATACAAGCTTATCGTTAATTTTAAAGATAAGTTACTTGTTAAAAACAAATTAATTAATATGTGTATTTCAACTATTATAAACATTATTTTGCTTATATTTATAATTTATTGTATTAACCATTAGCTAAATGAAGACTAAAAAATGTATTTTTGATGGATGCAACTTCAAGTTTGTTTTGCAGTGGTAGAAGCAGGAAATCACTAAAATATGTAGAATAAACATATCGAGGTGATTTTTGTGTTTGATAAAAAGAAAAAGCAAAGTTATTTTCAAAAAGTTAGAGATGAATATGACGAATATTTTAATGCTGAAAATATAAAGGAATATAATGAGATCAAAGATACATATAAATTTATCAAGGAATCTTATGAAGAAAAAATTAAAAATAATGAAATAGAAATAAATATGGAAAATATAAGGCTTAAAAAGCACTTGACATACAAAGATTTTAATAAATACAATCCAAAGGATTTTATGCTTTCTTTATCTTTAAAAGTACTTAAGGATATTGAAGAAGAACAAAAGACTTCAATTATAAAAATATCATCCGAAGTAGTAGCAGCTTCAGCTGAAGATGATAAAAATGTGAAAAAAGATGAAGAACCTAAAAGTTATGTGAACGAAAGTAATGTAAATATAAATATATCCGGTTCAGATTTAATGCAGGTTGGGAAAGGAGTATACAAGCTAGTTAAGTTTGCAAAAAAGAAATTTAAAAGAAAGTAAGTGATAGCTATGGGAATGTTAATTTTTATATTTCTAGTAATAATATTAATTGGAAATTTTGGCAAGAGATACGGGTCTAGTAATGGAAATTCATATGACCAGAATTATCAAGATACTACAATAGACAATAATACCTATTATAATGATTCAGTGAATTATTCACAAAATAATGATATTAGCAGCTATAATGATTATTCACAAAGTATTGATGCAGGTCAATCACAAAGCAATAATTTTAATAGCAGTGCTGATTATCAGCAAAGTACAGATATCACTAATTATGATTACAGCCAAAGCTCTGATTATAATAATAACACTAATGATACACAGAATAATTCAGGCTGGTAAAATCCATTTTAGAATAATTAATTATAATTTTTATTTTTTCAATAGACTATTCATCAAAACGAGTATGATTTGATAATATAGTCTGCTAATGCAGTGCAGGAGGAGGAGTAATATGGAAAAATATAATCGCAAATTACTAGATGAGACCTATAACTCACTGAATGATAAGCAGAAAATATTTCTTAATGAGTATATTATAAGAGGTAAGAAGACACAATGGCTAAATGCTTGGGCTAAGAAAAAGGGAGAAGTGCTTACGGAGGAAAATTTAGAGAACGTCGATGAAGCTATGGAAAAACTATTAGAATGGATCTTGGTGGATTTTGAAGATAATTTCAAGGTGAATAGTGAGTGCCGATGTGAATGTGGGAGACCTCTCAGATATAGGTACACTGTGCGGCATAAAAGCACAGGCAAAATTTATAAGCTTGGCAGTGTGCATTTTGAGCAGCATACGGGGTTGGCTCCTGAAACAGTTATGCTAATAGCAAAAGGCTTACAGAAGATAGATTTAGAGAGAGATGAAATACTGGATAAAGTTAGCGTAAATTGGAATCTTCCTATTGATCTTCCAGATGGTTTTCAGCTTCCTAAGGATATATTAGAGCAGCTTAAGGTTGGACTGCCTTTGCTAGATAGGCAGGTTCAAAAGCTTAGGAAGCTTGTTAGTGAAAAAAGAAGAGGCAGATCCAGTTATAAAAGAAAGGCTGTTTCTTCTAATAAAAATATAAAACCCGAAATGAATTATGACAAACTGCCTGATTTACTCGAGGATAAGCATGAGTTTTCTGAAGCAGAATTTCCAGAACTTATAAGAAAGTTAAAAAATGTATCAATTAATTCAGCGGAGGCAAAGGAATTATTTTATATGGTGAAAGGTAATCAAGATAGATTAAGCCTCTACGGCTTAAGTTTGCAGGATGTAAAAAAAGCGGCTATTAGAGCTCTTGGAAAAATAGGCAGTAACAATATCAGAACCTGGTTGGTTGAGATAGACTGTATAATTGAAAATAAATAATCATAAGCATTTTTCATAATAGTTTCGTACGATTTGATTTACCATAAGTTTTATTGACACTAATAAAAGTATAATAAACATATGACAGCAATGAGGTCACTTAAATAATGTGCAATCCATGAGACGAATATGTTTTTAGTTTTTGTAAATATAATTCCATATATTATGCTATCTATAAATATTCCAAGCATATCTAATGTTACAATAAGAAAGCTTCCTTTAGAATAGTGCATAAAAGTAAAAAGAAAAGACGATATAATAATAGATTTAACAGGTGTTGTAAACAATTCTAATCTGTATTGAATGAAGCCCCTAAAAATAATTTCCTCTAAGAATGAGCCGATTGCTATTGCTATTATTGCAGACATTATTGTATTTAGATCCATGGGTAATCTTGATTTTACATGCTCAATATATCCGGGGACACAATACTTTCCTGTTAGAGATGTTAAAAGCGGCGAAATTGCACCAACTAATAAGATAAAATACCAAACAATTCTTAAATCAAAAGAAATATTTCGTATTTTAAAACCTATTTCTGACCATGAACGATGTCTTTCTTTTCTCTCAATTAAAAGATATATTACAGGAAGTATGGGGATAATTGAGCTGAGATTATTAAATATTAAAAACAATATGATGGTAATGGCAATGACAATCAATGTTTCCCATAATAATCTTTTCTTTGCTTGTCTATTTTCTTGATGCTTATCCAAAACAGCACTTCCTAACTTTTCTAAATTACTTTTAAAATCATTGTTTAATATTAAATATTGCTTTTTAACTGTATATAAAAAGCTTTTTATATTATATAATCTTTTATAGTATTATTATACTTTATTATTTTGAGCTGCAGAAGTTATTTTGCGTAAACAAGAATAAAGCCTTCTATTAGAGTGAGAGCATTTGTATGACTTGTAAATGCTAAGAAATAAACTTTAGGAGATAAATGTTATGGATTATATGTTTCCAAGATAAAAATTAAAAAACAGATTCAGAATTGGGGGAAATTAAATGAACAACGAAAAGACTGTGGGTGTAATATATGCAATTGCTGCATATGTATTATGGGGGATTCTGCCTGTATACTGGAAACTTATTGATAGAGTGTTTCCAATAGAAATTTTAGCTAATAGAATTGTTTGGGCCTTTGTCTTTACAGTTTTAATAATCGCAGTAACAAAACAATGGAATGAATTAAAGCGCATAGCTAAAGACAAGAAACAAATATTTTATATATTTATTGCATCAATTTTAATCGCCTTTAATTGGGGATTGTATATTTGGGCTGTTAATTCAGATAAGATTGTAGACGCAAGCCTTGGATATTATATAAATCCACTATTAGCAGTGCTGCTGGGAGTTATAATCTTCAAAGAAAAGCTTAGCTATTGGACATGGGCTTCCCTTGCTGTTGCTGCTATTGGTGTCTTAATAAAAACAGTGCAATATGGTAAGATTCCGTGGATTTCATTGGGACTAGCTATTTCTTTTGCGTTATATGGAGCTATCAAGAAATCAGTTAAGGCTAACGCTATAGTTGGACTAACTCTTGAAACAGCTATGCTTACACCGCTTGCCGCAATATATATTATGTCAAGGCAGGTTAGCGGAATAGGTGCTTTCAGGGCAGAAGGTACATTGGTAATCCTATTGCTTATGGGAGCTGGTGTAATTACAGCTGTCCCGCTGCTGCTTTTCGCAAGTAGCACAAAGAAACTCCCTTTATCCTTGATTGGCTTCACACAGTATATTTCTCCAACCATAAGCTTGATTATTGGAGTTTTTGTGTATCATGAAAGTTTTGAAGCAGTTGATATGATAGCTTTTTGCGTTATATGGGCAGCACTGGTTATATACTCTTTTTCACAAATAGGCTTTGCTAAGAGCCAAAAGAAATTAGAAAAGGCAAGCTAATTTATATATAATATAACTTTATCACCCAATCCATATTAGCATTGAAAAAACAAGCAGCTAATATGGATTTTTTATGAAGTTTTAAAGCCTAAAATAGTTAATGACAAATTTAACGAGTAAGGTTAACTTGACATAAAAATTAAATAGTGATACATTTGCTATGTAAGGTAAACGTTATAGAGGTGATGATTTATGAAAAATCGGTTAAAAGAATTTAGAGAAGCCCTTGGATTGACACAAGAGCAGTTAGGGCAGCTTATAGGCGTATCGAGGCAAGCCATTAATGCTATAGAAACAGAAAAATGTGAGCCTTCTATATGGCTAGCTTATGATATTTCTAAAATCTTTCATAAACCTATAGAGGATATTTTTCTTTTTGAAGAAAGTGAAAGAAAATCTAGAGCTGAACAAAGCAGAGGAGTTGTTTAAATGGCTTTAAGGCAAATTAGACTGTATGGTGATGAAATATTAAGTAAAAAAAGCAGAACAGTTGAAATGGTAGATGATAAAATAAGACAAATTCTAAATGATATGGCTGATACCATGTATAATTCAGAAAATGGTGCAGGATTAGCTGCTCCACAAGTAGGCATATTAAAGAGATTAGTTGTAATAGATATGGGACAAGGCCTTATAAAATTAGTAAATCCCAAGATAATTAAGCAGGAAGGAACTCAAGAAGTTATAGAAGGCTGTTTAAGTATTCCAGATAAATGGGGGAAGCTGACAAGACCTGCTAAAGTAACAGTACAAGCATTAAACGAAAATGGAGAAGAGATCATATTGACAGGTACTGGAGATTTAGCAAAATGCTTCTGCCATGAAATAGATCATTTAGAAGGTATTCTTTTTACTGATTTAGTTACTGAATATGTAGAGTGATTTTAAAATAGCGGTTATTATCTAAATAAGAAAAATTTAGTGCTGATAAATAACATTGAGCAATCATTGAGAAAAAGTACTAATCCTTGCTAGATGAGCGCTTTTTCTCATTAAATCATAATTACACTTCATTTTAAATTTATTAACAGCAGCCTTAATTACTTAGCCGGGCCTTCTTATTTCCTATATAATAAAATCCTTTTGATACATGTCCATTCATTGTTTTATGAATTAGATTATGATATTCCAATATGTTAAAATCTTTAAGAAGTTCTTTTATCCAATTTTCTTCATGATGCCTTAACAGGGCACCTTCCTGTAATTCAAAAATCCCATAGCTGCCATATTTATTTCTAAATTGTTCATATCTTCTAATATTTCGTTCATCTTCATTTAACAGAAAATCATTGATATAAATAATGCCATTTGGCTTCAAAATTCGTTTTATCTCATCAATAAGGTACGTCTGTTCTTTGTTTTCTACTATACATGTTAGAACGGCAAATAAAATCACCGCATCTACGCTATTAGCTTCCAAATCTATAGCAGCTGATTTTTTAACCTTTAAATTCAGCTCGGGAAACATTTTGATTCCACGCTTTATCATTTTTTCTGAAAAATCAATGCCTAGGGTATTGGTGAAACCCGCCTCATGTAGTTCATTTAATGTTCTTCCATAGCCACAGCCCACATCCAATACAAAAGCTTTCTTGTCCACATACTTTTCTAATTCAGCTATTTGTATTTTTGTTGTGAATTCCTTTGATTCTGCTGCATTATTCCAATAATCTTTTTGATTCATAAGCTTTCTTCCTCCTTTACTTTGTATTATATATATCTTATATTTATATTGATATGAGAAATCTCACACACATTAGGAGACGGTATATGAAACAATTATCGCTAGAGCAAAAGAAGGTATATTTAGAGAAATATCCGATGGCAGAATATTTTGATTTTGATGTAAGGCATTATCTGAAGCTCTTTGAGTTTGAAGCAGAGGAGCATATTTTTAAGGAAGGAACCAAGCCTAATTATCTATATTATTTGATTGAAGGGAAGGCTAAGTTGTATCTTACTCATGCTAATGGGAAAGTTTCCCTCATAAATTTTATTACGTCTCCAAGCTTCTTAGGTGAGATGGAACTATTAGAGGCACAGAAAACCGCTAATGCTATAAAAGCTACTAGTAAATGTATTTGTTATGGTATTGATATTAATGCTTGCAAAACGCAACTTCTTTCTGACGTGAAGTTCTTAAATTATCTTTGTGCATTTTTAAGTAAGAAAGCCATTGCTAATACTTCCAATTACACCAAAAATCAGTCTTACACTCTGGAAAATCGACTTGCAAATTTTATTCTTATGACCTCGCATGAAAATATTTATAGAGAAAAGCATACTGAAGCTTCAGAATACTTGGGAGTGAGTTATCGTCATTTTTTATATGTTTTGTCCGCTTTCTGCCAAGAAGGTATTCTTAAAAGGGAAGCCTATGGCTATAGAATTATTGATTTAAAGCGTTTGACTGAAATTTCAAATGCATAAATTCAGTGTAAAAATCGACACTGGTTTAAAATAGAGCCAATTAGAAAGTAGGGATAAGCATGGAAATTTATTTGATTAGACATGGGAATTGTCATAAATATGGATTAGATAATTATGATAAAGAGAAATTCACTGCAAATCCTAAGTTGACTGAAGAAGGATATATGCAGGCTAAAAAGCTTGCTGAAAGCTGTAAAAATATTAAATTTGACAGGATTTATTGCAGTGATTTATCTCGTGCAGTTGACACTGCAAAAATTTTCAATAATTCAGTAAAAAGTACAGTGATAGAGGATGAAAATTTTAGAGAAATTAATATGGGAGATATTTATTTATCTACCTGGGATAATTATCCTGAGCTTTTTAAAGAATGGTCAAAGTTTGAAAAGGATATACCTTACCCTAATGGTGAAAATGGTGAAATGGTTTGGAAAAGATGTAAAGAATCTATTGATCAGATAATTGAAAATGACTTTGAACGTGTTGCAATAATTACACATGGAGGTGTAATACGTTCAATAATTTGCGGTATTCTTAATATTGCTCAGGAAAAAAGATTTTTCTTTGGTAATCCTCCTGAGAACTGCTCAATAAGCATAATAAAATTCAATAAAAAAGGAGACAAGTTTTATCTTCATACGTTTAATGATTTTGTGCATTTGCATTAAAAATAATATAGTCTATTATTTTTAATTCCTGTTTCAAAGCAAGTAAAAAGCACTTAGAATAACCCAAGTGCTTTCAGTATTAGAATTAATCAAAGAAATTCTTCCATAGTATATAAATAATGCTGAAGAGCATATCTTTTCCAGTCACGGTATTGAGTACTTGAGCCTGCTTCCAAACCTAAACAGCCAGGACAATTTTTATGGTGTTTATCTGTATATCGCTTCCAATACGTTGAGGAAGTAATGCTAGGTTTTATATGATTAATAAACTCTTTATAGTCATCAAAGCGTGCTTTATAGCCTATAAAGCTGTTTATGTGCCAGGAATATTGCAAAAAACCTGGACTTACTACAGCATATCCACCTTTAGAGATTGTTGAATCTTTTCTAATGCCAGCAAAATCCCCGAAAGCGTTGAACCCTAATTTAACATAGTCCTTTAGCAGAGAATTATCAATTTCATTCACAATTCTTCCATCAATGAGATTCTTGTATTTAACTTCGCTATTTATAGAAGATCTTATTATTATAGAGGTAAATTTAACAGTGGACTTAAGTTTGTTAACCCATCGGATTATAATTGCTGCTTGAGGATCATTTGGAGAGGCTTTATCCAAATCATAAATCAATATGTCATTATTGGTAATAACTTTGCTAATATCTATCAGCATGGCATTGAGGTGTTTGGAATTAAATATGCGGAAGGCAACTCTATTAAAGCTTTTTTTAAGTTCTAAATAGTCAAGTTTAAGTTCACCCTGAACATATACACATTTTGGCATATATGAAAGTACTGGTATTATATTCTTATTTATACTTAGAAGTTTATAATAATCTACTTTTAGATGTATGTTTTGCTTGAATTTATCTACAAAATCTCTAACTCCATCCCTAGTTCCTTTATTTATATTCATATAGGCAGGTATATCTATTAGTATTGGAAATTTAAATCTGCTGAAATCCTCTAGATAAGTATCTTGAAAAGTTCCTGTTCTCTTTTGTCCAGGCCGTTCTCGCACCAATTCTAATAAGGGTATGGTCTTTTTTAAACTACTTATACTAATTAGGGCTTTACGTTCTTCGCTTATGTATCGCAAAACTGGTACATACTTTATATTCATTATTCCTTCTAAATTTATTGTTTCACTATTAAGGATACTAAGCATCAATAAGTTTTATGATAAAATATTTTGTTGGGATAAGCATCATTCTTGCTGTAGCAGCTAGATTTAATACTTATAAATTGTTAAAATATTCTAGTTTGCTTATCAATTATAAATTATTAGCTTTAGGTAGCGTTTCCTTTTTTTATTTTAAGCTTATTAACAAGTATTTTTCTTTTAGATGAAAGTCAATTAAATATAGCTTTTGTTGCTATATCATTTCCAATATATTCAGTTATATTTGCTTTAACCTTATTTGTGAGACATACTGGAATAGATGACTTAGGTGATGGGTTAGCCATAGTAATTTGGTTGCCAGTTATGATACTGCAGTATCTCATAGTAATAGTTTCAAGCATAATAGCTACATCTATGCACGAATACCATGCGTCAAGAAATAAGAGCGGAGTTGCGCAATAAAATGAAGAAATTTTAAACTAAGGTTCTGTTTTAAATCAGTGTTGATTTTTCACTGATTTAAAACTTCCTTTAGTTCGGGGAGGCCACTGAAAAACTGACAAAATAAAGCCGTCATCGCGAAAGTGATGGCGCTTTTACTTTTCATCCATAAATGACCTTAACAAAAAGGTTTTACGAAAGACACGTCGAA